>CAZAJW010000188.1:0-4518 GCA_964485485.1 uncultured Atribacterota bacterium | reverse complement strand
TTAATGCTTATGTTGATAATTATAACGGAATACCCATTGTAGTTCTGGCATAGAAAGCTAGAAAAATATTGAAAAAATAAGTCAAGGATACAAAATAATAACAATATAATCAAAAATATATTGTTATTCACTTTATTATATGTTAAAATAACTTAAATAAAAATTGAATAAAGTTGTCTTGCAATTATGGTTCTTGTTTGATTAAAAAGGAAAACGGTGCAAAACCGTTGCTGTTGTCGCATCTGTAACCAGCATAACCCAATATCGTTCACTGCCCATTAGGTGGGAAGGACGATATAAATAAGGGGCTGGGAGCCAGAAGACTTGCCATACTTGTCTGCTTAAAGACCTCCGACATAGAGGGGAAGCAGGGATAAACCAATTTTTGGTAAGTTCTACGAGCTGCCTTCTTGAAAAAGGAGGCAGCTTTTTTGTTGTGTGCCTAACATAAGCATAATTTTACGGGTAATTGTCGCTAGCTTACCCTGGTAGTGGGAAAGATTTCGTGAAAATTATTAATTTTAAAAGGAGAGAAAGATAAAAAATGCCAAGAAAATTAAATTTTGTTTTTATGTGTCTATTAGTTTGTATTGCTATTTTTTTCATTTGTATGCAAGTCTTTGCTAATAAGGAACAGAAGCCATTCTTTACCATGGAGGAAATTGTAGTAATTGCCTCAAAATATCCGGAAGACTTACTGGGTTCAACGGCTAGTGTAGAAATAATTTCAAGGGAAGAGATTGCTATTTCTCGATCAGAAAACCTGGCTGGAATTATTAGAAATATAGCTGGTCTTGAGATAACGGACTATGGTTCCCAGGGAGATGTTAAGGCAGTCAGTATTCGTGGCTCATCACCGGAACAGGTCTTAATCATGATAGATGGACAGATAGCCAATGACCCGCAAACAGGCAAAATAGACCTAGGCTTGATTCCGTCAGATATGATTGAAAAGATTGAAATTTACCGTGGGCCGGCTTCTGCCCTCTATGGGGCTAACGCATTGGGTGGAGTGATTAACATTATAACTAAAAGTGGAGAAGAGGAGGGAAAAGGAACAGCAGGAGTATATTACGGTAATTATTCCACTAAAAAATATCAAGCTTCTTATCAGAGTAAAATGGATGATATGAGTTATTTTTTCACTGGTGAATATTACAAAACAGAAGGAGATCGCCAGAACAGTCAATTAGATAAAGTTTCTTTGATGGGGAAAATTTCTAAAGAGATAGACCGACAGACAGAATTGGATTTAGCCCTTCGTTACCATGATTATCAAAGAGGAATACCTGGTTCAATCGATTACCCAACTCCCAATGCCCAGCAAAATGACCAAAATATTAATTTGAATCTAAAATGGCAGAAGAAAGAAGAAGACAAAGACATCAATATATTGGCTTGGTATGATTTTCATTGTCTTTATTATGACAATCCAGATGAATGGGGACATACCGGTGCCAGTATTCACAAAACCTACACTGTAGGATTATCTTTTGATAGTACCCATTATAACTTCAGTTTTAATAATGAAAATAAGGAAAGTGATCATATTTTGAGCTGGGGTGGAGCGGTTAAACAGCATTGGCTAGATAGTACAGATATTGGAAATCAACAGGATTTAAATGGTGCAGTCTTTATTCAAGATGTTTGGCAACCGACAGAATTGGAAAAGCTAAGTATAACAGCTGGGGTACGTTATGATTACAACCAAATCTTTGGCGGACAATTTAATCCCCGTATAGGAATTTCTTATCGTTTACAGGATGAGCTGAGTATTCATGCCTCTGTGGGTAGAGCTTATCGGGCCCCAACCTATGATGATCTTTATTGGCCGGAAGACGGGTATGTAGCCGGAAATCCTGACCTTCTTCCGGAAACTGCCTGGTCTTATGAGGCAGGACTACGCTTTATTAGTGAGGAGAGAGATAGTCAGGCTGAATTAAATGTATTTCATAAAAATGCAAGCCAATTAATTAATTGGGCAGCTGGCAGCGAAGGAGTTTGGCGGCCTTCAAATATTGGCTCAGCCAGGACGGATGGAATGGAAGTTATATTAAAAAAAGAATTTGATGAACATTTTTTAGGGAATATAAATTATACTTTCTTAAATGCTATTGACCTTGATACAGGTAATCAATTAAAACCAAAGAACAAGTATGGGTTTGGTTTGACCTATTTTAATCAGGTTGGCGAACATGAAGATGATTTTTCTATAGGTTTAGATGGTTATATTGTAACAGGTCGACCGGATAAACTGGAAAGTTATTATTTATTTGATGCAAGTATTGCCAGGGATATGACTGTGGATGTGGAAGCAAATAAAAAAGTACAACTGAATTTTAGCATTAAAAATATACTAAATCAAAAGACTGAATTAGTTAGCGGTTATCCTATTCAGGGAAGGACATTTATGGTGGGGATTAGCACCGATTTTTGATTAAATAAAATAGTTTTACCATAAAAAGATTAATCTAAAGCATATAATAATTTTTAATCTGAAGTCAGAAACAGGAAGTTATATTGCTAAGCAATATTCAGTCAAGATATAAGAAAAAAGCAGAACAAAAAGTAACCAGGCAAAAGCTAAACATCTTTTAAAGGTTCTTAAAGATACCTGCTATGCTATACAGTATACGGGTGTGATGTTTACTGGAATATCGTTAAGTGAAACAAATGAAGAATAAAACCATTTATATTACTCTGTTAGTTTCAATAGTTTTTCATCTTTGGGCGATTCATTTTCTTGTTGCAAGAATTGACTTCAGGCATAATAAGGCCCAAGAAGATTATGTCACCAATTCTAGTAAAATGACGTTTCTTTCTACTTCAAACAGCAGTGTAGCAGAAAGGGGAAAAGACTTGCAAGGAAGTTTTCTTAAATCCAAAAAGGAAATATTAGACACAATTTCCGATATTTCAAATAATAAGAAAATTACGGAAATGCAAAATGAGCCAGAATCTATTTCTCAAGAAAATTATAATTTGGAAGAGGTAGGAGAAGAGATAATTAGTCAGCTTGAAAAGGAAAATCCAGTGACAAAGGAGGCTACAAAAGAAAAGGACTTAGTTAAAGAGAAAGGGACTAAACAGACCAAAAAAGAAGATGAATCAATTCAGGGGAAAAATGAAGAGTTCTTAAGAGATAAAAAGAATATTGATAAAAAATTCAATGATAGTAGATTATTGTCGGAAGAACGACCTCTTGATTTTACCCAATCTAACTTTTCAGGTGATAATATTTTTCCACCCAAGATTACTTCTGTTTTTCAGCCAACATATCCGGAAAATCTAAGAAAGAGGGAAATTGAGGGAAAAGTTCAATTGAAGGTATTAATTAATAAAAAAGGCAAAGCTATGCAAGTAGAAATACAGGCTTCTTCCGGTTATCAGGATTTTGATCGAGAAGCCGTGCAATCTGTATATAAATGGCAATTTGAGTCTGCGAAATCAGGAAATATCGATAGGGAGAGCTGGGTATTGATTCCGGTAGTATTTCGATTGAAATGAAAATAGAAAGAGGTGTTATATATGAATGAACTTATCCGGCAAGGTGGAGTTATTATGTATCCCTTGTTATTTTTTTCAATTATTGCCTTTGCTATTATGCTGGAACGTTTTTTTTATTTTAGCAGGATAAGGCGGGAGATCCCAGAAAAAATTATGCAACAATTAAGGGAAGATTTAAAAACAGGCAAAACAGGAAATGCCCTGTCCTTGTTTGAACATTCTCGAAACCCTATTTGCCGGGTTTTAACAAAAGGCATTAAAAGTTGGGCAAAGGGTTGCCAGGAAATGGAAAGAGAGATGGAAGAGGTGAAGATGCTCGAGTTTCCTCGAATGGAAAGGCGTTTAGCCATGCTACATTTTATTGGCAAGATAAGTCCATCGTTGGGCTTATTAGGAACAGTAATCGGCATGATTAAGATATTTCATTTTTTATCTATTAATGTTGAATCCCAACAGTTAGCCCAGGGTATTTCCGAAGCTTTGACAACAACAGCTTTTGGATTAATAATTTCAATTCCCAGTTTGGCAGCTTACTATTATTTTAGGAATAAATTAGAATATATAATTAAGCATAGCGAAAAAAGAGAAATAGAATTAATTAACTATGCTCAAAAGTTAGGTGATGGAGATGCGCAAATACAAGATTAAAAAAGCAGATTTGGAAATAAACCTGGCTCCCTTAATTGATGTTATTTTTCTATTATTAATATTTTTTATGGTTGCTTCTACATTGGACGATAATCAAACTAGGGCCACTATTAGGCTACCAGAGGCTAACCTAAAATCAGAAATAGAAAAATTTTCGGTTATTTTGTACCTGGATAAAACCGGACAGATATTTTTGGATAATAAAATGATATCCTGGGATGAAATTTATAGTTATTTTTATGAACAGGAGAAAGATAATTTTGGCGAAGGAATTGAGGTTTATGCTGATAAGGAAGTTCATTTTGAATATATTGCCGCAGTTATGGAACTAGCGGGTGATTTAAATATTGATAAAGTTAACTT
>CAZAJW010000187.1:0-2032 GCA_964485485.1 uncultured Atribacterota bacterium | reverse complement strand
AAAAAACAAAGAGTATATGCAAAAGATTGACAAGAAGATTTCTGTCTACTTAGGAAAATTAAAGGATTACCAATCTTATGATGCCATATTTCAAAAAGTTAACCAGGCAATTATGGAGAAAAAACAGGTTAAGATGACCTATTATGCTATTTCCCGAGATGAAGAGAATATCCGAAACGTTGATCCCTTTCATCTGATGTTTCGGGGAGGATTCTGGTACTTAATAGCTTTTTGCCATTTACGCAAACAAATAAAAATGTTTCGTATTGACCGGATTAAAGATATTGAACTAACCGATAAAAGTTTTCAGATTCCTGCTGATTTTTCTCTTTCTTCCTATATGGGCAAGAGCTGGCAGGTAGTCAGGGGAGAAGGGGAAACTTACCAGGTCGAGATAAAAATATTTGTTCCTGCCTCCCGCTGGGTCAAAGAAGAGAAGCGCCATCCTACCCAGCGAATAATTATCCTGGGAAATGAAACTATTCTTTTTAAGGCAGAAGTGAGCAGTTTAACAGAGATTAAAAGGTGGGTATTACAGCTAGGCAGCTGTGCAGAGGTGATTTACCCTGAAGAATTGAAAGAAGAAGTTGTGGAGGAGATCAAAAAGATGAGGAGGAGATATAGAGGAAAATAGTTATCAGTTTGCGGTTTTTCAGTTTTTGGTTATAAGTGTATAAGTATTTTTCTAAAAGATTTGAGCAATGATTTAAGCAATTAAATATTGCAAAAATAACAAAAGGATAATAAATATTAGGGGGAAAAGATGAATAAAAAAATTGATAAGATTAAGGAAAAGGCTTGGGAAGCAATAAATAGTACAATAAATAAATTTAGGGAACACCCTTATTATTTCTTTACTGAGTCTGATATAGTTTCATATTTATATCACAGATTGTATTCAACCAACCATGAAGAGTTAACCCAGGATGGGAAAAGAATATATCTTGTACACAGGGAATATCCAACTAATTTTAGATACAAGAAATCAGAATTATTAAATGGGAATTTTAAAGAGCCATACCTATTGGGTGAAAGAAAAGGGTATAGAGGGAATTATGATTTAGCTATTTTGGATCCAACTTTTATTAAAAAGGCCAATAGTGAAGAAGATATAGTAAATAAAAACGTAAGATTGTTAGAAATTAGAACTGAAAATAACAAGCATTTTCAAAATAGCAAAGAATTATTATTCGCCCTTGAATTTAAATATGTTATTAACAATAGTAAAAATTTTGTAAATGAAGTAAAAATGGATAACAAAAAACTATTCTTTGCTAAAGAGTACGGTGGAGCGGAAGAAGCCATTAACTTGGTTTTTTGCAACACCAAGTATCATTACATTGATGATTTAAAAAAAGAAGTACAAAATGCTAATGATAAAATTCTCTCAATTTTTATTCAATCATACTTTGATGGAAAGAAAAAAGAAACACCAAGGCCGTTAACGAATAAGAAAGATCCAAGAATAAAATAGTATAAAAAATCAAATTACAACTAATTAATACTAAAATAATTTTTAATTGTAGTGTAAAAAGATAATAAAATGTATGGTTTAAAAGATTTAAAAGAAAAAATTAATATTACTGAAACTACTGTGGAATGTCCGGTTAAAGATTGTGATGTGATAGTGGAAAGACAGAGAAATTCTTTCAAGAGGGAAAACAGATTTTATTGCCCAGAACATAAAATTTTTATATCTCCATCTACTTTTGAATATCAGAATGAATCAGATAATCTTCTATGGAAAGACCAGGATGATTTGGAATTATTAAAGAACATCAAAACAGTAAAGAGAGAAAGCAGGATGGCAAGGGATAATAGCGAAGATGCTCTCTCGTGGAATGTTTTTAGTTTTCTTGAGAAAAATAAATTAGTTGAAAAGGTTATGGGTTCGATTTTAAATGTTACTATCAAATCACCTGAAATAATCTATTGGTCTTACAGCCAGAAGGAAGATACCAGTTGGCCTGATTTAAATAAAGCTAGAACATATTTTGGGGAACAGATTAAACGAGGCTCGGAACCTGACATT
>CAZAJW010000186.1:0-2233 GCA_964485485.1 uncultured Atribacterota bacterium | reverse complement strand
TGATCAGGGTCACCATATATTTCGCATCTTGGTTTAACATTATGCTTCAGGGAAACTTCAATCATCTTCCGTTCAGCAGCCTTGCATTCTTTTTCAATATCAGATTTATTTTTACCCATACTCATTGAATAATCCGAAGGTCCAAATTGAACCATATCAACTCCAGGAATAGAACAAATTTCTTCAATGTTGTCCATCGCTTCTTTCTTTTCTATCATAAAACATATTACAACTTCATTAACACGCTTAACATGTTCTAACTGAGATAAGTAAGGTTGACAACCGATAAAACGACGATTGGGATAGCCAAAGCGACCACCAGAAGACGGTTCATCTGCTTTCACGGCAGTTATAGAATCTCTAACCTCTTCCGGGGTTTTATGGTCTGTAAAAAGAATTGCCTGAAAGCCAGAGGCTATTGCTTTCTGAGCAACATATTTACGGTTCTGGAAATCAACTTTAATCATAGACCCCATTCCGGTTAATTCACAAGCTCGAGTAATATTCTCAAGATCATATTGGTCAAAAGGAGAATATTCAGCAACGTATTCAATGTAATCAAAATTACCACTACTACCGACCAGCTCTGCAATCATAGGCCACTGTGCAGATATTCTAGTTCCCAAAGAAGGTTTTCCAGTCTGTAGGATTTCTCTCAATTTATTTCTTTTCATTTTATTATCCTTTTATTTAATATTATTTTTGTAACTGAAGTAGCTTTATAGACCATAACTATTTTAGATATTCTTTATTAACACAATTTACGGGGATCTCACCCTTCAGAAATCTGCAGATACCCTCTAGTGATTCTAAAGCCATTTCGATACGCGCATCATAGTTCCATGTTCCCACATGGGGAGTCAGAACAACATTATCCAATTCCAGTAATTCAGCATTTACTTCAGGTTCATATTCATATACATCGAGTGCAGCTCCTGCAATTATTCCATCTTTCAAAGCACCTACTAGAGCCTGCTCATCAATCATTTTACCTCTTGATGCATTTATTAGATATGAACCGGGTTTCATCATCTTCAAAGTGTTTTTATTAATCAAGTGATGATTCTCAGGAAAGTAAGGACAATGCAAGGTCACAAAATCTGCATCCCTTAAAAGCTCTTCTGTGGAAACACGCTTAGCATTTATTGATTTTTCAAATTCTTTATCAGCAGATACCGGATCAGAATAAATTATTTTCATACCCAAGCCATAACATTTCTTCCCTACTGCTTTACCAATACGGCCAAAACCAATAATTCCTAAGGTCTTGCCATATAAAGTAGTGGCACTTTTATCAAAAAGAGGAAGATGTATACTTCTTTTCTCTGCTCGAATCTTTTTATCCAGGTGTACTACACATCTAGCTACTGCCAGCATAATTGTTACTGTCAGTTCGGCAGTGGGCTGTTGAACTGCAATGGGTGTATTGATAACACCAACACCTTTTGTACCAGCATATTTATAGTCAATATTATCATAGCCAACGCCCATTCTTCCAATCACCTTCAGATTTTTACCAATATCAATCAAATCCCTGCCAAATGGTTCAGCTGCCACCATAACCCCTTCAACATCGGGAAGAGTGGTTTTGATTTCATCTATATTCATCATCCCATTAATTTTTTCTTTTGGGTATATTAGCCGGAATTCATTGCTAACCTTTTCAGTTACTTCCTGGGGTATCCAAAAAGGAATCATAATTTTCATTCTTGTCATCTTTTTCTCCTTTTTGTTAAATATGTTAAATAAATATTAGTAAAAATTATATCAATTAAGTATATATCTTGACTTTGAAAAATTATAATTAATAGCAACTTTTCTTACGAAACAAAAGGTAATGTATTTATCCAGAACTAATCCCATAAATGCAGGTATCAAAAAATTTTCAAACAAAACAATAGAAAAAAATTTATTTTATAAAGAGAGAAATAATTATAATAAACATTCTGTTGGTTCAATTAAGAATAAAGTGGAAGAAATTTTTCATTGTTTTCAAGATGCTTCTTCATTAGTCTTCTTGCTTTTTTTCTGTCTTTCTCTTCTATTGCCTGAATTATTCGTTCATGATAATACAGACCAGGCCTTGTTCCCATCGCCTCAACTACCTTTACCATGTGATTACTAAAGAAATCTCTTATAACAAAATTTGCCCTGATAATAATAGGGTTCTTGGTTATTTGTGATAAGGCCAGATGAAAATTCAGATCTTCCAATGCAAAATTCTCTGAATTAT
>CAZAJW010000185.1:0-2365 GCA_964485485.1 uncultured Atribacterota bacterium | reverse complement strand
CAAAAAATGTATAGTATAACCATTAACTTAATCAAGTAATTTTATGTTTCCTCACTATATCTAATTACAACAAATTAACTTGAATATCCTCTTTTTATTCCCCATTTTTAAAAAATCATTCATACCAGAATGACTTATCAATAATCTGATAGGAATGATTTTTATTTTTTGCGAAAATTAATAATATAATATAATCTAAAAAAAATCAAAAAAGAGAGTTATAGCCACTACTACTCTGTGACATTCTGTCGACTTTGCCATACTTCCCCCCACCACCTGCTAATAAAGATAATTTCCCCTCTCTGGCAGCGATTATATCTTTGGCAATTTTAAAACCAACCACCTGACTTATTTCCTGATAAGATGCCTTATGCAAAATATTCATTTCCGTACCAAAATAACCAAACAATTTTTCCAAGGTTTTCCTCCCAACCCCAGGCACAAAATCCAGAGCAACCTGATGACAATAAGTCGGACGATGAGCAGGAGAAATAGAATTTCTACCATCAGAAATTTCAATAATTCTATCAAACACACCTTTGGTTACTTTCTTGCTCCCACATCTTTCACATTGAAAAACCGGCGGAGGACCGCTAGCTGTATTATTGCATTCCTCACAAAACGTACGATGATATTTACCTAGCTTGGGGTCGAGACCATAATTTGTTACCACTTTTCTATCATTTTCTCTTCTTAAGGCCATTAATAATTCCTTAAAAGTAGGTTTTTCAATATTAATTACATTGTATTCACGACCAATCTTGGGAAGTGAATGAGCATCAGAATTAGTCAGAAAAGTAAAATTTTCCAAATCTTTTAAATAATCTGCTAAAAATGTATCTGCACTTAATCCCAATTCCACAGCAGATATTTTTTCAATCGTACCAGGTGTAAACATATCAGTTAATTGGGCAACACAACTTCCAAAAATACTTTTATGAGGTGTAAAAATATGTGCTGGTATAAGAATACCACCGAAACTATTTACAACATTAAAAAATTCCTGAGCAGTTATTCCACTATTTTGAGAGCTTAAATTCAGGTTTGTGACAACCCCTTCCATTTTCTTACTAAATTCCCTGATATCAGCAAAGAAAGGGAAAAAAGCTATTTGGTGAGATAATCCGCCTTTTTTTTCACGGGTTTCAATTTCCGATCCCAGAATAATTGTGACAGTTTCTCTGTATCGTAACCCTCCATCCTTTAGTTCTCTCATCTCTCCACTATTCATTAATTTACTGATATCTTCTATAACTCTTGGAGACGCGCAATCTACTATGCCTACTATATCTATGCCTTTTCTATTAAGACATTCCCTGGCAATATTGGCAAAAGTCAGTTTTCGTGAAGCAGTCACTTTAACGGGCAAATCATTACTATCTCTGCCAATATGCACATGAAGATCTACAAAGTATTTATTTTGTTGCTTCATTTGGTTCATCTATTTAGCCACCAAAGTATCCCGATTAAAGTTTTAGCATCTCTTATTTTATTGTCATCTAATAATAAATTAATAAATTTCTTATCATACTCGACTACTTCAATAAATTCATCATGGTCAGTATTGGTTTTTGTTTTTGTTAAATTAAAGGCAAAAAATAAAGTCAGTCTTTCGTTACAAAAACCAGGTGCTGAATAAAAATCAAATATTTTTTCCCAATTTTTTGCCTTATATCCTGTTTCTTCTTCCAATTCGCGTTTGGCACAAGTAATTATTTCCTCTTTTGGTTCAAGCGTTCCTGCCGGGAGTTCCAATAATATATCCTCAATTGCCTTTCTGAATTGTTTAACCATGATAAGTTTTCCCTGGCTATTCTGCGCCAGTATAACTACTGCTCCTGGATGATCAATAATTTCACGGGTAGACTTTCTTCCATTTGGGAGAGTAACCTCATCCTTTCTTAGACGGACTACTCTCCCATTATATATTTCTTCAGATTTGATTGTTTTTTCTCTTAGATATTCTAAATTCATCTTTACCTTTTATTTTTGGGTAACTATTCTCTCTCCTCTTTCAATTGCCTTTTTATTCAGCTCAATTATTTTTGCTGATTTATTCCCCAAAGTTTCGTCTAATGCCTGCAGTATTGTTTCGATTTTAACACTCTCTCTTGCTGCTAAATAGGTACCAAGGGCAACCATATTGGCTACTCTTAAATTTCCTAATTCATTGGCAATCTCATTCGCAGGAACTTTAAACACCTGTACATCACTACGTTTAACATCCTGAGATATTAAAGATTTATTTAAGATAATTGTACCACCTTTTTCAACCTCGGATTCAAATTTATCCAAAGAAGGCTTATTCATAGCAATTAAGGTCATAGGATTGGGAACTACAGGTGATGCCACTTCATCAGAAGAA
>CAZAJW010000184.1:0-1827 GCA_964485485.1 uncultured Atribacterota bacterium | reverse complement strand
TTCACAATTTAAACCCCCTTTATTTTTATTAAATGCCTAAAATCGCACAAAATACGCCCAAATTTTAAAAATTTTGTTTTAGTTAATATATTTGGTTATTAAATACAAATTTCCCTTTCCAGGTTATTAATTTCTTCCTGATCTTGCCTGGTTAGTTCACCATTCCGGCTTGCCCAAAAAGGCACATCTACCGAAAAATTACGGTGTCTTTTGTTATGGCATTTTTCACATAATAAAACACAATCTTTTATTTCCCTAAAATCCCCATAACCCCAATTATCATAACTTTCATGGTGAACAATCAATTTACAATCTTTCTTTCCACAATCCCGGCAAGTGTTATTATCCCTTTCCTTAACCGCTTTTACTACTTCATGCCAGTTTTTTGAATTTTGATAATGAATATATAATTCTCTCATAGCCAATCGGTAATCAAGTCCAATATCTTTTATTTTTTTAATTAGATATATTGTTTTATTTGTTGATCCTGTTTTCATAATTAATATTCCCCTATATCGTTTTAATTTTTATCTTATTTAATGGGTGTGCTTTACTGATAACAGATTTTTGCTTATCGTTAATAATTCCGGTGTAAATTTGTGTACTGGCTATGCTTTTATGTCCCAGGAAGTGTTGCACCCTTCTAATATCAACATCATTATTCAATAGGTGGGTAGCAATAGAATGTCTTAACATATGTGGAGTTATCTTTTTGGTTATTCCGGCTTGCTTTCCATATCTTTCAATGTTTCTTTGAATATTCATTTGAGTTATTCTTTTCCCGGACCTGCTAAGAAATACCGCCTTGCTGTTGTTACCCTTCCAGTTTCTTCTGGCCTTAAGATAATATTGCAATACTTTGATTGTGTCATTCTCAATAACCGCTTCCCTTTCATAACCGCCCTTGCCTAAAACCTTGAATACCCCTCTTTGTAAATCAATGTTATCTAAACTTAAGTTAACCAATTCACTTAATCTAATTCCAGTATCATAAAAAAAATAAAGAATTGCCCGATCCCTCTTAGCTGTAAACAACTTATTCCTTGCGCGCTTGATCCAGTATGATTTTTCTCTCTTTCTTTCTTTCAATTCCCTTTTAGCTTGCAATCCCTCTTGATAAGGCTGTTCTAATAACCGGGTAACTTCTTCAACACTTAGATATTTTGGTAATTTAACAACAGTCTTTTTTTGTTTCATTTTAAACACCTCTTTTAATATCTTATGCTTACATAATAAAGGATTGCTAAGAAAAAATCAAGTGTTTTGTTATTTTTTAATCAAAAAACAACATTTACCTAAACCATTAAATGTAAAAGTGCTTATTTTATAGGCATTACAAAATATTATAAATATTCTATAGTTTTGCGTTTTGTTGTTATTCTTTGAAAATAGTTATTTTTATGATATTTTCAGTATCTCGAGTTATACCCCTCGAGCAACTCCAGTTAAAAATCAATATGTTTTTTCCCGCCCCCTCTATGATTCCGTTATTGCGTTTTGTTGTTAAACATCTACTTAACATAATATCCCTTATCGCTAAACATTAAACTTTTTATAATACCAGTCAAAGACATCTTTAAACTGTCCTTTCTTGTATTCTATCCTGTTAAGCCCTATTTCCCTTCTCAACTGATCAACTTCAACTATCATTTTATTAAGCAAAAAGCTCTGCTCTTTTTCTGATAAACCCCTGCTTTCTAAAAGCTCCTTTCCGGTGGCTGTACCCTTCGGATATGGC
This sequence comes from uncultured Atribacterota bacterium, assembly GCA_964485485.1. Lineage (GTDB taxonomy): Bacteria > Atribacterota > Phoenicimicrobiia > Phoenicimicrobiales > Stramentimicrobiaceae > Oleincola. Next base: position 89 of record CAZAJW010000184.1, on the reverse strand, counting down.
ATATTATAAATACCGCAACATCTTAATAAATTATCGATATGTTTCATTGACTTCTTTTTTAGTTCCAAAATATTCTCCTTTTCTATTTT
>CAZAJW010000183.1:0-3560 GCA_964485485.1 uncultured Atribacterota bacterium | reverse complement strand
GGCTGGTGTGTGACCTTAAAAATGCCTGGATTATAGCGGAAAAATACCATGGCGAGGCGCAGCACGCCGGGGAAACCAATTATGATTTTGCAAAAAGTGGAAGTTGGCTGGGCTTTCTGGCCGAAATTCGAACTTTTTTCAAAGAAAACCCGCAACCGGATTTTTAAACCCTTAAAGAGCAATTCCATATGGATTTTACAATTGCTGATAAAAATAGAAAGACCATCAATATATTCCCTGATTTTTTTATATGCTTTTCCTGTACCTGTTCCCAAATGCAGACGGGGCGGAAAGGGGGTCCGGGGGGAATTCCGCCCCGTCCTTCCGCGATCCTCTTTTGCTGATCTTTCAGATTGTATTTTGTAAGGTGAAAGATTATGCTTGAAGAAAATTTTATTTAATTTTTCCAAGACATACTTCTATACAAGTCATAACAAGAAACTTGTCAGCGAGTATTTCAATTTTTTAAAAGTACTAAACGAATATCTTTTTTAGGGGAATCTTTTTCTTAAATTCATTTTTTTCGGTCTGGTTCTTTTTCAAGATCTATTTCAATATTTCCTACTCTTAATTTTTTTTTATTAATCCAAACAAAACCTTTACCTGGAGTAATTACTGCAATATCTACAGGCCTACCCACTCCTGGCATATCTCCTGGATTGCCTTTTATTCCATCTGAAAATCTTTGTATTGCAGAAGTAGTATCAATCATTAAAACACAAAAATCAATTGCATCTTGAACAGTCATTGTTCCCCATTGAATTACATATTCAAGACTTCTTAATTGTTTATTGAATTCTTCTTTTCCTATTTTTTGAAGTTGCTGATTAGCAAATTTTATATTACTAATCCTTCCGTCCCAACCTAATACAATTCTTGATACAACATCACTTTGACCAATCCATGTTGCACCGTACTCTTTCCCTTTTTCTTTGCTGTTTCTCTTTTTTTGAATCTCACCTGGTATATAACAAATATATACTTCATGATTACCATCTTTATTGTAACCGGCTACTAAAACATTTATACTATCTACACCAGACATACCTTCTTTTATTTGACCATTTTTATCTTTAAAGCGGAACCTCACAACATATTCTTCTGGTTTGATTTCAATAACCTCACATCCTTGTCTTTGTAAATCAATTTGTATTTTAGCTGGTAAATCTTTTAATGGTTTCTTGTAATCATATTTTTTATCAAAAAGATAATGTATTTTCTCGGCAACTTCCTTTACTTTTAGATCTTTTACGTCAATTTCATTCTTAAATTCATCAATAAATTTACTAATATTCTTTATTACTCCATCATCTGATAAAAAAGCAAGTCCTACAACAGCAATACCAATTCTTTTATTTATCTGGAAGAGTTTGGTAGCATTGTCAGAACCAATTCTAGCCATGCCTTTCCTATTACGGAAAGATTGTCTACTATCAGTTGCTAAAATAATACCTTCTGGAGTAGTTGTATTTATTGCTAAAGACATTCTTTTATTCTAATGATACATCTGATTAAATATTGATTTCAAATTACTTATTAGCCTAAATTTTTAATATTGAATCTTTTAGTACATAATCAATAACACTAATTATTTTTAATAAGTGTAACTTTTTTTACTTAAAGGGCGGTATATCTATTGGTAAACCCACACGCATGAAAAAAAGTGCAAAAGCCTGCGACATCCGTTCCCTATAGGGTGGCAATAATCTAATCCTATCACCTCTATTTGTAATAATTTCCTTTAATAAATCTAAAGGAATAGAACAAGTATTTTTAAAATCTACGACTAGGTAATCATTAATACCATTAATATTGCACTTATCTAATAAATGCATCCCTATTATAAAGCCGTTTCTTAAAGCATTTTTCTTTCCAATACTTCTATAATTAGGATCTATTGATTCTAACTCCGTCAAGGTATAAAAAGGACAAACTAAAGCCAAATTTATTTTCTCATATAATAAATCACACGATTGACTTAAAATAATTACGTCATATTCTTCTGCATCAAAATCTGATTCTTCGTCTTCTTTTATTTCTGCTATTTTTGGGTGGACTATTTGACATTGAAAAATGAAATCCCCCTGTTCTGGGGTATCACTTTTACTTACTTTTCCATACCAAGAATATTCAGCTCTTTCAACTTCTGCACTCATAATTCCAATATTTCATCACAAATGGAAGGCTTGCCTCTTTTTATATTCTTTATCTTTGCTTTTATTTTAATTCTTCTTTTTGGTGGCATCAATGGACTAAATAATTCATATTCAGCTACATCTTTATCTGAAATATATATTTCACTTTTTGTAGTTTCGTCAATATTAATTATTTGATTGCCTATAGGTACATCAAAAATTTTAGCTAATATATCTGTTAAAAATACTGTTTTCTTACCTCGAATTAATTTCAATGTACTTACATCCTCTCCTAGAGAACCAAGCCATTCATTATAATTATTAGAAGTTGATGTGTTCCATTCTGCTGGTAAAACCTCTATAACTTCTCCCATATTAATACTCCGGATTCAATTCATTTTTAATAAAATCATCTTTTAGTAGAGTAAAAAATAATTTCTTTTCTTTTAAATGTCCTTGCTCGACAATATCAATTATATCCTTTTTTGGGTGTTCAATATATGTATCAATATCTATAATTGACCCTTCACTTATAGAATTTACTTTCTTTATTTTTGCTCTATTACTAACTCTTAATGTATTTATGAACTCATTAGATGGAATACTTATGCGAGTTGTTGAATCAAGGTCTTTCAAACTATTTTTACTAATATTTATAGAGAGATTAATTTTTTCAAAGATATTAATATCAAAACCATTTATATACCTTATACCAACTCGGGTGTAAATATCTACAATTGATAAGTTATTTATTTTTTCAATTAAATCAATTATTTTTTTTGAAAACTTTAACCATCCAATATATTTACCAACATTTATTAAAGAAAATACACGTGCACCTATATGTAATACAAACTCTCCACCAGGAGATTGCAACTTATAATATGGTTTATATCTCAAATTTGGATCTTCTTTTCTGACCAATTCTGGTAACTGTAATATTGGAAGTTCTTCAAGCTTAGTATATTCATTTTTAAATTGATTATAAATTATTCCAAAAATTGCATCATATGGAAACTTTGATTCAAAACGAAATTCAACAATACTTTCTGTAATGGGGCAGGGTCTAATTTTTTTAGGAAGCTTTACTTTTTCTAAATCAATACTCATTATATATATATTTTTATTTACTATATAATACCAAAATATACTTTTTTAATAAAATAATACTCTTTAAATTATTTTTCAATTATTTTATTCCTATTAGGTTGTATTTGTAAGATATCAAAACTCTTCTTATTTGATTCCTGATGGTCTCTATACCCTTAAGCATTGAGAATTTTCATAGTATATAGAAAAAATATTTAATAAGAACTCCATTCATTTGCAAAAAGCTCAGCTTGCTTTAAAATATTTTCTGTTGCCAGTTTTTGTTTGTCAGGCGGATAACCATATTGACGTAAAACTCTTTTCACGATAACGCGA
>CAZAJW010000182.1:0-4337 GCA_964485485.1 uncultured Atribacterota bacterium | reverse complement strand
AATCATTGGAATACTTGGTGGAATGGGGCCTGAAGCAACGATTGACCTTTTCCAAAAAATTGTAAAACAATCCCCTGCCAAAAGAGATCAAGATCATCTTAGGATAATTATTGATAATAATCCAAAAATTCCTGATAGATCTCAAGCAATTTTGGAAAAAGGAGAGAGCCCATTGCCACAGATGATTGCTACAGCTAAAAACTTAGAAAGAGCAGGAGCTAATTTTATTATTATGCCCTGCAATACGGCTCACTTTTTTTATGATGATTTACAAAAGAAGATAAATACACCCATTATTAATATGATTAAGGAAACGGCCCTTTATATTAACAGAGTTTTCCCAAGTATTCAAAGAATAAGCCTTTTTGCCACCAAAGGAACTTATAAAACAGGACTATATCAAACTTTCCTTAATAAGGGAAATATTGAAACCTTAATCCCGACACAAGATGAGCAAAATAAAATTATGAACATTATTTATGGAATAAAGGCTGGAAATAGATTAGATTTATTAAAAAAGGATATTTTAAAACTGGCGGAAAATCAGATTGCAAAAAATGCCCAAGGCATTATTGCCGGCTGTACTGAAATCCCACTAATACTCAAAAATGGTGACATCGATATCCCGATTATTGATCCTACCTTGATACTAGCCCAAAGAGCAATTGAAAGGGCTAAAAGAATAGATTAGATATAGAGAAGAATGTCTTCTCTTTGGTTGGAAAGGTTTTTTAATTGTTTGCTAAACCCTGATTTAGAAAATAAAACATAATATTTTCGTTTTACATTCAGAAAAATACTAGTTTTTCTTTCTAGATCTCGCAATTCTTTTAAACCAATCTTTTTATTTTTCCATTTACATTCCCCAAAGATAAAAGAACGTTGATCATCATAAGCTACAATATCAATCTCTTCCTTATTACTCCACCAACGCCCTATATTCTTAGCTTTAAAAGGAAGAACATTCCTTCTATTAAATTTTTTTATTTTCTGTAAGCATATATCTTCATAGGTAAATCCTAAAAAACTATTTATTGAAGGTTTGATTTTTTCTTGCCAAACGTAATCAATATCTCCCTCTTCAAGATAGCTAAGATTGGGCAAAACATATCTAAACCAAAATCGAAAAAATGGATCGGCCAATAGGTAAATGCCTTTTCTGGATTTGTAAGGTTTCTCTTCTGTAACAGGAATTTCCCTTTTTACAATACGTAACTCACGTAAAACACTAAGATACTTATTTACTTTGTGAGAATCACCAATACCGGTTTCCTGTACAATCTCATTTAATCTTGTTCTGCCAAAGGCAATAGCCTGTAAAATAGAGAAATAAATTGACGGTTCTCTTAATTCTTCAATTAATAAAAAACGAGGTTCACTAAATAGGAATCCATTTTTATTCAATATCTCATCTTTTACATTTTTTTCTACTGATTTATTATCCTTAAATCGCTGTAGATAAGCCGGAGTACCTCCAAGAATTCCATAAGTAGAAATGATTTCTTCTTCTGTGTAGTTAGGGAAAAAGAATTTAAGATCTTCGTAAGAAAGTGGTTCCAAGGACATCTGTCCAGTACGTCTGCCAAACAAAGGACTTTTAATCCCTAAAACCTCTTTTTCCATAAAACTCATGTACGAGCCACATAAAATAAGAAATACATTGGTTTTTTGCCCTTTTTCGTCCCATATTTTTTGTAATATTGAAGGAAGTGCTGGATTGCTTATACATAGATAAGGAAATTCATCTATTATTATTAATGGTGTGTTAAGAACTAAATAATCAAAAATATATCGCAATAGGGATTCCCATGAATTAAAGGACTGGTTTTCCAAAAAAGATTCTCTGGTTAACTGAAATATTTTTTCACTAAACTGTTTTAATTGTTCTTGTTCTGAAGAAAGATCAGAAGAAAAGAAAAGGTGTTTTTTATTTCTAGAAAATTGTTTAAGTAATTCAGTCTTCCCAATTCTTCTTCTTCCATACATAATTACAAAGCGGGCATTTTCCCCCTTAAATGTCTTTTCTAAAAAATTTAATTCTTGGATTCTATTAACAAACATTAAAAAAGTTTCCCTCCATATATCTATTAGTATACTCTAAAGTATTATACTTATAAGTATACTAATAATCACGTATGAGTCAAGGATTATATTTTAATTTTTTAGCCTGTAACTGTCATTAGTGAATATTAATAAATGACTCTGGATTTTTCTCCAGGTTAGCTATAAAATTTATTATATCTTTGAAGCCCATACTTGGGTTAAACTAATACTCTCTTGGGCTAAAAACTTATAATCAAAAAACAGGGAATTTTTAAAGCTTGCAATCCGGTTATCTAATTGTTATAAAAATTGTAGGTTATTCAAAATCATTCAACTAAAAGTCAATAATTATTATCTTTAAGACCTTATGGAGAATATGGAGAAAATAATGTACCAAAAAATATCTGCTGATATGCTCTATAATTATATCCAATGCCCCCATCGCTTATACCTGGATTTGTTTGAAGATCCCGATAAAAGGGATCCGGAGACTGCGTTTATGAAGTTGCTCTGGGAAAGAGGGGTTGATTTTGAAAAACAGGTCATGACTGAGATGAAACAACCTTTTCTGGATTTGAGTCCCTTTTCAGGATTGGAAAAAGAAAGTAGAACTCGAGAAGCTCTAAATAAAGGCATTAATCTTATTTATAGCGGACGACTTAGTACAGATAACCTGGTTGGCGAACCGGATTTATTGTCAAAAAAGGGAAACGGTTATATTGCGGGAGATATAAAAAGCGGTTCTGGTTTAGAAGGAGAAAATGAAATATCGGAAGGTAAACCAAAATTACACTATGCAACCCAGCTTGGATTGTATACTGATATTCTGGAACAATTAAATTATTCTCATGCTAAAACACCTTTTATTCATGACATTCATGGAAGAGACATCATCTATGACCTGGGACAGCCTAAGGGTAAGAGAAATCGTGAATCCTGGTGGGATAGTTATCAACAAAACTTATCAGTTGCTCAAAAAATCATGGAGCAGGAAATTATAACAACCCCGGCTCATTGCAGTGCATGCAAACTATGTCACTGGAGGTCTTATTGCCTTAGACAGCTTATTTTAAGGAAAGATTTAACCTTGATTCCGGAACTTGGACGGAAGAAAAGAGATATCCTGCAAAACCAAATAAGAAAGTTTACCGACTTTGCTAAAAAACCTTTCCTGGAATTCATAGATGGTAAAAAGACAATTTTCCCTGGAATTGGCATTGATACTTTATATAAATACCATGCCCGGGCGAAACTTTTGGCCAAAATAGATAAAAATGCCTATGCCAAAAGCAAGATTGAATTCCCTTTAACGGATACCGAACTATTTTTTGATGTGGAAACAGACCCCATGCGGGATTTTTGTTACCTGCATGGTTTTGTTGAACGTCACTACCGGGATCCCTCTACTGAAAAATATGTGCCCTTTTTTGCTGATCATGCTACCGCCAAAGAAGAAGAAAGAACCTTTATTGATGCCTGGCATTATATCAGAAAGCATTTCCCATGTACTGTTTATTACTATTCTTCTTATGAAAAGACTATCTGGAAAAAATTGCAGCAGAAATATCCGGAGATAATATCAAAATCTGAATTGGAGTCCTTTTTTAATTCATCGCTGGTTATTGATCTGTACGGTGATATTGTCAGAAAGCATACCGAGTGGCCAACCTTTAGTTATTCAATAAAAGACTTGGCTAAATATCTTGGTTTTCGATGGCGAGATGAAAGTCCTTCTGGCGCTGAATCTATTGAATGGTATCACCGCTGGCTGGAAAAAGAGAAACCTGAAATCAAGGAGCGCATCCTTCAATATAATGAAGATGACTGTATTGCCATGCGTGTTTTACTGGAAGGCATTAAGACATTACCGATAAAAACAAATTGATTACAATTTTATAACTGCTACTCTATTAATGCCACTCCAGTTCGCCCACTGGAATAACCAATCTTTTTATTCTTATAAATATCAAAATTATTCTATCATTCTTACCATTATATTCTGTATTGCTGAAAGAAAAGCTAGAAATTTTTCGTATTGTAATTAGTATTAACGATTCAAGCAAACAAAGAAAGAAAAAGCGGGCATGTAAAGTATTACTGGAATAACTTTTCTAAACATAAGTAATATAATATAATACAAGCATCGATTCGATGTCTTTAAAATATTTAATTCCAGAAATCAGAAAGAAAGACTCTATGGTAACAATTTCCGATTGTGAGCAAAAAAATGATCTACAGTTGGTTTCCCTTAGTCTAAAAAATCAAGAATATTATTACTGTCTTATGAAAAGATA
>CAZAJW010000181.1:0-11100 GCA_964485485.1 uncultured Atribacterota bacterium | reverse complement strand
CAAGAAAGCTGATGGTAAGAGCAGAAAAGTCTGAAGAAGCCACATTAATTGGGGATGCAAAAAGGTTGTTTTATGAAAATATTCGTGAATGGGGTATGTATATTGCCTTATTGGTTATTATGGTAATTTTTGCTATTACCACAAAAGGTGTTTTTCTTTCTTCAAGGAACATAAGTAACCTAATAAATCAGACAGGATATATCGCAATATTGGCAATTGGAATGACGTTGGTAATTATCATTTCTCACATTGACCTGTCGGTGGGCTATCTTTCAGGTTTTTTAGGTGCAGTGGTAGCGACGGCTATGGAATTCTGGCATATGCCTGCTTACATAAGTATAGCATTGATAATAACAATAGGGGCCATGGCAGGACTATTGACCGGTTTTCTAGTAGGGCAAATGAAAATTCCGGCTTTTGTAGCAACCCTTGCAGGCTGGTTGGGTTACAGAGGGGCATTACAACTGGTAACTATGCACAGAGGCACAATTGTTATTACAAATGACGCTTTTAATGCCATAGGAAATGGTTTTATTCCTGATATTACTATCATTCCCGATATAGGAATTTTGAGTGGAGTGCATAAACTGACTCTTGCGCTTGGAATCCTGGTTATTATATTTTATATTATAAGTGAATTAAAGCGACGCAATAGAATGCTATATCATAACTTTAAGGTTTCACCCATGAATCTTTTTGTTATAAAATTAATTCTCATGTCATCTTTAATCGGGGTTATTACCTGGATATTATCAGGATTTAGGGGGCTATCATGGACTGCAGTAATTGTGATTGTTGTCGTTTTGATATATCACTTTATTATGACCAGGACTAATCTTGGAAGACATATTTATGCGGTTGGCGGTAATCCTGAGGCAGCCCAGCTGACTGGAATCAGCGCCAAGAAGATAACTTATATAGTATTCTGTTCAATGGGGATGCTTGCCGCCTTATCAGGCATATTATATGCTTCCCGTTTTAAATCAGCAACAACTACAGCAGGCACTTTATTTGAACTGGATGCAATAGCAGCTGCTTTTGTAGGAGGTGCTTCACCCTCTGGTGGTATAGGAAAAGTCACAGGTTCTATTGTAGGTGCCTTTGTTATGATGTCCTTGACCAGTGGCATGAATTTGATGGGAATAGATATATCCTATCAATATATTGTAAGAGCCCTGGTTTTGGTAGCCGCAGTTGTTTTTGATGTTGCGACCCGCAATAGAAAGAAGACATCATAAAAATATTAGCGTTAACTAATTCAGGTATTTATTAAAAGTGTTCCATAGCTCATTATAGGGAAAAGTCATTTTTGCAATTTAACCAAATATATGCTAAATTGATACTGTAATTGAAATAGAAATAATATAATTATATATTCAGTTATTATTCCCTCACCTGACAAAGTATTATAAAAAGCACCAGGAGTAACAGTGTCTTATAAAAGTAATAATATAGATAGAACAGATATTAAAAAAATTCAGGATATAAATTTAGAGAATGAAACTATTTATTGTCTAACTGAGTCTATTTTTCAAGACATAGACGTTGCTATAGTCTTTTATGATATTAATGAAAAAATTTTGCATATTAATCCCCATTTTAATCATATTTTTGGTTTTCAAGCAGATAAAATCATAGGGAATAAAATTTTCTCCATTATTAATTTTGAGGAACAAGATGAGTCTTTTTTTTCCAGAGCTTTGCAGGGTGTGAAAGTTGAAAAAATAGCTAAAATTTTTGATAAAAAAAATAAAAAAATTACCGTGAACCTTAAGTCTGGACCTTTATACGTTAATGACAATATTTATGGTGGTTATTTAACTATCTTTGATATCACCCACCATAAAAAATTAGAAAAGGATGCAAAAGAGCGTGAGTCACGGTTAATGGCTCTTATTGACAAATCGCGGCTAGGAATTGTTATTATAGATCAAAAACATCGTATTATCAAAACAAATAAACGTTTTGCAGAAATGCTTGGTTATTCTATGGAAGAAATGTATCAGTTGCATACCTGGGATTGGGAAGCAAATATGTCCGAAAAGCAGGTCCGGGAAAATTTCAAGAATCTGTCCAGGATAGATAAAATTTTTGAGACTCAACACAGACGAAAAGATGGTTCAATCTATGATGTGGAAATCAGTGCTACTGGTACTTATGTGAATGGTTCAAAGGCAATTATCTGTATATGTAATGATATAACTGAACGGAAAAAAACAGAAAAAACCTTGAGAGAGAGTGAAAGTAAATTCAGAGCATTAGTAGACCAAATCCCTGATGCATTATTTCTCCATGACCTGGATGGTAATATCGTTGAAGTTAACAGGGAAAATGTGGAATTGTACGGCTATAGTAAAGAAGAAATTTCTAACTTAAAGGTTAGAGATATAGACCCTGATTCAGTTAAGAGGGAGGATAACAGGAATTTTTGGAATAAATTAAAAGGGAAGAAAGTAATAAAATTCGAAACCAAACATCGAAAAAAAGATGGTTCGTTATTCCCGGCAAATATTACTATTTCAGCAATACAATTAAAAGATAAGAAATATATTCTCGCAATAGCAGAGGATCTTTCAGAAAAAAGGAAGGTTGAAGAAATATTACAAGAGAACGAAGAGTTTCTGAAGGCAATGATTTCTTGTTCCCCTTTAGCACTTTATAGTATAGACCTAAACGGTAATTTGTTAACATGGAATAAATCTGCAGAGAAAATGTTTGGCTGGACTGCAAAAGAGGTGTTAGGCAAACAGTTACCAATGATACCAAAAGGCAGCCAGAATGAATTCCTAACACTTCGTAGTAAGGTTTTAACTGACAAGGGGTTTGTGGGGAAAGAATTAATTCGTCAACGGAAAAACGGCACTCAATTTCCAATGAGTCTTTCGGTTGCCCCCATTCATGACAAAAATGGAAAAATCGTAGGCATAATGAGTGCCGCAGAGGATATTACTAATCGTATACAAGCCAAAAAAAAGCTTGTGAAAGCTATGAATGCCACTATTGAAACTCTTTCTAATATTGTTGGTACAAGGGATCCATATACCTCAGATCATCAGGATAAAGTAGCACAATTATCAACCAAAATAGCTCAAGAGCTGAAGTTGTCTGAGGATAGGATTGAAGGAATTAGGATTGCTTCTTTAATACATGATGTTGGTAAAATGGGAATTCCATCCGAGATCCTGACAAAACCCAGCAAGCTGACTGATTTAGAGTTTTTGTTAATTAAAAATCATCCCCAAATTGGTTATGACATTTTAAAAGATATTGATTTTACTCATCCAATTGCTAAAATTGTCCTTCAACACCATGAAAGAATTAATGGTTCCGGGTATCCCAATCAACTTAAAGGCGATGATATTTTATTAGAGGCAAGGATTATTGGTGTAGCAGATGTCGTAGAGGCAATGATGTCTCACAGACCTTATCGCCCGGCTCTTGGGATTGAGGAAGCGCTTGCTGAAATCGTTAAAAATAAAGGAATTCTTTATGATTCCAAAGTTGCAAATATTTGTATAAAGTTGTTTAAAGAGAAGGGTTTTGAATTTGAATAATTTTTATTTATAAATCTATAAAATTAATGTAAAATAGAACAACAAATATAAAAACAAGAATATAAAAAACAAGGAGGGAATATTGTGTCAAACAAAAAACCTTATAATGGTAAAATATTAAGAGTTGACCTAACCAAGGGCGAAGTAAAGACTGAGGTTCTAGATGAAATAATTTACAGAAAATATCTTGGCGGAAGTTCTCTGGCCAGTTATTTTTTACTGAAAGAGCTAAAAAAAGGAGTTGATCCCTTAGGACCGGATAATATGCTTGTCTTTACCTGCAGTGTTGTTACCGGAACCACTGTCCCAGGGGCAAGTCGTTTTACTGCAGCGGCCAAGTCACCCCTTACCGGTGGTTTTGCTGAGGCAGAGGCCGGAGGCTGGTTTGCTCCTGAATTGAAATGGGCAGGTTTTGATGCAATCATCATTAAAGGTGTATCCCCAAAACCGGTCTATTTATGGATTAATAATGACAAAGTAGAACTTCGTGATGCCCAATATCTAACGGGTAAGGATACAGGAGAAGTAGAACACATCATCCGCGATGAACTGAAAGATGAAAAGATTAGAATAGCCCAGATCGGACCTGCAGGCGAAAAAATGGTAAGATATGCCAATATTGGCAATGAATGCGAACACTTTAATGGCCGTGTAGGCCTTGGTGCTGTCATGGGTTCCAAAAAATTACGGGCCATTGCTGTCAGGGGTACCCAGAAAGCCAATTATGATGACCCGGAAAAGATAAAAGAAATTACTAAGGAATTTGCCTCTAAATGGAAAGAAACCTCACAGGGAATGTATGACTATGGTACTGCTGGAGGAGTTGTGGGATTAAGCGAAGCAGGAATTTTACCTACCAGAAACTTTCGGGAAGGTCAGTTCGAGGGGGCCTCAGCAATTTCCGGAGTTACCATGGCAGACACTATACTGGTAAAAAGAGGCCATTGTTATGCCTGCCCGGTACGTTGTAAACGCGAAGTAAAGGTGGAAGGAAAATATGATGTGGATCCCTACTATGGTGGTCCGGAATACGAGACGGTCGGAGCACTGGGTTCTCTCTGTGGCATAGATGACTTAGAGGCCATTGCCAAGGGTAATGAATTATGTGCCAGATATGGTCTTGATACCATCTCTACCGGTACCAGCATCGCCTTTGCCATGGAATGTTTTGAAGAAGGAATAATAGACAAAAATGATACTGATGGAATCGAGCTTAAGTTCGGCCATGCCAAAGCTATGCTTGAGATGATAGAAAAGATAAAAAATCTTGAAGGTATCGGTGCTATTCTAGCCCAAGGTGTTGCCCATGCAGCCAAAGAATTTGGTTCCGGGGCAGAGCGCTTTGCCATGCATGTCAAGGGAGAGGAATGTCCTATGCATGAACCAAGAGGAAAAGTAGGTGTTGGCCTACAATACGCAATTTCTCCAACTGGAGCTGATCATATGGAAGTTCCTCATGACTTGATGTTTACAGATTATGGTGCACCCCTGGATGCGGTTAAACCTTTGGGATTGCTTGAACCGTTAGATTCTCTTGATTTAAGTTCTAAAAAAGTCAGATTTTCTTCTTATACACAGAAAGTATGGAGTCTGTGTAACTGCATCTGCATATGTATGTTTATTGCTGCACCGATGGGATCTTTGAGTTTAAAGAATATTGTAGATCTTACCCAAGCGGTAACAGGCTGGGAAACAAGTCTCTTTGAACTGTTAAAAGTTGCCGAAAAGTCCAATACCATGGCACGTTGTTTCAATATCAGGGAAGGCTTAACCAGCAAAGATGATAAACTTCCGGACAGGTTTTTTGAAGCCTTTACCAGTGGCCCTTTAAAAGATAAAGCCATTGACAAAGAGGAATTTGAAAAGGCAATCAAAACTTATTATGCCATGCAAGGCTGGGATGAAAACGGAGTTCCCACAAAGGAGAAATTGGCAGAACTGGATCTAGATTGGATTGAATTCTAGATAGATTTTATTACAAATATTAAAACACATGTTTAATAATTTGAGAATAATCTAAGGGTAGACTTAGTAAAGGATTTAAAGTATACCCTTAGATTATTGAATAATTTATTCCTACATTTGTTCTTTTCCTAATCCGTGCCTGGACTGATTATTATGAAATATTTTAAAAAAATAGTTAATACGAATTTATATTTATCTCCAATTAATGTCAATGATGTTGAAAAGTTTACCGAATGGATAAATGACCTCAATCTGGCAGTATATTTATCTGTTGCTCCAGGTATTTTTACAATAGAAAAAGAGAGGGAAATATTAGAAAATTTAAGTAAAGAAGGACACCATTTCTCCATAGTTAAGCTTAGCAACGATGAATTAATTGGTATATGTGGATTGTTAAATGTAGATCAAATAAATAAAACAGCTGAACTAGGAATATTTATTGGAAATAAAAGATATTGGGGCAAAGGATATGGCACAGAGGCAATAAATCTTTTGCTGGATTATTCTTTTAATTTGTTGAATTTAAATAGTATTTTTCTGCGCGTTCATTCTTTTAACGAAAGAGCAATCGCCTGTTATAAAAAATGTGGGTTTAAGGAAATAGGAGTAAGAAGAGAAGCTTATATTGTTGGTGGAAAAAGATATGACCAACTATATATGGATATAATAGCAAATGAATTTGAAGGAAAAATACCAAAAATTATTAATGAAAATAGCCCTTAGAAGAGAGAAAGAAATGGATGATAGTCTAATTATAATATTTTTGATGTAATAGAGATGGATATATAAAAAATGGGAAAAAGAACAATATATTTCCTGATAATTATAATTTTTATCCTATTAGCTTATAACTTTGCTGTTTTTTCAACTACTATTAATGTTAAGGTACGGGAATATCTCGAAGGCAAATTCCCGGCTATCTTCACTATATATCTTGCTTCCCTGGAAGAACTTGACGATGATGAAATAGAATTTATTGATTTATTGGAAGAATTGCCAGAGCACGAGCAGAGAGCGTATGTAAGGCAAGTTTATGAAAAAGGTTTTTCGCTTGAAATATTGGATAAATTAAAAAGATGGCAGGAAAAATTGGAAAAGCCATATTTAAATGTAGCCTTTCCCTCACAAACAGAAATCACTATCTGGAATAGCCCTTTGTATATTTTTGGGACAACTGATGCTTCCTCCGATGTCAGGGTCACTGTTAATGATAAGGAAGTCCAGCTTCATGATTACAGAACCGGTAATTTTCTTACTCTGGTAGAGATACCGGAGGGAGAAAGACTTCCAATTATTGTTACTGCCAGTAGGGGGAAAGAGAAGGTATCAATTGAGAAAACTGTATTTTATCCCAGGGCATGGGAAGATTTCCCCACCAGCCCTTTAACAATTCATTCCACCCGTATGCAGCCTGAAAAGGATCAAGTGTTGAAAATTGGTGATGAACTAAGGGTGATGTTCCAGGGAAGTCCGGGAGCCGAAGCAACTTTTCAAATTGGTGATAACCCACATAAAGTCTTGATGGAAGAGCTCAATGATTCCAACTTACCGCTGGAAGGCAGAGGTATTTATATGGGTAGTTATATAATCCAAGAACAAGATGTTTCCTCCTCGCAAGGAACAATGCTTCAAACCATCACGGTTACTCTGCGAATAGGAGATAAAGAAATCAGTAGGGAACTTCCAGGTAAAATTAGTTTTTTCTCTAAATTACCAATAAAATTAGTGGAAGTTGTAGATGAGAAAGCCAGAATTCACCAAGTTAATGAAGATTCTTTTGTTTTTCAGGGCTCTACTCTGGGCGGAGACGGTTTACCTACCCAGGCATTGGGTTATTATTTATTACCGGGAACACTTTTTGAAGTTACCGGTATTGCCGGAGAATATCTGCGTGTAAATCTGGGTGCAGGAAAATATCTGATTCACAAAGATAATGTTCGAGAAATAAAAAATACAACAAAAAAACCTTTTTCAGAGCTTTCTAAAATAGGGTTAAATGAGACCAATGATAAGTTAATATTACGTTTTAATACCCGGGAACGCATTCCTTTTCTTATCAAAGATGAATCCCAACAGCTTAGCTTGGTTTTATATGGGGTTAAAAGCAGCGATTATGTCGAATATGAAGGAGAAGCACCTTCTCTACAAAAAATAAAAATTGAACCTCTTCGGGAAGAAGCTCCCGATGCAGTAGAGATAACTATAGAGCCTTATCAGTCTATAGTAGGTTTCGATTACCAGTGGGATAAAACTGAGTTGGTAATTAGTATACAGAAACCTCCTGAGATTTCGAAGCATAATCCATTACAGGGGAGGACTATAATTGTTGATGCAGGACATGGAGGTAGAGACCCAGGAGCTATAGGTCCTGGGAATATTCATGAGAAAGATGTTGTATTGGAAATTAGCAAAATCCTAGGTAGCATGCTTGAAGATAGAGGGGCAAAGGCAATCATGACCCGTAACGAGGATGTATATATTGATATATCTGAACGTATTGACAGCGGGATTAGACATAATACTGATCTATTTATAAGTATTCATGCCAATGCCCATGCCGTAGGAGCAGATGCCGTTAATTATCATGGTCATATGACTATTTATAATTATGATTATAATCAGAGTCTAGCTGAAACTATAATGGATAATTTAGTAAAAAGAATAGGGCTTCCCCGCACAAGGGTTTGGAAAAGAAGAGATCTGGCAATCTTAAAGCGTCCTCAGTTTCCCAGCGTTTTGGTTGAAACAGCCTTTATGATGCACCCGGATGATAATTGGTATCTTTTGCAACCCGATTATCAGAAAGAATTTGCCGCAGCAATAATGGATGGCATTATTGATTATTTTTTTAGCTTGCAATATGAAGGTAATCCAGGCATATAGAGGTAATTAAATGCAAGGGTTTTTAGTTTACTGTTGTTATTAGTTTTCAGATATAAATAAAATATAAAGAACATTTTATTTAACCGTAAAAAGATTAAAATAAGCTAGATGACAATTTTTTACCTGAAGTCCATAGTTGGAAGTTATATTGCTTAAGGAAGATTATGGCTAAAGGTTAGATAAAAAATCGAAAGAAAAAAGCTAAAAAGTTAAACCCCTTTTAGAGGTTCTTAAAGCCACCCGCTATGCGGGTGTGATATTTAATCAAAATATCGCTAAATTCCGGTTGGAGAAATTGAATGTAGCATAACTAACCTGAAAAAGATGGAAATACAGGGAATAGGAGTGTTGAATTTACAGAAAACAGATTTATGCAAATAAAGAAGATTATTCGCTCTGAAAGAAGAACTATAAGTTTGCAAATATGTGATGATGCTACCTTGATCGTAAAAGCTCCTCTAAGGGTTAAAAATAATGTTATTAACCAGGTTATTTTAAAGCATCACAAATGGCTGGAGAGAAAGAAAAAAGAAATCCTCTCCAGAGATATAAAGTTTATAGAAAAGCAATTTGTCAATGGAGAGAAATATTTTTACCTGGGGAATCTTTATCCGTTAAAGATAGTTCAGAATAATGAAATGGAATATCCCTTGATATTGAGCAATGGTTATTTTTATCTACAAGAAAATATACCCGATGGTAAAGAAACCTTCCTTGGTTGGTATAAGGAAGCAGCTAGAAAAAAAATATTACAAAGAGTAGATTGGTACTCAGGAAAAACAGGACTTCAATATAATAGGGTAAAAATATCTAATGCCCAAAAACAATGGGGATCATGTACTAATATGGGCAATCTAAGTTTTTCCTGGCGACTAATAATGGCACCACTACCTGTTGTTGATTACGTGGTAATCCATGAATTGGTACATCTGATTGAAAAAAACCATTCCAAATCATTTTGGGATAAAGTCCAATTTTTTATGCCAGATTATAAGGTGCAGAAAAATTGGCTTAAGAAAAACGGATATTTGTTGAATTTGCAGTAAAAGAGAAAAATATTGGCATGTTGTAAAATATTGAGATATATAATATACTACACGCAAAGTGGTATAAAAAAATATTAAAGATTAAGGAAGAACAAATGGAAAGAGTAAATAAATGAATCTATTGCTATTTAAAATAATTGCATTATTGTTTTTATTTGTGTTTGCCTTTTTTATTTCTGATTTTAGGACTAAAAAAGGAATGGTCCTCCTTGTAAACAAGAAACTAATGTTTGCCATAAAAGTTTTTTATTCTGTTCCAATGCTTATTTATATTTATGTCATTATTAACCTGGAAAATCTTTTTATTTATACATATTTAGGACTTAGTTTGACTTTTATCGGTGCATTTCTAGTTGCAAAAGCCAAAATTGATCTTGGAAAATACCATACCTGGACAGGACATATACTTTCTTCAACAAGAATTATTACCGAGGGAGTTTATGCTTTTATCAGGCATCCTCTTTATACAGGTATTTATACTTTTATTATCGGAGCAATAACAATTGGTGTTAATAATCATTCTTTTTCTTTTTATTTACTAATGATTATTATAGGGGTTGTCTTTTTTATCATGACCTTTTTGGTAATAACAGCATTAAGAGAAAGTGCGTTTTTGCATGAAAAGTTTGGTGAGGATTTTAAAGAATACAAAAAACAAGTTCATGCTTTCCTTCCCATCAGAAGATACAGTTTTGATGAAGAATCCTGATAATAAAAATGCAATTTTATACAAGATTTTTTCATTACACTAATTATACCAACCCTTGCCATGCTCATCTTTAAATAATCACTTGATTTTACCTTTATATTAATCATAAAATAGTAAAGTAGGTAATTTTTGTATGTTAAATACTCAAATTTCTAAAACCTTCCCGGGAAATGGAAATGTTGTTTTGAGTATGATGATAGATAGTGTGAAATATGGTGAACTAAAAGATGCATAATATTTATATTTTAGGACATAGAGGTGCTTCGGGAACAGCTCCTGAAAACACAGAAAGTGCTTTTAAAAAAGCTTTACAAAATGGCGCAGATGGAGTTGAACTGGACATTCATTTAACAAAAGATAAAGAATTGGTAGTTATTCATGATGAACGTGTTGACAGAACAACTAATGGTACTGGTTATGTTAAAGACTTAACATTAAGGGAAATTAAAAAATTAGATGCCGGAAGCTATTTCTCTCCCCAATTTGCCAGGGAGAGAATTTTAACATTAGGGGAAGCATTAGAGATAACCAATGGTTGCAAAATAATAAATATTGAAATTAAGAATAACATAATTAGATATCCTAATATAGAGGAAAAGATAATAAACATAATAAAACAGAAAAAGCTAGAAGATAAAATTATATGTTCTTCATTCAATCATTATAGTATTCATATAATGAAAAAATTAGCATCTGAGATTAAAACGGGATTGCTTTATCTTTCAACCCTATACCAGCCATGGGTTTATGCTAAGAGAATAGGTGCTGATGCAATACATCCTTATTACTTTAGTGTTTCATCAGATATTATTAAGGGGTGCCACAAGAATAAAATAAAAGTAAATGTATGGACAGTAGATGATAGGGATATGATAAAAGAGATGATAATAAATCAGGTAGATATTATTATTACAAATTATCCTGAGATAGCATTAGAAATATT
>CAZAJW010000180.1:0-4295 GCA_964485485.1 uncultured Atribacterota bacterium | reverse complement strand
AATTTTTTTGCTGTCATGATAAACTGCACTTAAGATATCCAATCCTCCTCCCGCGCCAATCACCAAAACACGTTCTCGTTCTTTGGTTAGATGAAATCCTAGGGCATTAGACAGATGATCTGTAAATCGAATAGAATCTTTAGTCCCATTAAATCTGGTAATGGCACTCAATCCGGAATCATCAGTTAGGATAGCCAGCTGCTCCGGTATCCGGCCCTCAAAATTCAAACTCAGCCCAGGGGCGTATTTCACTGCCTGACCCTGGACTACCTTAATCTGGGAAAAGCTGTTCTCATCCTCAAACAAAATTTCGGTATCAGGATAACGTAAAAAAGTGAAAAATTCTTTGTAGGGATTAATGGGCAAAGAAATTGGCGAATAGGAAGAAATATTAATGACTATTAAAACTAAAATTAAAAATATTGGTAATACGGGAAATATCCTTTTTCGTTGAGTTATAGAAAACAAAAAAGAAGCAATTAGCCCGATAATAGCCAGCAGAATGACCAGAGTAATTATTTTTATATGATTAGTAAAAAATAAAAAGGCAAGACAACCAATAGAAGCTCCTAGCAGGTCAAAAAAGTAAAGTTTGCCAACCCTTTCAGGCAAGCGGGAAATAGCCAGCGAAATGCAAATCCCGGCAAAAAAGAAAGGCAGTGCTACAGCCAGGTAATAGATAACCAAGTAAACCCACTGATAGCTATCTACATTTAACCGATAAAGGTCAAAGGGAATTTGCGTAATCAGGAGAATAGACAATAAAATGCTTAGACCGTAAAGCAGAGAAAAACGGGAAAGTAAATCAGGAAGATTATGAATACTATTTTTTCTACTTAAAGACGGAGTGATAGTCAAATAAGTTCCGCTAGCTCCATACCCTAAAAAGGCAATGCTTATTATCATAAAGGCCAGGTAATTCCACTGGATAATAGAGAATATCCTGGTCAAAGTCAGCTCATAAATCAGGATAGAGAGGGAAACCAGAAGTATACCGAAATATAGACAATATTCAGATGAAATCCTGAACTTTTTCATCAATATTTACCATAGCAAACATTTTAGTATTTGGCCATTAGTATTTAGTTCCTGGTTTATTTTACTATTATTCTAATATATCCATGCATATAAGTCTAATGGCACAAGTGAAGTAATCTCATCCACTTAAAAAATAGCTGCTAGTGGTTGGTATTCAGTATTTAGTTCAAAATCGCTTTTTCTCGCACCTAGAATCTTGCGTCTTATTAATTGGTAAATTATATTGCTTATCACTAATTACTCGTTACTTATTACTGTATTTATGCTCGCGACTCAATACTGTTTTTCATCTCCTCATTGTTTTGCCATTGCTTAATTTTGTTAATAGATTTTTTGTATTTTAATCATTCATAAATGAAAAATTGACAATATTTTTTTGTAATGATATATTGAAAACACTCAAAATATTCATCTTAAAAAAATGTTAAACAAAAGCTTTAAGTTAAAATATAATCTTCTTTGGCAAAAGGTAAACAATGCACAATGTTATTATGAGTCAAAGAAGATATACACCAGTTTGCTCACTCTATTTTTCTTAACGCATTGAAAAGAGGTGATCAAATTGCCAAGAAAATCATAGTATAAACCGCAGCATACCTTGCAGCCAATACGACCAACATCAATAATTTGCTGAATCCGAAAACAGCCAGCTTAAAAGGCAAAAATTGCTTATGCTCATTATGCTGATTTTTCGGAGAAGGCAAGGAATATATCAACAAGTTCTTATCGTTTGAACGAATCAATTCAAAATCTATTACAGGAAATATTCTATTTTTCAGTTTTTCTTGATTCCTAAATTTAATGAAATGGATAAGCATATCTATACACTATCAAATAAGTTTTAAAAGCACTAAACTCGTAGCAGGAAATCAGATAAACCATAATGGGAAAAAAGTTAGAGGGGAGGTGATAGGTTCAAAAAATGAAATTGTTCTAAGTTTTCAGAATAATTAAGTAATAAGTAAAAGGAGTGAAAAAAATGAAAAAATTATTATATTTTATTTTAACTCTGTTTATACTATCATTTGTAACTAGCTTTATGCTGACTGTTTCAGCAGCTGAACCGGTAACCATTACAGTATGGTTTCATTCCGGCAAGGGGGAGGAGCGTGAAGTCCTCGATGCACAGGTCGAAGATTTTAATGCCATGCAAGATGAAGTAGTAATAGAACCCGTTCGATTACCTGAAGGTTCTTATAACGAACAGGTTAGCGCAGCTTCATTAGCAGGGGATTTGCCTGATTTGTTGGATTTTGATGGCCCAAATGTCTATAATTATGCTTGGGCAGGCCATCTCATTCCCATAGATGATTACCTCACCGAGGAATTTAAGGCTGATCTTTTACCTTCAATCATTGAC
This sequence comes from uncultured Atribacterota bacterium, assembly GCA_964485485.1. Classification (GTDB taxonomy): domain Bacteria; phylum Atribacterota; class Phoenicimicrobiia; order Phoenicimicrobiales; family Stramentimicrobiaceae; genus Oleincola. Next base: position 1,897 of record CAZAJW010000180.1, on the reverse strand, counting down.
CAAGGTACGTACGCTGGAAAATTTTATGCTTTAGGAACATTTGATTCAGGTCTATCCCTCTGGGGTAATAAGGCTTATTTAGAAAAAGCAGGTATTCGTATCCCAGAAGGCATTGAAGATACCTGGGATTTTAGTGAATTCGAGATTGCTCTGGAAAAATTACAGGCTTTAGAGGAAGTGGAATATGCTATAGACTTTAAGCTTAATTACGGGCAAGGTGAATGGTATACTTATGGATTTTCTCCTTTTATTCAGTCATGGGGTGCTGATTTAATTGACCGGAGTGATTATCAGTCTGCCGATGGTATATTGAACAGTAAATATGCTGTTGGGGCTTTACGCTGGTTCCAAACTCTATTTGAAAAAGGATATGCCAACCCGCAGCCGGCTGGAGATGATGATTTCTATGGTAGGAAAATTGCCGCTTTATCATGGGTAGGTCATTGGATGTGGCAACCCCATCACGAGGGACTTGGTGATGATTTAATTCTGTTGCCTGCGCCGCAATTAGGGGATAAAGCTGCTACTGGAACCGGATCATGGTGCTGGGGCATAACCTCTCAATCTGAACATCCTGATGCTGCCTGGAAATTTTTAGAATATCTCATGCAACCAGACCAGATATTAAGAATGACCAATGCTAACGGAGCTGTACCTGCCCGCATTTCCGCTTTCGAACAATCTGAACTTTATAGTGAAGATGGTCCCCTAAGAATTTTCGTAGAACAGCTACAAAGCGATGTTGGGGTTGCTAGACCCATGACACCAGCCTATCCTACTATTACCAATGCTTTTGCTCAAGCCGTTCAGAACATTATTAACGGAGCAGATGTTCAGTCCGAACTCGATAAAGCAGTCCAAAAAATTGATCAGGATATCGAAGACAATCAAGGTTACCCTGTTACTCAATAAATAATAGACTTGAAATTCGTTTTATTCAATGCCTATGTCTTTCCAAGGCATAGGCATACCTTATTTAAAAATACTTAACATTTAAAAAAAAAGGGGGGGTAGGTCAATCATGCCACAAAATAAGGAAGATAAAAATCAGCTTAAATTGAGTGAAATACATAAGAAAGAAGTCCATGCTGCCTGGAGATTTGCTTTTCCTGCTATTTTACTGTTAGCGCTTTTTTTACTCATTCCTTTTATCGTGGCTTTTGTTCTTTCCTTTACCAACCAACGCCTCATTACCAATCCTAATCTGCCGACCCAGTTTATTGGTTTCAGAAATTATTTAAGATTGTTGAATGATTTTGAATTTCTACAGGCACTAAAAAATAATTTTTATTTTTCGATTATTGTAGTTCCCCTGCAAACATTTTTTGCTTTACTTTTAGCGATATTGGTAAACCAGAAATTACGTTTTATTAACTTATTTCGCACCATCTATTTTAGTCCGGTGGTTACTACGATGGTGGTAGTTGCAATCATCTGGTATTTTTTATACAATCCGGGAGAAGGATTTATTAATCAAGTTTTGCAGGTTATCAGTTTTGGTAGATTAGGCCCATATCGTTGGCTTAGTGATACCAGTCTTGCTATGCCGGCGATTATGGTTCTGTCTATCTGGCAGGGGGTTGGTTTTCAGATGATTATTTATCTAGCCGGATTACAGAGTATACCGGAAGAATTGTATGAAGCCAGCCATGTTGATGGGGCTAATCATTGGCAACAATTCTTTTATATCACCATTCCCCAACTTCGCAATACCACCATATTTGTTGTGATTTCCACCACAATCCTAGCTTTTAAGTTGTTTACCCAGGTCTGGGTGATGACCAGGGGAGGTCCCCAGGGGGCTACCCGTACTGCAATTGTTTATCTTTATGAAGAGGGGTTTCAACGCCTTCGGGTTGGATATGCCTCTACCATCGCTGTTCTGTTTTTCTTGATT
>CAZAJW010000179.1:0-2359 GCA_964485485.1 uncultured Atribacterota bacterium | reverse complement strand
TAACAAAGATTATGATGTTGGTGCCAATTTCCGCGGAATGATATTCAATTCCGAGAGATGAGAAAATAATGAACCTCTTCGGACTTGAAGAGGTTTTTTTGTTTTTAGAATAAAAAAAGGGAAGGTAAAGAGTAAGATGAATAATGATTGCCTGTTGACTTCCGAATCAGTGACTGCAGGTCACCCCGATAAAATTGCTGACCAGATATCGGATGCTATAGTGGATGAATTATACGGACAGGACGAATACTCCAAAGCAGTTTTAGAAACAATGGTAACAAAAGGTCTTCTAGTTATAGCAGGGAAAGTGACCACACGTGGTTATTATGATATTCATAAAATTGCAAGAAACACAGTAAGGGAAATAGGGTATACCCGGGAGGGATACGGTTTTAGTTGTGACACCTTCAACGTATTTAATTCTATTGAGGAACAGTTTGAAGATATTGCACTTCGGGGCCCTCGTTATCAGGGAGTAGTACACGGTTATGCCTGCACAGAAACACCTGAATTAATGCCCTTGCCTATTTCCCTGGCGAATAAACTGACCTATCGGTTAGATGAAGTAAGAAAAAGAGGTATCTTGCCTTACTTGTTGCCTGATGGGAAAGTCATGGTTACCGTTCAATATATAAATAGATTGCCCAAGCGCGTAGAAGCAATTGAACTTTTAACACAGCACCAGTCAAAAGTAGGTTTGGACGATCTCCGTAATGGTATTTTGGAAAAGGTTATCAAAGAAGTAGTTCCAGAAAAATATCTTGATGAAAAGATCAGATATTATATTAATGCTGTTGGCAGATATGTTATAGGTGGACCAGCAGATGGAATAGGAATGAGCGGGAGAAAAATAGCTGCTGATACCTATGGTGGCATTGCTAGATATGGTGGAGGTACTTTTTCAGGAAAAGACCCTAACCATGTAGACCGTTGGGGCAGTTATAATGCCAGGTACATAGCAAAAAATATTGTAGCAGCGGGCCTTGCTGGCCGTTGTGAAATTGAAATTGCTTATGTAAAAGGGAAAGAAGATCCGGTTTCCATTATGGTTGAAACATTCGGTACAGAGAAAGTTTCCCAATCTGTTATATTAAAACTCATTAAAGATAATTTTTATTTTGACCATTCTAAAGTAATGAAATATTTAAATTTAAGAAGACCCATTTACGAGAAAACGGCTGCTTACGGTCATTTTGGCAGGGAAGACAAAGACTTTACCTGGGAAAATACTGATAAAGCTGAAGTATTAAGAAATGCAATTTTAACCCATAATAAATTAAAAAATTATTCTGATTCAAAACAGGAGATTTACAAAAATGAAAAAAATATGCCTGCGCCTCAAAAAAAATCGGCAGAAAAAGAGATGGATGATATTACCGCTATAAAAAAATATCATAACCCTGTCAAGGTGGTCATAGATGGAAAGGATTTAGAAGGCAAAATAATTCATAATATCCCTATCAAGATGGTTATAGATGGGAAGGATGTAGAGGGCAAAATAATAATTTGCAATTATAAGTATTTGAAAGTGATGATTACGAGTCCTTATAAAAATCTATCTTCCGATAAAAATCTGTTCTTTTCTGAACTAGCGGAACCCTTACTAGTGTATGATATAAATATAGATAAGAATGGAAATCTTACTGAAAAAGCCATTAAAAATGCAAAATGGATCCTCAGTGAATTATACCAACAGGGTAAAAAAATAGAACAGCTTAAAGTGAGATTAGTAATGGATGTAAATTACTTGGAAAGGATACGAAAAAAATTAAAATATACAAGAACACTTATTGATAACTTAGAATACATATTTCATGGATCAAAGGGAGTTACCTGGGAAGATAAAAATTATAACTATAGCCTTATAAAAAGAAATTGTATGAAAACATTTTTTTACGATGCTTTTCCGGATCCTGAAGTAGTTATCCCGGATAATTTAGGAGAAGAAATCATAAAAATTATAGATGGCAATAGTTAATGCCTATGTCTTTAATATAAAAATAAAGGTACCTGGCTTTGCGATTGATCTAAAGCACAAAATAAAATTTAAAAAGGGGTCATCTTGAATAATTCAAAAATCAAAGTTGGAATCATTTGCCTACTTGATGATGAATACAATGCCTGTAAAGAAATACTGGTTTGAAAAATGAATCAGAATTATCTGGCCCTCTACTTTTCTGGTAACACGGCAGATTCCCAAGAAGTGAAAAACTGATGATTAAAAAAGATTTTGATGAAATAAATTAAAAGTTTGAGCTAGATAAATGAACTGAATTTCAAATATTTTTTGTTAAGGCAATTCGAATGGTTGACAAAGTGTTTCTGATAATTTACAATAAATGTAAATTATGAGAAATAA
>CAZAJW010000178.1:0-15654 GCA_964485485.1 uncultured Atribacterota bacterium | reverse complement strand
AAAAGAAGCCCGTAATAAATAGCATGGTTAGCTTTAATAACCAACATGAGTGGGATAAGTTAGTTATCCAATTCCAGGTGGCACCGCGAGATTTAATCTCGTCCTTTAAAGGCTAAATATAGTCGGAAGGGCGAGATTTTTTTAGATGTAAACCTGGAGCTTTGCAAGATAAATAACTTATCCAAGGTGGGTGGCACCGCGAGAATATTTATTATCAATCTCGTCCCTGTGGATAATTTAGATTAATTATCCGGGACGAGATTTTTTTATTTTCCTATTTGGAGGGAATATTAGTATGAATGATAATAACAAAAAGGTCAAATTAATACTAGAAGATGGGACTGTTTTCCAGGGAAATGTCTTTGGTGCAAAAAAAGAGACAATAGGAGAGGTTGTTTTTAATACCGGGATGGTTGGTTATCCTGAAAGCCTGACCGATCCTTCCTATTACGGGCAGATATTGGTTATGACTTATCCCTTGATTGGAAATTACGGTGTTCCGTTTAAGGAAAGAGAAAATCAACTTTTAAAAAACTTTGAGTCAGAGAAGATTCATATTAGGGGATTGATTGTTACAGATTATTCGAAAAATTATTGTCATTGGAATGCCGAAAAATCACTAGCGGAGTGGTTGGAAGAGAATGAAATTCCCGGAATATTTGGGATAGACACACGAAAGTTAACTAAAAAATTAAGAAGAACAGGAACGATGTTAGGGAAGATTATCTATGATACGGATGATAATAGAATTGAATTAATGGATCCCAATAAAATTAACCTGGTGAAAGAGGTAAGTGTTAAAAAGCCAATCAGATATGAAAAAGGCGAAAAAAGAATAATTATAATTGATTGCGGTGTAAAAAATAGTATAATTCAAGCATTTCTAAAGAGAAATATTACTATAATAAGGGTCCCCTGGGATTATGATTTTCTGCAGGAAAAAGCCGATGGTGTTATTATTTCCAATGGTCCGGGAGACCCGAAACAATGCCGGCAAACCATAGAGCATATTCAAAAAGCCTTTTCCAGGAATATTCCTATACTGGGTGTATGTCTAGGCTCCCAGATATTGGGATTGGCCGCCGGGGCAGATACCTATAAATTAAAATATGGTCACAGAAGCCAGAATCAGCCTTGTATGGAAGTAGGGACGAACCGCTGTTACATTACTTCACAAAATCACGGATATGCCATTGATTCTGCTACGTTAAGAGAGGATTGGAGAGAATGGTTCTTTAATCAGAACGACCATACAAATGAAGGCATTATACATATGTCCAGACCTTTTTTTGGAACACAATTTCATCCCGAAGCCTCGCCGGGTCCGGATGATACGGAATTTATTTTTGATATGTTTTTGAGGGTAATATCATGATGATTAAAAGAAAGAAATTCAAAAAAGTTTTAATTTTAGGTTCAGGAGCAATTAAAATCGGAGAAGCCGGTGAGTTTGATTACTGTGGCAGCCAGGCAATTAAAGCGTTAAAAGAGGAGGGTATTCAGGTAATATTGGTAAATCCGAATATTGCTACTGTTCAAACATCCGAGTATATGGCTGATAAAATTTATTTTCTACCGGTTAATGCCTATTTTGTAGAAAAAGTGATAGAAAAAGAGAGGCCAGAGGGTGTGCTTTTGGGATTTGGAGGACAAACTGCATTAAATGTAGGAATTGACCTATTTAAAAAAGGTATTTTAAGTAAATACAAAGTTGCCGTTTTAGGTACTTCAGTTGAGGCTATTCAGGCTACAGAAGACCGAAAAATCTTTAGCAAAAAATTAAAAGCAATAAATCTTGAAATTCCCCGGAGTAATGCAGTAAGCAATGTAAAAGAAGCTCTCAGTACCGCAAAAGATTTAGGTTATCCGGTAATGTGTAGAATCGCCTATGCTCTTGGCGGTTTGGGTTCGGGTATCGCGTATAACAGCAAACAATTACAAAACATTGCCGAAAAAGCATTTTCTTATACCGAACAAATTCTAATAGAGGAATGTCTCTCCGGTTGGAAAGAAATCGAATATGAGGTTGTAAGGGACTGTTATGATAACTGCATTACTGTCTGCTCTATGGAAAATGTAGATCCCATGGGAATCCACACCGGTGAAAGCATTGTTGTTGCCCCGGTTCAAACCCTTAGCTCTTCTGAAAATTTTAAACTAAGGTCTATTGCTATTAAACTAGTCAGACATTTAGGTATTGTTGGTGAGTGCAACGTTCAATTTGCCCTTGACCCAAATTCTGAAAATTATAGAGTTATTGAAGTTAATGCCAGATTAAGCCGAAGTTCAGCACTGGCTTCTAAAGCAACCGGTTATCCTCTGGCTTTTATTGCCGCCAAACTTTCTTTGGGGTACGGACTGACCGATTTAAAAAATATCATTACTGAGGTAACATCAGCCTGCTTTGAGCCTGCCCTGGACTATGTTGTGCTTAAATACCCACGCTGGGATTTGGAAAAATTTAAAAGAGTCAGTATACACATCGGTTCTGAGATGAAATCAGTAGGCGAGGTAATGGCAATCGGGAGAAGCTACGAAGAAGTTTTACAAAAAGCAATACGTATGCTGGATACGGGAATGAATGGGCTTGTTTGTAATAGTAAGATTGAATTTGAAAATCTGAAAAAAGAAATGAAAAAACCTACTGATAAAAGAATGTTTGCCATAGTGAAAGCAATTGAAAATGGTTACTCAATTGAAGAAATTCATCAACTTACTAAAGTTAACCCCTGGTTTCTTTATAAGATGAAAAATATTGTCGATACAAAGGCGAGCTTAGCCGAATATCCGTTTGGGAAATTGCCCTCATCTCTATTGAAAGAGGCAAAATTAGAAGGCTTTTCAGATTACCAGATTGCTTTATTAACCAAGACAGATGAGTTAACTGTTCGCAAGGGAAGGAAAAAATTGGGAATAGTGCCTTGTGTAAAACAGATAGATACCCTCGCTGCCGAATATCCGGCAAAAACTAACTATCTTTACCTTACCTATCATGGTGAAGAAGATGATTTGAACTTTAAAGAGAAAGAACAGGTTATTGTTTTGGGAGGTGGACCATATCGGGTTGGGTCATCTGTTGAATTTGATTGGTGTTGTGTTAATTCGGTCAGGACCTTAAAAAAATTAAACTATAATACCATTATGATTAACTATAATCCGGAAACCGTAAGTACGGATTACGATATTTGTGATAAATTGTATTTTGATGAACTCACCTTTGAAAAAATCTTTGATATATATGAAAAAGAAAATCCTCTGGGAATAATTGTATCCATGGGAGGACAAATACCCAATAATCTAGCAGTCAAATTTCACCAGGCAGGAGTTAAGATATTGGGAACAGATCCGTCCAAGATAGATATGGCTGAAGATCGTCATAAATTTTCCCGTCTGCTTGATGAACTGCAGATAGATCAGCCAATCTGGGAGGAATTAACCAGTTTGGAAGAGGCTGAAAAATTTGCTGAAAGAGCTGGATACCCGGTTATGATTCGTTCCAGTTATATTCTTAGTGGTGCGGCCATGAGTATTGCTTTAAATAAAAGGGAATTAAAAAAGTACCTAAAAAAAGCCTCAAGTATCAGTGCTGACCATCCGGTAGTAGTGAGTAAATTTATCGTTAATGGCAAAGAGATTGAAGTTGATGCTGTTGCAAATAAAGGAGAATTGACCTGTTTTGCTATTTCGGAACATATTGAAAATGCAGGAGTTCATTCCGGAGATGCCTCGATTGTATTGCCGCCCCAAAGAACCTATCTAGAGACATTGCGGAAAATCAAAGTCGTTACAGGAAAAATTGCCAAGTCATTACAGATAAGCGGCCCGTTTAATATTCAGTTTATTGCTAAAGACAATAAAATAAAAGTTATTGAATGCAATTTAAGATCTTCCAGGAGTTTCCCTTTTGTTTCCAAGGTTACAAAATTGAATTTTATTGACCTGGCAACCAGAATTATCATGGGAGAAGAGGTTCCAGAGATTAATTTTTCATTCTTTGATTTAGACTATGTAGGTGTAAAGGCTCCTCAATTTTCATTTTCAAGATTAAAGGGTTCTGACCCGGTCTTAGGAGTTGAGATGGTCTCAACAGGAGAGGTCGCCTGTCTGGGCGATGATTTTAATGAGGCATTATTAAAGAGTCTTATTTCAGTGGGATTCAAATTACCCAAAAAGACAATTCTCTTATCTACCGGTCCCTTAGAAAGTAAGGTTGATTTTTTGGAAAGCACTAAGGTGCTTAGACAGTTGAATTATAAATTCTACGCTACCGGAGGAACGGCGAATTTTATGAAAGAAAATGGGATAGAATCAGAGGTACTTCATTGGCCCTCTGAAAATAAAGAACCAAATGTTATCAGTTATATTGCTGATAAAAAGATTGATTTAGTGATTAATATTCCCAAAAGCGCAGAAACCAAAGAGCTTGATAATGATTATATTATCAGGAGGAAAGCGGTTGATTTTGATATCCCTTTAATTACCAATATCACATTTGCCAAAAGGTTGGTAGAAGCGCTAAGGGATGTTCAGTTAGAAGATTTGAAGGCTGATAGCTGGGATACTTATAAAAATAATATAACATAATCTTGTATTTTAAAAAAAGTAAGAGAACTAAGAGGACAAGAATGAAAAAAATTAAAGTGAGTATTATTGGAGCAACCGGTTATTCCGGGAAAGAGTTGATTAAAATCCTGTTAAACCATCCGAAAGTGGAGTTGATTCACCTGGTCTCTGCCAGTTATGTTGGGAAAAATATTAGTGAGATTTTCCCTGATTTTTTAAATCAACTGGATAAAATACTTATTGGGCTTGATTTGCAAAAGATTAGCGAGGAATCGGACCTGGTTTTTACTGCTTTACCGCATACCGTTTCTATGAAAATTGTTCCTGATTTATTAAAAAAAGAAGGAATGAGAGTAATTGATCTCAGTGCTGATTTTCGATTAAAAGATTCTGTCAGTTATACCGATTGGTATCAAAAAGAGCATAATAAGAAAAGCAAAACACTGTTAAAAAATGCAGTATATGGTCTTCCGGAACTTTATGGTGAGGAAATAAAAAATGCTTCATTAGTGGCCAATCCGGGATGTTATTCCACCAGTGCTATATTAGGAATTGCACCCCTGTTAACAAATCAGGCTGTTAATCCGGAAGGAATTATTATTGATGCAAAATCCGGAACTAGCGGTGCCGGGAGGAAATTGTCATTAACCCTTCATTTTGCTGAATGCAATGAGAGCTTCAAGGCATATAAATGTTTGAGGCATAACCATATCCCGGAAATTGAACAAGAGTTGTCCTTGCTCTATTACGGTCAGATACAGAATAAGCAGAAAAAAACTGTTAAAATTTCTTTTACACCACACCTGTTACCGATAAACAGGGGAATACTGTCAACCTGTTATTTAGATTTGAAAGAGCGATATGACAATGAAGAAATTTTAAATATATATAAGGAATTTTATCAGAACGCACCTTTTGTAAGGATATTTAGTCCACCGGAATTACCGGAGATAAGATTTGTGACAAAAACAAATTATTGTGATATTGGATTTGCTATAGATGGAAGGATGGGGAAAATCAAGGTCATTTCTGTCATTGACAATTTAAGCAAAGGAGCATCCGGACAGGCGGTGCAGAATATGAATATTATGTTTGGTCTTAGGGAGAATTCAGGGCTTATTTAACAATCTCTGCAGGACATTTGTTTATTAAAATATAAAAATAGTGAAGAAAAAGAAAGGGGTGCTAATAATGGTGGAAGCATCTACCGAAAGTAATTTTAAAATTATTGAAGATAATGGAATAACCTATCCTAAAGGATTTAAGGCTGCAGGGTTGAATTGCCGGATTAGATTGAAAAGAAAAGATCTGGCCTTAATCTATTCCGAAGAAATAGCCAATGCCTGTGGTGTTTATACTATGAACCAGTTTAAAGCTGCCCCTTTATTGGTAACTGAAGAAAATTTATTATCTTCGGGGGGGAGGCTACAGGCAATTCTAATTAACAGCGGGATCGCCAATGCCTGTACCGGAGAAAAAGGCTTGCAGGATGCCTGGGAAACCGTTGATTATGTATCTGAGGGCTTAAACATTAACAGGGAATATGTCTCTGTTGCTTCGACAGGTAAAATTGGAGAATTTTTGCCCCTGGAAAAAATAAAAAACGGCATAAAAATGGCAATTTCCGAATTAAGCATTTCCGGTGGTAAGGAGGCGGCAGAAGCCATACTAACTACAGATACTTGTAAAAAAGAAATAGCGATAAGTTTTAATTTAAACGGAGAGGAAATCAGAATCGGTGGAATGGCCAAGGGTTCAGGCATGATTCATCCGAATATGGCCACTATGTTAGGATTTATTACCACTGATATTACTATTGATAAAAAGTTATTGTGTGAAGCGCTAAAGGAAGTTGTCCAAAAAACCTTTAATATGATTAGCGTTGATGGTGATACCAGTACTAATGATATGGTTTTGCTGATGGCCAATGGATTGGCTAAAAATCCTTTGATTGTTGAAAAAGATGAAAGTTATGGAAAATTCCTAAGTGCACTCTACCTGGTGGCAGAATATTTAGCCAAGTCTATTGCCAAAGATGGCGAGGGGGCAACAAAGTTAATTGAGGTAAAAGTAAAAAATGCCTTATCGGAAAGTGATGCGGAAAAGGCAGCTAAATCAGTCATTGATTCCCTGTTGGTTAAGACTGCTATCTTCGGGCAGGATCCTAACTGGGGAAGAATACTGGCTGCAGTCGGTTATTCTGGAGCTCGACTGGATACTGCCAAGGTTGATCTTTTTTTAGAAGAAAAAATTGTAGAAAACGGACAGCCGATTAGATATTCTCGGCAGGCTATAGGGAAGTACCTGGAGGAATCCGGTGAAATTAAGATTGTAATTGATTTAAAGATTGGTAATAAACAGGCTACAGCCTGGGGCTGTGACTTGAGTTATGATTATGTAAAAATCAATACTAAATACAATTAGTTTTATTTAAGCATAAAAATAACCTTCTTTGGAGGCGGTGATGCTTAAATACACCCGCTATGAGGGTGCGATATTAAATTATTGGCAGGTGAATAATGTTTAAAAATAAAAATGATAATAACCGAGCGGGGATTCTGGTGGAAGCCCTGCCTTATATAAAGAGGTTTTGGAATAAAATTGTCGTTATCAAGTATGGAGGAAGTGCTATGCAGGATAACGAGTTAGAGAAATTGATTATTAAAGACATTATATTGTTGAAGTATATTGGCATGAATCCGGTTATTGTCCATGGTGGTGGTCCGGAAATTTCTCAGGAAATGAAAAAACAGAATAAAATTCCTCAATTTATTAATGGATTAAGGGTCACTGATCAGGATACCATGGATATTACTGAAATGGTTTTAACCGGCAAAATCAATACACGGTTGGTAGCAGAGATTAATTTATGTATTTCAGAAGATCAAGGGAATGGCGTGAAAGGCATCGGTCTGAGTGGAGAAGATGCTCAACTTCTCATGGTTAAGAAACATAACTCAGTTGATTTGGGTTTCGTAGGAGAGATTAAAAAAATAAATCCGGAAATATTGTTTTTACTTTTAGAAAAAAACTATATTCCGGTAATTGCTACGATTGGAGTAGATGATAGTGGAGCAAGATACAATATCAATGCCGATACAGTGGCGGGACAGTTGGCCATTGCACTAAAAGCAGAAAAATTAATCTACCTGACAGATGTGGATGGAATATTAAGAGAATTAGAAGATGCCAATTCGATTATCAGCAGTCTGAAAGCTGAGGAAGCCAGGGCGTTACTGGAATCCGGGCAGATACAGAAAGGGATGATTCCTAAAGTTGAGTCAGCCATTCAAGCATTAGAAAATGCAGTCAGTAAAGTTCATTTTCTCAACGGAAAGCATGTTCACTCCATCCTATTGGAATTATTTACCGATAGCGGGATAGGGACAGAATTTATCTCAGATTGAAAAGTGTTGAAAATATAATATTGTGGGAGGAAAAGAAAAGAATGAATACTAATAAAACCAAAGAATTAATTGAAGATGAGGGCAAATACTTAATTCAAACTTACAAACAGCCGGAAATGGTATTGGACAGGGGTGAGGGAACAAAAGTATGGGATATGGAAGGAAAAATGTACTATGATTTTATCGGAGGGATTGCGGTCAATAGTTTGGGTTATTGCCATCCCAGGATTGTGGAAGCTATCCATAAACAATCAGAGAAATTAATTCATTGTTCCAACCTTTTTTATAATGTTCCTCAGATTCTTCTGGCCAGAGAGCTGGTGAATAATTCCTGTGGAGACAGGGTGTTTTTCGGTAACAGTGGGGCAGAGGCAAATGAAGCAGCTATTAAATTAGCGGTTAAATACTTTAAGGAACAAGATAAAGAAAAGTATAAAATTATCTATATGAAAGATTCTTTTCATGGCAGGACAATTGCTACGCTGGCTGCCACCGGAAAATATAAATATCAAAAGGATTACTTGTCTCTTTTACCATCCTTTAAACAGGCAATTTTTAATGATTTAGATTCTGTTAAGGATGCTTATGATGAAAAAGTTGCTGCCGTGCTGGTGGAACCGGTTCAGGGAGAAGGCGGAATCAATATTGCTACAGTAGAATTTATGGAAGGATTAAGAGAATTTTGTGATAACAAAGATATATTATTAATTTTTGATGAGATACAGTGTGGACTGGGACGAACCGGAAAGATGTTTGCCTATCAAAATTATGGTATTGAACCTGACATGTTAACCCTGGCAAAGCCTTTAGGTGGTGGTTTGCCTTTAGGGGCATTAATTGCCAAAGAAAAAATTGCCTCTGCCTATAAACCCGGAGACCATGGAACTACTTTCGGAGGAAATCCGGTTGCCTGTTCTGCTGCTTTGGCTTTCCTGGAAGTACTGGAAGAGGACGGATTGTTGGCGGAATGCCAGAAGAAGAGTAAATATTTTCGAGGAAGTTTAGAACTGCTAAAGAAAAATTATCCTGATTTAATCAAAGAAATACGGGTAATAGGATTAATGGTGGGGTTAGAATTGGAAAAAGACGGTCCGGAAATAGTAAAGAAGATGCTGGATGAAGGAATATTAATCAACTGTACTGCTGAAAATGTGTTGCGTTTCTTACCGCCATTAATTGTTCAAGAGGAAGAGATTGATTATCTTATTAATGCTTTGGATAAGATTTTCAAAGAAATAAAATAATATTTGTCAATTCATAGCATGATTAATAAATAATCTTTAAAATTGAAAACGATTTAAAGGAGATGTTTTGTGATGAAAAAACTAAAGAAGATTATACTGGCTTATTCAGGTGGTTTGGATACCTCAATTGCCATCAAATGGTTAAAAGAAAATTACTGTGAGGAAGTGGTTACCGTAGCGGTTGATGTTGGTCAAGAAAGCGACCTGGGATTTGTAAAAGAGAAAGCCTTGAAAGTTGGTGCGAGCAAATCATATGTGGTAGATGCCAGGGAAGAATTTGCCAGAGAATATGTTTTGCCGGGATTGCAGGCAGGAGCCGTTTATGAAGAACATTATCCCTTAGCGACTGCTTATTCCAGGCCTTTGATTTCCAAAATATTAGTTGACTTTGCAAAAAAGGAACAGGCACAGGCTATTGCTCATGGCTGTACTGGCAAAGGCAATGACCAGGTAAGATTTGAAGTATCAACTGCTGCTTTAGATCCTAATCTGCAGGTTATTGCTCCGGCAAGGGAGTGGGGATTTACCCGGGAAGAGGAAATTGAATATGCGAAAAAATATAATATTCCAGTTCCGGTAGATGTTGACAATCCTTATAGTGTTGACCAGAACTTATGGGGTAGGTCCTGTGAGTGTGGAGTTCTGGAAAATCCCTGGGTAGAACCCCCGGAAGAAGCATATGAATGGACGATAAAAACGGAGGATGCTCCTAATCAACCGACTTATTTGGAAATTTATTTTGAAAAAGGTGTCCCTTTAAGTGTTAACGGAGAAAATATTTCCCTATCGACTCTTATCTCTAAGTTGAATAAAGTAGGAGGAGAAAACGGGATAGGACGCGTAGATATGGTGGAAAATAGATTAGTTGGTATCAAGTCAAGAGAGATTTATGAGTGTCCCGGAGCAACTATCCTATTGAAGGCTTACGGTGCATTGGAAAGTCTTGTTTTACCCGGAGATTTAGCTCATTTCAAGCAAATTATTTCTCAGAAATATGCCGAGCTGACTTATAATGGCTTATGGTTCTCGGCTTTAAAGGAAGCATTGGATGGATTTGTGGGGGTTATCAAAGAAAAAATAAACGGAACAGTAAAAATTAAGCTGATCAAGGGACAATGCATTGTTGTGGGAAGAAAATCCAAAAATTCACTTTACGATTTTAACCTGGCAACGTATGATGAAGGTGATACCTTTAATCAGGATTTTGCCAAAGGTTTTATTCAACTCTGGGGATTACCGAGCAAAGTTTATGCCTCTGTCAATAGTAAAAATAAACAAGAGGTTTAATATGGAAAAACTATGGGGTGGCCGATTCAGAAAAGAAATAGATAAAACAATGCAAGTTTTTGTTTCTTCTATCTATTTTGATAAAAAGCTGGTTAAATATGATATTCTGGGCAGTATAGCTCATGCCAAAATGCTGGGGAAATGTAAAATCATTACCAGGGATGATGCTGATAAAATTATAAAAGGATTAAAGGATATTTTGAGCCAAATTAAAGACGGTAATTTAACTGTGGATAACCAGGCAGAAGATATTCATAGCTGGGTAGAAAGTATATTAACTGAGAAAATAGGTGAAATTGCCGGAAAACTTCATACTGCCCGAAGCCGTAATGATCAGGTTGCCCTTGATGAAAGAATGTATTTAAGGGATGAAATTAAAACAATTCAACGAAATTTGGACACTTTGCAGAGGGCCCTCCTATTTACAGCCCGGAATCATTTGGAAATTATTATGCCCGGCTATACCCATCTGCAACATGCCCAGCCTCTCCTGTTTTCGCATTATCTACTGGCTTATTTTTTTAAATTTAACCGGGACAGGGAAAGATTGGAAGATCTGTATAAAAGAGTGGATGTCCTGCCATTAGGTTCTGCTGCTCTGGCCGGGACATCTTATCCGATAGACCGGCAATATCTGGCAAAAGAGCTTAATTTCAATGAGATTTCACAAAACAGTCTTGATGCGGTAAGTGATAGGGATTTTATTATTGAATTTTTGTCGGATTCAGCGATGATTATGTTACATCTTAGCCGCTTAAGCGAGGAAATAATTTTGTGGTCTTCCCAGGAGTTTGATTTTATTGAATTAGATGATTCTTTTTGTACCGGTAGCAGTATCATGCCCCAAAAAAAGAATCCCGATGCGGCAGAATTAATCAGAGGCAAAACAGGTAGAGTGTATGGTCATCTAATAAACTTACTTACTGTTATGAAAGCCTTGCCTCTTGCTTATAACCATGATATGCAGGAAGACAAGGAGCCCCTGTTTGATTCAGTGGAGGTGTTAAATAATTCACTTATCATAATGAGTGGAATGGTTAAAACTTTGCAGGTTAAATCGAAGAATATGAGAAATAGCTTGAAGGGAGATTTTTCCAATGCTACCGAAGTTGCTGATTATCTGGTTAAAAAAGGTTTGGCTTTTCGTGAAGCCCATCAGGTAGTAGGAGAAATTGTACTATATTGTATTGAACAAAAAAAGAATATAGAACAGCTAGGTTTAGAAGAATTCCAACATTTTCAAACTCTTTTTGCAGAGGATATTTTAAATATACTAAGTCCGGAAGATGTTGTAAATGCCAAGAAGTCCTACGGCGGTACTTCTGTGGATAGAGTAGAAGAGGCTATAATAGAAGCAGAAAAAATATTAGGCAATTGGAAAACAAAATAATAAGGAATAATCAATTTGACTTTTCGGATAGTAATTCGTATGATTTAAAGTACGATATTCGCAATAAAAAGTTAATAAATTGGGTAGAAATAGATGGAAAATGAAGAAAAAAAGCTTGCGGCCGAAATTAACGATTTATTTTTACAACTGACTGAAATGTTATGGGAACATGTTTATAGCAGCCATCTTCCTAGTAGAACAGTTTCCTTTAGCATTACCGAACATTATCTCATTGAATTTTTAGGGAAAGAATCTTTTGCTTCCATGAGTAAACTATCCGGGATATTCCATGTTCCTCCCACTACCATGACAAGTATAGTTGACCGTTTAGTCCAGCGTGGTTATATAAAAAGACATCGAGCTCAGCAGGATAGAAGGAAGGTTTTAGTTACCCTCTCAGAAAAGGGGAAGGAATTTTATCTTTATCACCGCTATGAATCATTGGAAGTCTATGCTCATTATTTATCCAGCTTACCAGATAAGGGTAAATATTTTCGTCAAAGTCTGAATGAAATAAAACGAAATATTGATTACCTTAAGGATTATTTTAAAGAAATCTAGAATATAGTAGAGATAATTAGATTTGAAATTATCTTAAAATAATCAACAGAAAATTAAAAATAAATAATACTTGAGAACTAAATGATATACATTATTTCTGAGGTGTAGAAACAAAAAATGGCTGGAACAGAAAAAAGCAGTTTCAAAAAATACTATCAAAAGTCAATAAAAGAAATAGAATCAGAGCTGAATACCTCTTTGCAGACAGGACTTAGCAAATCTGAAGTAAGAGTGCGGTTGGAAAAAATCGGACCTAACCAATTGAAAGAGGGCAAGAAAAGAACGATATGGAATATGCTGATAGACCAGTTTAAAGATGTTTTAATCCTTATTTTGTTGGTTTCTGCAGTTGTTTCCGTATTATTGGGGGAAGTTACTGATGCCATTGTAATCGCAATTATTGTAATATTAAATGCGGTCATGAGTGTTCTGCAGGAATTTAAGGCCGAAAAGTCACTGGATGCCTTAAAAAAAATGACTGTTCCTGAAACGGTGGTTATTAGAGACGGTCAGCAAAAAAAGATTCAATCACATCAATTGGTTCCCGGGGATATAGTTATTTTAGAGTCTGGTGATAGGATTCCGGCAGATCTTCGCTTAATTAAAGTGACTGATATGCGTATCCAGGAATCTGTCCTAACCGGTGAATCAGAAGCTGTAGAGAAAAATACAAATACAGTTGAGGCAAAAGATACTTCTCTTGGAGACCGTACCAATATGGCCTATATGGGAACTTCGGTTATTGCCGGAAGAGGGATGGGGCTAGTTGTTAGTACCGGTATGGATACTGAAATGGGACAGATTGCCGGTATGCTTCAGGAGCAGAAGCATGAATTGACCCCCCTGCAGAAAAAATTAAATCAAGTTGGTAAGAATCTTGGAATAATTATTCTATTCATAATAGCCATTGTAATTTTATTAGGTTGCCTGAGAGGGATTGAGTTCTTTGATATGTTTATGACCGGTATTTCTCTAGCCGTTGCCGCAGTCCCGGAAGGATTACCGGCGGTGGTAACAATAGTCTTAGCCCTGGGCGTACAGCAAATGATTAAAAAAAATGCAATTATCAGGCGTTTGCCGGCTGTAGAGACCCTGGGTGCAACCACTGTGATATGTTCAGATAAGACCGGAACCCTGACCCAGAATCAGATGACTGTCCAAAAGCTGGTATTGGCAAATAGGGAAATAGATGTAGAGGGTGTTGGATATGAGCCTTTTGGTCAATTCAGACAGGATGGTAAATCTATTCAACCCAGTGAAGACCAAAGTTTATCTCTTTTGCTAAAGGCCGCTGCTCTTTGCAATAATTCTTCTTTAAGAGAAAATGAAGATAATCAAAATTGGGATATTATAGGTGATCCAACCGAAGGAGCGCTAATTGTTACGGCAGCCAAAGCGGGTTACCAAAAAGAAGGATTAGAAAACAAATATCCCCGCTTAAAAGAAATACCTTTTGATTCAGACCGAAAAAGGATGTCAACTATCCATCAAACACCCAATGGAGATACCTTACTTTTTGTAAAAGGAGCTCCAGATCAGATTATTGAAAGATGTAAAAATTATATGGACAACGGAGAATCTGCTCAGTTTTCTGAAACGATAAGAGAACATATTTTCGAACAGAACAAAAAGTTAGCATCCTCAGCATTAAGAATTTTAGCAATTGCCTATCGAAAGATAAGGCCATCTGAAAAAAAACAATTAGAATATGATGAAAAATTTGATATTGATGAAACAGAAAGTCAGTTATTTTTTTTAGGATTGATGGCTATGATTGACCCTCCCAGAAAAAAAGCCGCTCAAGCAGTCCAGACCTGCCGTAAAGCGGGCATTCGTCCCATTATGATTACCGGAGACTACTCGCTGACTGCCCAGGCAATTGCTGCCCAATTGGATATTTATCATTCCGGTGACCGTATTATTAGCGGTACAGAACTGGAGAATATGCCTCAGTCGGAATTAGAGAAAATTGTAATGGAAACTACTATTTTTGCGCGTGTTTCACCAAGACATAAGCAAAGGATTGTCAAGGCTTTACAGAAGAACAAACAGGTGGTAGCAATGACCGGTGATGGCGTTAATGATGCACCTGCATTAAAGGAATCTGATATCGGCGTGGCCATGGGCATTACCGGTACGGATGTTTCCAAGGAAGCAGCCGATATGATTTTAACAGATGATAATTTTTCTTCTATTGTATCTGCTGTGGAGGAAGGAAGAAAAATATACCAAAATATCCGGAAATTTATCCGATATCTATTATCATGTAATTTAGGAGAAATAATTACCATTTTTATTGCCATTTTAATTGGTTTACCTCGCCCGTTGCTTCCTGTTCAAATTCTCTGGGTTAATCTGGTTACCGACGGTTTCCCTGCTTTAGCATTAGGCCTTGAACCAGCCGAGATGGATCTGATGAAACATCCTCCCCGGGATCCGGATGAAGGAATTTTTTCGGGAAAGATGAGATTTAATATTTTTTCTCAGGGAATATTCATTGGTATTATTACTTTAATTGCCTTTTATTATGGATATAGCCAGTATTCCTTAGAAGTGGGGGAAACCATGGCTTTTGGTACCTTAAGTTTCACCCAGTTGTGGCAATCCTTGAACTCTCGTTCTGAGCGTTTTTCTTTGCTAAAGTTAGGTTTTTTTACTAATAAATATCTTGTTTTGGCAATTTGTATTTCAGGAATTTTACAGTTAGCGGTAATGATTATTCCTTACCTGCAGAATGTTTTTAATGTAGTACCACTCAGTTATTATCAATGGCTGGTAATTATATTTCTTTCCTTTACTGCGGTTCCTTATGTGGAGATACTAAAAAAATTAAAGCTTACCTATAAGTAACATGATTCAATAAGTGGTTCATTAATAACCTAGTAAAAATCGCACCCGCAAAGCGGGTGGTTTTAAGAACCCCTAAAAGAGGTTTCGCTTTTTACCACTTTTTCTTTCGATTTCTTATTTAACTTTTGCCATATCTAAGCGATGTAACTTCCAACTTTGGACTCCAGTTGAAAAATTGTCATCTAGCTTATTTATTTTTATAGTAAAACCAGTTTATTTAACCAATACCACCTTCTTAGAAGGTGGTATTGGTTAAATAAACCCTTATTGAATGATTTAAGAAATCAAATTTATATCTTAAGCAATGGGTTTGCCTGCATCCGGACCGGCTGCTGTATTGAAGATTTGTTCA
>CAZAJW010000177.1:0-4122 GCA_964485485.1 uncultured Atribacterota bacterium | reverse complement strand
TTTTAAGGAGGTTATTTTATGAGAAAACTATTCATGATTTTAATAATTGTTACTTTGATTTTAACATTCAACTTAAACGGTGTTGCCCAAAGACAATTTATGGCTATTTCAACTGGAGGTACTGGTGGGACATATTACCCACTAGGTGGAGCCTTGGCACAGATGCTTTCAAATAAAATAGAAAATTTAGTTGTTACTGCACAGACTTCCAATGCCTCAACTCAGAATTGTAACCTTATTGGACGTCGTCAAATTGAAACTGGATTATCTCAGGCAAACACGACTTACTGGACTTACACTGGTAGTGGTCTATATGAAGAAAATGAACCAATTGAAAATTTAAGAGGTATTGCATCTTTGTATCCAGAAACTATTCATATTATTGCCGCAAAAGACTCTGGAATTGAATCAATTGCTGATTTAAAAGGCAAGAAAGTTGGCGTAGGTGCACCTAACAGCGGGACAGCTGCAGATGCAGAAGTCATTTGTAATGCCCATGGTGTTTCATTTGATGATATGAATGTTGATTACATCGATTTTAATGAAGTTGCTGACCGACTGATTGATGGCCAGATTGATGCTGGTTTTACTACTGCCGGATATCCTACTTCTTCTATAATCAATATTGCAACAGTTCGTGATGTTGTATTAATACCAGTTGATTCAGAGGCAGCTGAAAAATTAGTAGAAGAGGTTCCTTACTATGGTATTACCGAAATACCATCTGGAATGTATAAAGGTATAGATGAACCTGTTATGGCATTGGCTACTCCTGCATTGTGGATATGTCAAGCAGAATTAGATGAAGAGCTAGTTTATAATTTAACTAAGGTATTATGGGAAAATGTAAATATTTTGGCTCAGGTTCATGCTCAAGGTAAAAATATTAAACCAGAAACTGCACTAAATGGAATGGCAGTTCCATTACATCCAGGAGCAGAAAAATATTATAAAGAAGTTGGTTTAGTAGATTAAAAAAGGAAATATAAGAAAAAGTCAGGGCATTTTAGATTGCCCTGACTTTTTTTTTAAAACTATTTTATAATTAAATTTGTTAAATAGAACATTTCAAAATAAAGCAAATATGAAGAAAAAATATGTTTTTCTGTTATTAAGTATTTTTGTTATTTTATTAGTATTATTGATAAAAATATTTCCCCTTTATGCTCTTAATATAAAGAGATATCCTGATGGTAAAATTATTTTTCAAGACCATATAAAATTAGGAGAAAATTTTTTATTAAAATATACTCATTCAGTTGCTAAAACACCAGTTTGGGAATTTTTTCAAAGGGACAAAAATGGTAAATTAATTCTTGTAGAGACTCATTTTCTTGATCATGGTGCAGGGATGCCTTATACATCATTTGGGGAAGAAATATTTATAAGTGAAGATAGTAGTTTTAAAATTAAAAACATGTCTAGAGAAATACCACAACCATTGTACTATAGAATAGGAAAAATAAGGGAAAATGTTTTTAAATTCAAGAAAAATGAAATTAATTTATCAGAAATAGTAGGTGATGGATTAGTAACTGTTAATATTATACAATTAAATTTATTAGAATATCTAATTAATTAATAAATTCCTCATTAAATATTATAGGAGGATTATAGGATTATGAATAAAAATCAGGATAAAGATACTGAAAAAGTAAAGAGTATTCAAGAACATGCTAAAGAAGAAGGGAAAATTGATGTTCAGAAAATATTAGAACAGTATGATTCAGAATCTAATGTTCGGAGACCAATTGGAATTATTGCTATTATTATTTCTGTCATTGCTATCAGTATGTCAATCTTTCATTTTTATACCGGCGGTTTTGGACTTTGGCTAGCTTTAAAACAGAGAGCATTACATCTGGCTTTTGCGCTAGCGTTAATTTTTCTTCTCTACCCAACTACTAAAAAAGGCATTGGGAGTAGTAAAGAGAAAGTTCCAATATTCGACATTATATTATCTGGAATCGGTGCTATAGTTAGTGTATATTTAATCATTTTTTATGATGAAATAGTTTTACGAGCTGGATTACCAACAAATATTGACGTTTTGATGGGTGGATTAGCTATTTTGCTTGTTTTAGAAGGAACCAGAAGGGCAATAGGGCCAGAGCTACCAATAGTAGTTATAATTTTTTTAGTATATTCTTATTTTGGACCACATATGCCAGGATATTTTGCTCATCGAGGTTATTCTTTAGAAAGAATAATAGAACACTTGTACATGGGAACAGAAGGTATTTATGGTATTCCATTAGGTGTTTCAGCATCATTTGTGTTTCTCTTTATTCTTTTTGGTGCAGTCTTGAATAAAACAGGCATGGGAAAATTTTTTATAGATTTATCTATGGCACTTGCTGGACACACCACTGGAGGACCTGCAAAAGTAGCAGTTATCGCCAGTGGGTTTATGGGTTCAATTAATGGAAGCTCAGTTGCCAACACTGTTACAACTGGTAGTTTCACCATACCTTTGATGAAAAGCATTGGCTATAAAAAGGATTTTGCCGGTGCAGTAGAGGCCGCTGCTTCTACTGGTGGTCAAATTCTCCCCCCGGTTATGGGAGCCGCTGCCTTTGTTATGTCTGAATTTTTAGAAATTCCCTATATCCAAATTGCTGCCGCCGCAGTAATTCCTGCTATTATTTACTATATTGCTGTTATGACTATGGTTCATTTAGAAGCATGCAAGCATGGATTAAGTGGTTTACCAAAAGAGAAATTGCCTAGAGCGAAAGAAGTATTAGCTGAAAAAGGGCATCTCCTTATTCCTATTATTGGGCTTGTCTATTTCTTGATTAGAGGATACACTCCATTATTTGCAGCATTTTGGGCTATAGTATTATCTGTAGCATTTGGTATGATTAAAAAAGAAACAAGGTTAAACATCAAAGGATTATTAGGTGCATTTGAAGATGGTGCAAGAAGTGCTTTAGGTGTAGCTGCAGCCTGTGCTTGTGCAGGGATGGTAGTAGGTGTGGTTACTTTAACTGGACTAGGATTAAAAATAGCCAGCGGGTTAGTAGCATTAGGTGGCGGAAACTTATTTTTAACTTTAATATTTACTATGATTGCTTCCATATTGCTGGGAATGGGTTTACCTACTACTGCTAAATATATAATTTTATCCATTATGGCTGCTCCGGCTTTAGTACAGTTGGGCGTTCTTCCTCTTGCAGCACACTTGTTTATTCTATACTTTGGTGTTATTGCAGATGTGACACCCCCTGTGGCAGTTGCAGCCTATGCCGGTGCCGGCATAGCAGGTGGTAATACCATGAAAACAGGTCTAAATGCTCTGCGATTGGCAATTGCCGGTTTTATGATTCCCTTTATCTTTGCTCTAGATCCTGCCTTGCTGGGGTTAGGTGGAAACTGGTTCCGTACAGTATTGTTAATTATAACTTCACTCGCTGGAGTTTTAGCATTAGGTTCTGCAGCGGGTGGTTATTTATTAACAAGAACTAAACATTTTGAACGTATTCTGTTGGTTATCAGTGCTATCTTATTGTTAACTCCAAATGTTTTGACTGACATTCCAGGAATTCTTTTGCTTGCATTTGTTCTTTATATTCAGTCAAAGCGGCAGAAGAAGCAGAATGCAGATTCAGTTTGAACAGAGAAAAAATGATCAAACAAATTATATTATTGATAAGAAGTTAATTAAATTGCAGAGATGTATAAAATAAGAATATTCTGACATCTCTGCAACTTATTATCATTGAACTTGTGTATTTAAATATTATTATTTAGAATGTATTTTATGAGAAAAAAATATTATGCAAAAAATATTCTTCTATTTTTAAATATTTTGACATTTATCCTGCTAATTCCCAATAATAATTGTCTTGCTAATTTCGAATTGATTAATAAAGACATAACACCTATTTCAGTAATGATTGGAAATTCTCCTGCTGAACAAGATGTTCAAAAAGGCTTGTCAGAAGCGAAAATAATATATGAAATCGAAGTTGAATTTCCATTTACCAGGATAATGGCAATATTTATTAATGATGAAGATACCATAGTGGGGCCAGTCAGAAGTAGCCGTTATTATTTTTCCAGAATTTGTGCTGAATGGTCAGCAATCTTTGCACATTGTGGTGGGCAAAATTTAAAAAA
>CAZAJW010000176.1:0-10121 GCA_964485485.1 uncultured Atribacterota bacterium | reverse complement strand
GTATGGTTTGATGCGAGTTGAAGAGGCTGTAATAAGCAAATTAAAAGAAAAGGGGATTAAAAAGATTTTGATTGAGAAAACAAAAAATGCCTGCGAAGCATACAATGAAGAAATATCTAGCAAAAAAGTTGCTGCATTACATATAACATGCTAATTATATATAGTGTATAAATATCGCACCCGCATAGCGGGTGGCTTTAAGAACCCCTAAAAGGGAGGGGTTAATTCTCTGTTTAGTTTTAGTTAACTTTTTTCTACTATTTTAACTGAATATTTACAAGTAATATAACTATTTTAGATTTCAGATAAAAAATGATCATATGGATTATCTTGATATTTTTATGGTAAAACCTTTATTTAACCATTACCACCTTCTAAGAAAGTTGTTTTTTATGGTTAAATAAATAAAAGGATATTATTTCCGTTACATAATATATAAAATATTTTAAAGCTATTTACTAACAATACAAAAAAAAGGATTAAGTATGAAATCTTTAGTGGTATATAAATCTAAAACAGGTTTTACAAAAAAATATGCAGAGTGGATAGCTGAAAAATTGTCGGCAGACCTTTATGATTATAAGCAAATAAACAAGAGAATATTGAAAGATTATAATGTTGTAATCTATGGTGGAAGCTTACATACTGTTGGCATTGAAGGAATTAAGCTAATTAAAGATAATTTGGATATTTTAAAGGGGAAAAAAGTTGTTGTATTTGCAGTGGGTGCAAGCCCTTTCCGAGAAGAAACTGTAGAGGAAGTTAAAAACAATAATTTTAGCAAAGAACAATTAGAGCAGATCCAGTTTTATTATCTTCGTGGGGGTTTTAATTATAACAAACTACCTTTTTTTGATAAGCTGTTAATGAAATTACTGCAATGGAAATTAAAACGCAAAAAAGTTTTGACACCTGATGAAAAAGGAATGCTGAATGCCTACCAGAAACCGGCAGATTTTACCCGCAAGGAAAACATTGATAGCATTGTTACCTATGCTCAGACATCTGAAAATAAGTGATACCTGATTCAATGAATAGGTTTATATACATCAAATAAAGCCAAAACCTATCGGTAATTGATTACTAATTATCTTTCAGGGGTAAATTTATGATTATGCCTTATGCCAGGTCAATTCAATATGACAGCCTAATGGAAAAATTGTCCCGCGAGATTGAATCTCGCGGGCATTTTCCGTTAATGAATCGAATGAAGAGAGAAGGGGGATACCCATATCGCATATTAATCAGTACTGTTCTATCTTCCCGAACCAAGGATGAAGTAACTGCCAGGGCATCAGAAAGATTGTTTTCAAAAGCACCTGATCCGGAAAGACTGTTACTGTTGTCAGAAGAGGAGATTGCCGACTTAATTTATCCTGTGGGTTTTTATCGAATAAAGTCAAATAATATCAAAAAAATCGCCGAATTGATTTTGAAGAAATACAGGGGCAAGGTGCCGAATACGCTAAGTGATTTAATTCAACTACCAGGTGTAGGTAGGAAGACAGCAAATTTAGTATTAGGTATCGCTTTTAAAATAGACAGCATAACTGTAGATACTCATGTTCACCGAATTTCGAATCGCATTGGCCTTATCAAAACAAAAACACCCCAGGAGACTGAGCAGGATTTACAGAAGGTATTGCCGAAAAAATATTGGATTTATTTAAATACACTTTTAGTTGCCCATGGCCAGATTATTTGCAAGCCGATATCCCCATTATGCTCTCAATGTAAGATTGCTAATTATTGTCAACGAATTGGAGTTAATAGAAGCAGGTAATCATAAAAAAATAAGATTATCCTTCAATGTTTGCTGGGTGTTTGAGTTATTTGATAATGTTTAATTTAAATATAATTTATTTTGCTAGTAGCTTTTTTATCAAAAATGTATTACAATATTAAACTGTCTTTTGTTACAATTTTTAAAGAAGTACAAAGGGGAAAAATTGCTTCAGTTGACATGATGAAGTGTCTTGTCTATCATAAACAAAGGATTAGGAGAGGTACCGAAGTGGTCATAACGGGATCGCCTGGAGAGCGATTGGGCGGCCAAAAGCTGCCTCGCGGGTTCGAATCCCGCCCTCTCCGCCATAATTCGTAATTAATTTGAAAAGATGATCGTGCTAGACGGGGAGTTAGCGGTGCCCTGAACCTGCAATCCGCTACAGCAGGGTCGAATACCTACCTGAGGTCTTATTTTTTTAAGGTCTGACTGAAATAAGTGGCGATGAAAGCCGGGTCCTATGCAGCAAAGAATTGCGAATTCCGTCAGGTCCGGAAGGAAGCAGCGGTAAGCAAATCTCTTTGCGTGCCGTAGGTAAACCTGGTTGGAGTTAACTGTTTCAATATCGCTTGGGAGAATAGATCGAGGGTAGGGCACGATCATATCTAGAAAACTTTTTATAACTACAAATAGGAATTATCAATGACTCAATACCAATCAATATATAGAAAATGGAGACCTCGGTTTTTTGAAGATATCGTTGGACAAAAGCACATTACCAGGACCCTAATGAATGCTATTAAGCTTAATAGAATTGCGCATGCATACATTTTTTCAGGGCCCCGGGGTGTTGGAAAAACAAGCACTGCTCGAATTCTGGCAAAAGCATTGAATTGTCAGGAAGGGCCAACCGATCATCCGTGCAATAAATGCAATCAATGCATTCGAATTAATAATGGACAATCCATGGATGTAGTGGAAATTGATGGTGCTTCAAATCGCGGCATTGATGAAATAAGAGAATTGAGAAGTAAAATTGGCTTTGCTCCGGCTGAAGGGAAATATAAGGTATACATTATTGATGAAGTGCACATGCTTACCAATGAAGCTTTTAATGCTCTGTTAAAGACATTGGAGGAACCACCCAGTCAAGTATTGTTCATATTTGCTACCACTGCACCTCATAAGGTTCCAAATACAATCTTATCACGTTGCCAATGCTTTAATTTTCGAAGAATATCCATAAATGAAATTGTGGAAAAATTGAAAAAGATAATGGAAGAAGAAAAATTAAATATTGATTTATCTTCCCTTCGCTTGATTGCCGAAAGTGCTACCGGTTCGATGCGAGATGCAGAAAGTATTCTTGACCAGGTTCTTGCTTTTAGTGAGAAAAAGGTAACCTATGAAGATGTCAAAGAACTTTTGGGGATTATCCCACAAAAATTGTTTTTGCAGTTAACCAAAGCTATTGCTAATCAGGATACCAAAGAAGGTCTTGAATTAATTGATAAATTGGTCAGAGAAGGTGTTGATTTGCATCAATTTGTTCAGGATATGATTGTTTATATTCATAAGTTATCACTTATTAAAATTTTAGGAAATAATAGTAGTTATAGTTCTATGCCGGAAGAGGAAAACTTAGATCAGTTATTAGAATTAGCTGCGACAATTGATACGAAAATTATGATAGATACGATTGAAGAATTGAATAAAATTGAGGATAAAATAAAATATCATCATTATCCATGGATTTTATTGGAACTAATGGTTGTAAAAATGACTCAGGATAAAAAAGACAACCAAAAAAAGGAAACTGTTAACAAGACAATAGTTAATAAAAAAGGGACTGCTGAAAAAAAGATAGAAAAATCTTTTCCTAAGGAAAACAAAAAAGAGGAAATACAATCTTCTAAGACTAAGAAGCCGAGTAAATCTCATAATAGTGACCAGGAGAAATGTCAATTTGATGAGATTTGGCCCAGGGTACTTTCCAGAGTAAAGAATGAAAGAATTTCTCTTCATGCTTTTTTGACCGCTAATAGTGAGGTTTATATTGAGGGTAATCAGTTGATGATTGGTTTTCATCGTGATTGCCTTTTTCACAAAGAGAGTTTGGAAAAAAGAGAGAATAGAGAAAAAGTGGAAGCAATTCTTAGCGAAGAGGCTAGATTTACGATAAAGTTAAATTGTTTCATTACCGAAAATAACAACAATACAGTCTTTACTCATTTTGATTTAGAAGAAAATAAAGGTAAAATAGAAAATAAAGATTCCGTAAATCACGAGTCTGTTAATCCACGTGCCCAAGAGGGAATTTCAGAGCAGATTAAAGAAGATAATTCATCTGATAATAGGATTCTAGAGGAAGCTCGTGATTTATTTGGAGGAAAGATTATTGAAGATTAGAAAAAACGAGGTTAGTTAAAATGGATATGAAATTTTTGATGAAACAAGCTCAGGATATGCAGAAGAAAATGGAGGCAATTAAAGGAGAACTGGCACAGAAGGAAATCAAGGTTACTTCCGGTGGAGGAATGGTTGAACTGATAATTAATGGCCAGCAGGAAATTAAGGAAATACATATCGAACCCGATATTATTGACCCGGAAGACAAAGAAATGCTGGAAGACTTGGTATTGGCAGCAGTGAATGAAGGAATTAGACAATCCAAGGAAATGGTAAATGAAGAGATGAGTAAATTAACCGGTGGAATCAACTTACCGGGCATGTTTTAAAGGATATTGATATGGCCTATAAGTATACCAGACCTTTAGCCAGACTTATTGATGAATTATCGAAGCTGCCTGGTATTGGTCCAAAAACTGCACAAAGGTTGGCATTATATATTTTAAATACCACCAAAGAAGAAGCTGGCATATTGGCACAATCTATAATCAACGCTAAAAAACAAGTAAAAAGATGTCAAATTTGTCATAACCTTACCGATCAAAATATATGTGAAATATGTCAGGACCAGAGCAGAGAGAAAGACATAATATGTGTAGTGGAGACAGCCAGAGACTTAATGGCGATAGAAAAAACGGGAGGATTCAGGGGAGTTTATCATGTCTTGCAAGGGGCAATTTCTCCCTTAGATGGTGTAGAGCCGGAACATCTGACTATTGATCATCTTATGTCACGACTGAAAAAAGAAAAAATTAAAGAAGTTATTCTAGCTACTAATCCCAACATTGAGGGAGAAGTAACCGGTTCCTATATTGCAAAACTGATTAAGCCTTTAGGTATCAAGATTACCAGGATTGCCTATGGATTACCGATAGGCGGAGACCTGGAATATGCAGATGAGGTAACATTATCCCAGGCATTATTGGGAAGACAGATTTTTAAGAATGAAAATTAGTTTAACAAAAATGGAGGATGTTTTCATGAAAAAAATTACTGAAGTACGATGGCATGGTCGAGGTGGACAGGGAGCTGTAACTGCTTCCAAGCTACTGGCAACCTCAGCGCTTGCTGAAGATAAATACATTCAGGCATTTCCTGAATATGGTCCTGAAAGGATGGGTGCACCTATTCAATCGTTTACCAGAATAAGTGACACACCAATCAGGATCCACTGTCATGTGACTAATCCAGACATGGTAGCTGTGCTGGACCCAACCTTAATTGGGGCGGTAGATATTACCGAAGGATTAACCGATGACGGTATAATTGTTATTAATACCAGCGAAAGCCCTGCAGAGATCAGAAATAAACTCCAGCTAAAGGGCAGAAAAGTATTTACCGTTGATGCAAGCAAGATTGCTTTAGAAGAATTGGGACGACCGATGCCCAATACACCAATGATTGGCGCACTCATCAAGGCCACAGGATTACTGAAATTAGATAACGTAATTGATGATATTAAGAAAAAATTTGCCGGCAAATTTAGTCAAAAAATTATTGATGGAAATGTTAATGCCATAAAAAGAGCATATCAGGAGGTGGAAAGCGAATGACTACCAATAAACAAAAGGGATGGAAGGAAATACCGAAAGGAGGACTCATATTAGAGGCAGGTAATTCTGAAAAATATGAGACGGGTTCATGGCGTTCCCTAAGACCGGTTAGAGATAAAAATAAATGTACTAATTGCTTAATCTGTTGGGTTTACTGTCCGGATTCCTCAATTATTGTCAAGGATGGAAAGATTGAAGAAATTGATTATAACCATTGCAAGGGTTGTGGTATTTGCGCAGCCGAATGTCCGGTCAATGCTATTACAATGGTGGATGAAAGTGAATTCAGAAGTGAGCAAAGCAAGAAAGGAGGAAAGAAATGAATAAAAATACCGTAGCGATTACCGGGAATGATGCTGCTGCATATGCCATTAAACAGATCAACCCTGATGTTATGGCTGCTTATCCAATTACCCCACAAACAGCATTAGTACAGAAATTTTCGGAATATGTGGCAGATGGATTAGTTAAAACTGAATTTGTAACTGTAGAAAGCGAACATAGTGCTATGAGTGCCTGTGTAGGCGCAGCTGCTGCCGGAGGAAGGGTAATGACTGCCACTGCAGCTAACGGCCTGGCACTAATGTTTGAAATTGTTTATATTGCGGCTTCCAGCAAATTGCCAATTGTGATGCCGGTTGTTAACCGGGCATTATCGGGTCCAATTAATATTCATTGTGATCACAGTGATTCGATGGCTGCTAGAGATTCGGGATGGATACAACTTTATTCTGAAAATGCTCAGGAAGCATATGATAATACAATCCAGGCAATTCGAATTGCTGAAAATATGAAAGTTAGACTTCCGGTCATGGTAATGTATGATGGGTTTATTACCAGCCATGGAATTGAAATGGTAGATTTTTTAGATGATGAAGTTGTTCGTAATTTTGTCGGTGATTATCAGCCAAATAATCCTCTTTTAGATCCGGAAAAACCACTGACTTACGGTCCTCTTGATCTTTATGACTATTACTTTGAACATAAACGCCAGCAAGCTGAAGATATCAAGAATTCAAAACCAATTATATTGGATGTGGCCAAGGAATATGAAAAAATTTCCGGAAGGCCTTATGGATTGTTTGAAAGTTATCAATTAGAAGATGCAGAAACAGCAATTGTTGCCTTGTCTTCGACTGCAGGCACTGCCAAGGAAGTTGTAGATGAAATGAGAGCAAAAGGGAAAAAGGTTGGATTGTTAAAACCCAGAGTTTTCAGACCATTCCCTTACCAGGAAATTGCAAAGGCTTTGTCTCATCTTAAGGCAGTTGCTATTCTTGATAGATCTGATTCATTTGGTGCTTTTGGCGGACCTCTTTTCACTGAAATCAGGTCAGCGATGATGGAGTTTGGCAAGGTACCGGAAAATATAGATATTATATATGGATTAGGTGGACGGGATATTAACCAGCAGGACATCGAAGGTGTTTATAATCAATTGGATGCTATTGCAAAGTCCGGTAAAGTAAAAGAACGAATTCAATATCTTGGAGTAAGGGAGTAGGAGGTGAAACAAGATGGCAAAATTAAAAGAAGTATCTAAAAAACAAGATATCTTAAGTTCGGGACATCGCTTGTGTGCCGGATGTGGTGCATCTATTGCTGTAAGGCAGATATTATCTGCTTGTGATGATCCTGTGGTAGTAGCCAGTGCCACCGGTTGTTTGGAAGTGGCGACAACCATTTATCCTTATACCAGTTGGCGCTCATCTTTTATCCACAATGCATTTGAAAATGCAGCAGCTACGATTAGTGGAGTAGAAGCAATGTACCAGTCTCTTAAAAAACAGGGAAAGATAGACAAAGAGATGAAATTTATTGCTTTTGGCGGTGATGGCGGTACTTACGATATCGGTTTACAGTCATTATCAGGCGCATTAGAGCGTGGACATGATTTTGTGTATGTTTGTTATGATAATGAAGCATATATGAATACCGGCATTCAACGTTCCAGTGCTACACCTCGCGGTGTTTGGACAACTACATCACCATGCGGGGAAGTTATTCCGGGTAAAACCCAGTATAGAAAAGATTTAACAGGGATTATCGCAGCTCATAAAATACCTTATGTTGCGCAGGCATCTATCTGGCGTTGGAGTGACTTGATTGATAAAGCACATAAAGCATTTTATACCAAAGGACCTGCTTTTCTGAATGTTCTATCTCCCTGTCCAAGGGGTTGGCGTTTCCCCTCAGAAGAAACTATAAAAATGGCAAAATTATCTGTTCAGACCAATTTTTGGCCATTGTATGAGGTAGAGAACGGAAAATGGAAATTAAATTATAAGCCCAAAGAAAGAAAACCAGTAACCGAATGGATGAAACCCCAGGGAAGATATAAGGATGCCTTAAGGCCAGAAAATAAGTGGCTAGTCGAAGAGATACAGAAGGATATTGATGATAATTGGGAGAGATTGCTTATATTATGTGGGGAGAAATAAGAAAGTAAAACAAATTATATAACAGAGGTCTCTTAAAAGTTTTTACTATAAGAGTGCCTCCCTTGAGTATATTTGTCAAGACTGCTATGGGTAAGTTTTTACCGATAGCAGTCTTTTTTCTATCTTTTTTGGATTTTACAGATATAATATAATGATAAAAAAGGATAGGATAAAATTTGTTAAATTATTACTTATTAAAAAGGAGGAATATAATATGATAGAAAAATCTACTAATAAGACAAAAAGAGGTTTAGCTCAAATGCTTAAGGGTGGAGTGATAATGGATGTGGTAAATGCCGAACAGGCAAAAATTGCAGAAAATGCCGGAGCGGTAGCTGTTATGGCATTAGAAAGGGTTCCTGCTGATATTAGGGCTGCCGGTGGCGTTGCCAGGATGGCAGATCCCAAGAAAATAAAAGAGATTATGAAAGCAGTTACTATTCCGGTGATGGCAAAAGCAAGAATAGGTCATTTTGTGGAAGCGCAAATACTAGAAGCATTAGAGGTAGATTATATTGATGAAAGTGAGGTTCTTACCCCGGCAGATGAAAAATACCATATTAATAAAAGTAATTTCAAGGTACCTTTTGTTTGTGGTGCCAGGAATCTTGGTGAAGCGTTAAGGAGAATAGCAGAAGGTGCAGATATGATAAGAACAAAGGGAGAAGCCGGAACCGGGAACATAGTTGAAGCAGTGAAGCATATGCGCTGTGTAAATGAAGAGATACGTGCTTTAAAAGGGCTGGGTAAAGAAGAGTTGATTGTTAAAGCAAAAGAATATGGTGCTCCGTTTGAATTAATTCAGGAAACTGCTGCGCTGGGTAGGCTACCAGTGGTCAATTTTGCCGCAGGCGGTATTGCTACTCCGGCTGATGCAGCTTTGATGATGCAATTGGGTTGTGATGGTGTATTTGTTGGATCAGGGATATTTAAGTCAGATAACCCCGAACAGAGGGCAAAGTCAATTGTAGAAGCCACAACACACTATAAAGACCCCAAAGTTCTTGCCAATGTATCTGAAGGATTAGGGGAAGCAATGAAGGGTATTATGATAGATGAAATACCTGAATCAGAAAGGATGCAAGTAAGAGGATGGTAATATTGCAATAATCTGGTCAATAATAGCAACTTTCGTAGCAAAGACACTAGATAAGGAGCTGAAAGAATGAAAATAGGGATTTTGGCTTTACAGGGGGCTGTTCAGGAGCATATGAAAATGATAGAAAAATGCGGTCATCAACCAATACCAGTGAAAACCATAGCACACCTAAACCAGGTTAAGCGATTAATTATACCGGGTGGAGAAAGTACAACTATTAGCAAATTACTTGTAAAATATCACTTAAATGAAAAAATTGCTGAACTCCATAATCGGTATGGTCTTCCGGTTTTTGGTACCTGTGCCGGGATGATTCTACTTGCAAAACAGGTTGAAGGACAAAAACAAAATGTTTTAGGCTTAATTGATATTACAGTTAGGAGAAATGCTTTTGGAAGACAGATTAACAGTTTTGAAGCAGAATTAGAAATCAAGGGCATTACACCCCCTTTATTTAGAGGAATATTTATTAGGGCACCTTATATCTCTAAAGTAGGGGACGAAGTAAAGATATTAGCCAGTTTTAGTGAAAATATTGTATTAGCTCAACATAAAAATATCTTGGTCTCATCATTTCATCCTGAGTTAGGGGATGATTTAAGAGTCCATAGGTATTTCATAGAAAAAATAAATTGAGATTATCTTCTTTTAAGCCATTTTTTTATTTGAATAAGATAAGGTTTTGTAATATAATGAATAAAGTTAGCCATTGTGGATTAAGTTAATAAGTTCCCTGACAATTTCAGAAGGCAAAAAACAAAGATAGTCGTTAATTAAGTGATGTGAATATACATTTTAATAAAGAATGTTTTGGTATTGAAATTCAAATGTATATCAATAGAATGGTAATCTTGGTATGATATTTAGAATACCTCGGGAAGGAAGTGAAAATA
>CAZAJW010000175.1:0-26584 GCA_964485485.1 uncultured Atribacterota bacterium | reverse complement strand
CCGATGATCCGATTCGAACGGATGACCTGCTGATTACAAATCAGCTGCTCTACCAGCTGAGCTACACCGGCAACATTCAACATTATAATTGTTTTTTTTACTAGAGTCAATCTAATTTACTGGCAAATTCTAATTTTGACTTAATTCTTTGTATGGCATTATCTACAGATTTAACGCTTTTTTTAATTTCTGTGGCAATATCCCTATATGTCTTGCCTTCAAGATATGATTCTAGTACTTTTATTTCTAATTTAGATAACATTCTTTTTAAGCTTATATTCAACTCTTTGAATCTTTCTTTTGTTAAAAATAAGCACATAGGATCATTAATATTTACGTCATTAACTATATCAAGCAATGTCCTATCGGAATCCTCATAATATATAGGTTGATTCAATGATACTGAGAAATTAAGAGGTTTATGTTTTTGTCTTAAAGCCATTTTGACTGCAGTTATGATTTGTCTATTAATGCATATTTCTGCAAATGTTCTAAAAGAAGACATTTTTAAGTCATCATAGCTCCTGACAGCCTTGTATAAACCAATCATGCCTTCCTGAATAATGTCCTCTTTGTCAGCTCCAGCTAAAAAATAAGTTCTTGCTTTCATCTTGACTAATTTTTTGTATTTATTAATTATATAATTTTCGGCTAAATGATTACCACAATTTGCCATACTTACCAATAGGCGATCATCATATTTTCGATAAGCGGTAAAAGATTTTTCTTCAAAAATCTCCAATAGAAAACTCCTAACTTACTAATTTCCAAAACTGCCTTTAAATAATACTTATTTATAAAATATTTTCTCAATTATAGACTACGATTTTAAGCATAGTCAAGCTTTTTTCCAACGTATGCCTTCTGCCGTATCTTCTAATATTATTCCCATATCTTTTAGTTTTTTTCTTATTTTGTCTGCAGTTTCCCAATCATTATTCTTCCTAGCCGACTCTCTATCTTTAATCATTTCTTCAATCTCTTTATCCTGTACTATATATTCGTTATCTGTTTTAGAAATATATTTAAATCCAAGTATTGAGGTACCATATTTTTCATAAAATTTTAATATCTCGTTTAAAACTATCTTGTTTTTTAGTCGATTGTTACTTAAATAAATATTTACACTTTTTGCTAATAGAAACAAAGCACTTAAAGCAACTGGTGTGTTTAAATCATCATCCATTGCTTCAATAAATTTTTCTTCCATTTCTGATTTCTTAGTCAATAATGCTGTATCTTCAGAATTCATTTTTTCAGTTAATTTACTCTGCTGTTCTAAAAATTGCATATTGTAAATAATATTATTCAAGGTCTCCATACTGTTTTTTGATTGTTCTATCTGATCTAAGGAGAAATTAAGAGGACTCCTGTAATGTGCCGAAAGCAGGAAATGTCTTATAACTGATCCGTTATATTTTTGACAAAGTTCCCTTATTTTTAGGATATTTCCCAGTGATTTAGACATTTTTTTATTGTCTATTTTTAAGTATCCATTATGCAACCAGTATTTGGCAAATAATTTTCCACTCATTGCTTCGCTCTGAGCAATTTCGTTTTCATGGTGTGGAAAAATCAAATCCGCTCCTCCAGCATGTATATCAAAACTATCGCCAAGATATTTACTGGACATTACCGAGCATTCAATATGCCAACCCGGTCTTCCAGGACCCCAAGGACTATCCCAATATGGCTCATTTTTCTTTGCTTTTTTCCAAAGTACAAAATCAAAAGGATTCTTTTTTCTTTTATCAAGCTCAACCCTCTCACCTGATCTAATTTCCTCTAAATTTTGTTTTGATAGTTTGCCATATTCCTTAAAACGACTAACTTCAAAAAAAACATCCCCTTCAACCTCATAAGCATATCCCTTGCTTTCTAATCCTTTTATGAACTCAATTATATCAGCGATATGTTCTGTTGCTCGTGGATACACATCAGCTCTGCCGATATTTAAACAATCAGCATCTTGAAAATATTCTTTTATATATCTTTCTGCAATATCTATAAAGGTAGTTCCAAGCTCATTTGCCTTTTTGATAACCTTATCATCAATATCGGTAAAATTAGAGACATAGTTTACATCATAGTTCTTAAACTCTAAATATCTCCTTAGAACTTCAAAAATTAAAAATGGCCTGGCATTACCTATATGGAAATAATCATAAACAGTAGGCCCACAAACATAAATGCCTACCCTCCCTTTTTTTAAAGGAACAAATTTTTCTTTACTACCAGTTAAAGTATTGTATAGTTTTAATACCAATGATATCTCCTCGTTTCTAAATATTATGTTATACCAAATTTATTTTTCTAACGATTCTTTTGATTGTAGTGATTCATTTTCCCATAGTTCTGGTCATAATTCTTTTTGCTTAATCTTTCTTTGACTCGGCCAAATATCATTCTACCTGCGGGTGTTTGCAGAATACTGGTCACAGTTACTTTTACTTTGTCACCAATATTTTTAATTCCATTTTCCACTACAATCATTGTTCCATCATCTAAATAAGCAATTCCTTGAGCGGATTCTTTGCCTTCTTTAATAATTTGTGTTACCAATTCTTCCCCTGGTAAGATAACCGATTTTAATGCATTAGAAAGATCGTTTATATTTAATACCGATACACTTTCTAATTGTGCTAGTTTATTCAAATTATAATCATTAGTTAAAACTTTAGCATCCATTTCTTTTGCCAATCTAATCAATTTTGTATCAACACTTTTTAAATCATGATAGTCTTGACTAACTATCTTAATTTTGTTGCTATGTATTTTATTTATTCTATTTAATACATCGAGGCCACGCCTACCGCGATTTCTCTTTAATGGCTCAGAAGAATCAGCAATAGCTTGTAACTCATTCAACACAAATCTTGGAATAATTAATTCACCTTCTAAAAAATCAGTTTGACAAATATCTGCTACTCTTCCATCAATAATAACACTAGTATCCAATATTTTTGGTTGATACTGTGAAACTTTGTCTTTCTTTTTGAATCTCCCTATACTTCTTTTATAAAAATTGACACTTTCTTCTTTTTTACTTAATCCCATAATAATCCCAAGCAGCCCAAGAGCAACATTAAGTATTATAGGTAAATAATTTCCAACAAAGGGTATAAAAGATAAAGAATAGGCTAATAAATTAGCAATAATTAGACCGACAATAAGACCTATAACAGCTGAAAGTATATTCTGGGTAGGTATTCTTAAAAAATTGGTTATGAATCCTTCGCCTAAAGAGCTTAATTTTTTATGACTTAGTATAAATATTATAAATCCAAAAATACTTCCTATAATGAATGATAAAATGGATAATAGCCACTTTTGATTAACTAATATTTCTATACTTGAAATGGCTTTTATGCCAGGAATTATTTCATAACCAATCAGACCACCTGCCAAAATAAATATTACACAAAATATTTTTTTGATTACTCCTGACAAAACAATACCTCCTCTATTCAATTTTACACTATTTTGATGCTAATTATTCTTTGGCGCAGCAATCACCACCATTTTTGATATTTGTGAAATTAGAGATTTATTATCATGTATTACCAAGCTAAAAAGCAATTAAATTATATCATTTGGCTAAATTAGTGTCAAAATTATAGCAAAACCTTATATAGAAATCTTCCTGATATATCTATTTATTTTTTTTTCATTATATCTAGTAAATCTTTTATACTATAAATCCCCTTTATTGCTAAATTATCAAACAAAGAAGATAATTGTCTGGCATTTTCCAAAGGTATGATACTTTTCTTATAACCTATCTTTTGGGCTTCTTTAATCCTGCGTTCACTCATACTCACCGATCTTAATTCACCTGTTAGTCCTAATTCCCCAAAAACTACTGTATCCATGTCGATAGCAAGCCCCTTACTGCTACTGATAATAGCTAAGGCTATTCCTAAATCAATCGCCGGCTCATTGATTTTTATTCCTCCGGCAGCATTTACATAAATATCTTTATATTGAAAATTTAGTCCCAATCGATTCTCTAAAACTGCAATAATTAATGAAACCCTATTATAATCGACTCCTGTTGTTATACGTCTCGGATTTGTTAAAAAGGAAGAACTAACCAATGCTTCAATTTCTACGGCTAATGGACGGCTTCCTTCAAAGGTTACAGAGGTAACCGTTCCGGGGATAGATTCTTTGCGAGCAGATAACAGCATTTTTGATGGATTTAAAACCTCACTTAATCCTTCATCTTTCATCTGGAAAATTCCCAGTTCATTTGTAGTACCAAAACGATTCTTAATACCTCTTAACAGCCTGAACGAATGATATCTTTCTCCTTCTAAATACAACACAGTATCAACCATGTGTTCCAATATTTTCGGTCCTGCAATCACACCACCTTTAGTAACATGACCTATTATAATCATAGCAATATTATTTTTCTTTGCTACTTCCATTAGTCGAGATGTGCAATTTTTAACCTGGTTAACACTACCTGGAACCGATAAAACAGAGCTATCATTGATAATTTGAATAGAATCAATAATAGCTATCTTCGGCTTCAAATATAATATCTGTTCGATAATTTGGTCTAAATCAGTTTCAGAAAGTAGATATAACTCTTCAGCATTTACAGATAATCGCTTTGCCCTCATATGAATCTGTCTGATTGACTCTTCTGCTGTAACATAAAGGGACTTTCCAATATTTTTGGATAACTTATCTGCTACTTGAAGAACCAGTGTGGATTTACCAATACCAGGTTCTCCGCCAATAAGAACAAGGGAACCTAAAACTATTCCTCCCCCCAGTACCCTATCGAACTCTTTAACGCCTGATTGATACCGCTGATCTTCACCAGTAAATCTAAAATCATTAATGGGCTGAGGACGATTATCTTTTTTATTTTTGGTGTGCTGAATACTATTCCCAGTTCTTTCATGTTTGACAAAGGTATTCCATGCTCCACAACTTGGGCAACGTCCCAACCATTGAGGAGTCTCATAATTACATTTTATACATTTAAAATATTCTTTGGTGTTTTTCTTCATTTTTTAGTATTTGAATATAATACTTTATCAATATTATTATTTTTTATTATCACTCTTAACATCTTTCTTTTCATTTGTTTTTTTATCTATTTTTTCTTTATTTTTCTCAAATACAATCTTCCCATTTCTACCTTTTATTATAATATGGTTATTTTCTTTAAACTCACCAGAAAGAATTTTTTCAGAAATAGGATTTTCTACTAACCTTTCAATGGTTCTTCTTAACGGCCTTGCTCCAAAGTTAGGATCAAATCCTTCTTTTGCTAAAATATCTTTTGCGCTTTTTCTGACAGTAGATGTTATTTTTTGTTCCATTAACAATTCTCTTACTTCATCAAGCAATAAATCTGCAATTTTTTTAATTTCATTTTCAGTTAGCCCTTTGAATACAATTACCTCATCAATACGATTCAGAAATTCTGGCCTAAAGGTTTTGTTTAATTCTCCCATTACGCTTTCTTTAATATCTTTATAGGCCATCTGCGAAGGTTCATTTGCACTCCTGAAGCCTAATGATGTTCCTTTTTTAATCAATGTTGCCCCTACATTGGATGTCATAATAATTACTGTATTCTTAAAATCTACTACTCGTCCTTGTGCATCCGTTAATCTACCATCTTCGAATATTTGTAAAAGAATGTTGAATACATCCGGATGAGCCTTTTCTATCTCATCAAGCAATACAACTGAATAAGGACGTCTTCTTACTTTCTCGGTTAACTGTCCACCTTCTTCATAACCAACATAACCAGGAGGTGCTCCTACTAAACGTGAAACAGCAAATTTTTCCATATATTCAGACATATCCAAGCTTATCATCGCATTTTCATCTCCAAAAAGAAATTCTGCTAAACTTCTGGCCAGTTCTGTTTTTCCTACACCAGTAGGTCCCAGAAAAACAAAAGAACCAATTGGTCTTTTAGGATCTTTCATTCCTGCTCGAGCCCTACGCACTGCCCTAGATATTGCATTTATGGCTTCATCTTGACCCACAATTCGTTTATGTAATTCTTCTTCCATTCGTATAAGTTTTTTGGCCTCTTCTTCCTTAAGAGAATACACCGGAACGCCGCTCCAGCTGGAAACAACTTCCGCTACATCTTCAACTGTTACTTCAATTTTATCTTTTGTTCTACCGGTTTCCCATTCTTTTTTTATTTCATTATAATGTTCCAGGCTTTTTCTTTCTTTATCCCTTAGTTTTGCAGCTTTTTCAAATTCTTGTAGTTTCACTGCAGACTCTTTTTCTTTTCTTATTTTAAGCAACTGATCTTCAATTTCTTTGACATCAGGCGGATAAACAGTATTTTTTAACTTAACACGTGAAGATGCCTCATCAATTACATCAATTGCTTTATCAGGCAAAAAACGGCCAGAAACATATCTTGCGGCTAATTTTACTGCAGATACTAATGCTTGATCAGTAATGGTAAGCTTATGATGAGCTTCATACTTATCCCTTAACCCTGTCAGTATCTGAATGGCCTCTTCAAGGGAAGGTTCAAGTACATAAATTGGCTGAAAACGTCTTTCTAATGCCTTATCTTTTTCGATATATTTTCGGTATTCATCAGTAGTTGTCGCACCAATAGCCTGTATTTCTCCTCTTGCTAAAGCAGGTTTTAGAATATTTGATGCATCAATAGCCCCTTCAGCCGCACCTGCTCCAACCAATGTATGAAATTCATCAATAAATAAGATAACATCATTGGAATTTTGTACTTCTTTGACAATTTTTTTTAATCTTTTTTCAAATTCTCCTCTGTATTTAGTTCCGGCAACAATTAAGGCAAGATCCAGGCTAATAATTCTTTTATTTTTCAATATTTCCGGAACATCATGATTGGCAATTTTTTGAGCCAAACCTTCTACGATAGCGGTTTTGCCCACACCTGCTTCACCAATCAAACAAGGGTTATTCTTCTTTCTACGACTTAAAATCTGTATTACGCGTTGGATCTCATTATTTCTACCTACTACTGGATCTAATTTATCTTCCATGGCAAGTTCTGTTAAATCTCTGCCAAACTCATCTAAAGTCGGAACTTTGCTATCTTTACGAATAGTACCGCCAGCAGTTGTTGTTTCCGAATGACTGCTTTCCATTAGAACTTTCATGACCTGTGAATAAACATTATCAAGATCAATGCCCATATCAGTTAATATCCTGGTAGCTACACCACTTCCTTCTTTAATTAAGCCTAATAATATATGTTCAGTGCCAATGTAATTTTGTCCTAACTGGCTAGCTTCTTGTGAAGCTAATTCCAGTACTTTTTTTGCCCTAGGGGTAAAAGTAATTTCACTGACTTCCTGATATTCCCCTTTTCCTACTATTTTTTCTATTTCTTCAATAATTTTTTCCGGTTCTACGCCAATTTCACGTAGTACTTTCCCGGCAATCCCTTCATTTTCTTTTACTAAGCCTACTAAAATATGCTCAGTACCAATGTAATTATGATTAAGATTGACAGCTTCCTCTTGTGCCATCATGATTACTTTCCTAACTTTTTCTGTATATCTTTTAAACATTTTTTAATCCTTCCCTTAGTTATTCCTAAGTATAATATATTCTTCAGTATAAATAAGCTTATGATTTAATATAATTTAGTAGATTATATTTATAACTTACTTTCAATAATATCTTCAATATTGATAATATTTTAACAATTATCAGAATCATATATTTTTAATTATTTAAAAATTTAGTTGCTCCTGAATTATCTCTGCCCTAGCTAAGCCACGCTGAACTTGGTTCATCTTCTTCTCTTTGATTAATTGCAGATAGCCGGGCTGAATGATTAGCATCAGCCGATTTATAGCATCATAGCCTATCTTTATTAATAAACCCATTTCTATCCCAAATCTTATATTCGACAACAAGTTTACTGCTTCCGTTGTTGAGATGATTTTAGCATTTTTTAAAATACCATAGGAGCGCATAACCTGATCTTCAACTTTCTGCTTTGAGTGTATCAGTAATTCTTTTCTTGCTTTCCGCTCTTCATCAATCAACTCTTTAATTATAATTTCCAGATTTTCTATAATCTTCATTTCACTTAAACCTAATGTTATCTGGTTAGACACCTGGAATAGATTTCCCTGGAAATTAGTGCCTTCACCGTAAAAACCTCTTACAGCATATCCTTTTTTTGAGACCATATTCATCAATTCTTGTAATCGATTTGTTACAATTAATGCTGGTAGATGTAACATGACCGAAGCGCGTAAACCAGTCCCAACGTTAGTCGGACAACAAGTAAGAAATCCCTCAATATCATTAAATGCATATTCTACATCTTCCTCAATTTTATTATCATACCAATCAATCAATTCCCAAACTCTCTTAAGCTGAAAGCCCGGTAACATAGCTTGTATTCTATAATGATCTTCTTCATTTATCATAATACTAATGGTTTCATCAGGATTGTAAATAAAAGCACGATAAGGTCTAATGTATTTTGCCAAAGCAATGCTAATTAAACGTTTTTCTACTAAAAAACTTATCTGCATTGCGGTCAAGTTATTCAGATCAATTATTTTAAAATTGGAAAATATTTTATTATTCTTTAAAATTTCTTCACTCTGATTCATCACTATTTTTAATTGCTCATCACTTGCTTTAAAGGGAAATGGTATATCTTTGATGTTTCTTGCCAATCTTAATCTCGAACTCAAAACAATATTATTTAAAGGACCATGACCTTTTACCCAATTTGCTGTGGAATC
This sequence comes from uncultured Atribacterota bacterium, assembly GCA_964485485.1. Lineage (GTDB taxonomy): Bacteria > Atribacterota > Phoenicimicrobiia > Phoenicimicrobiales > Stramentimicrobiaceae > Oleincola. The sequence continues at coordinate 17,828 of CAZAJW010000175.1, read as the reverse complement.
TCTTAATTCATTAATATATGCATCAGTTTGTTTATTAGTCATTATTTTTAATTCCAACTCTTTTCTCTTCCTCAATAATCAGGTCTCTTAACTTTGCCGCTTTTTCATATTCTTCCTTCGATACTGCTCTTTGTAGCTCATCCTTAATTTTCTCTATATTTTGTATCCCGTCTAAACGTATTCTAATTGCATTCGGTATTTTCCCTGTATGCTGACTACTACCATGCAAACGGTTTAAAAGAGGTTTTACCTGTTTACGAAATAGTTCATAACATTTGCTGCATCCAAATTTCCCCGATTCAATAAATTCAGTGTATGTCTGACCACAGTTAGGACACTTTATTTCAAGTTCAGAAATATTATAATTTTCTTCTTCGCTATATCTGGAAAATGCATTCAATAAATTAATCAATATCTCATTTATATTCTTTTGTGAAAAGGAAAATGATGAAACGGTGTTTCCCAAAAGATAATTAGCACATTCGTTGCATACATTCACCTCCGTTTTACTCATTCCCACAACCCTAACAATTGTCACGGTTGCTTCATTCTTTTTACACATTTCGCATAACATTGGTATAAACCTTCTTTCCAGGCAATTCTTTCGCCCAATTATAGGACATAAAATAAAATTATGTCAATTTATCTTACAAATCTATTAATAAGTTCAATAATTTCATCAAGCGCACTTTGCGGTAAATATATTTCTTCTGTACAATTAAAATATGAATTCACTTTTTCCTCTAAAATCAATTTATTAATCCTATGCAAGGCGGACTTGACTGCCGAAACTTGCATCAAAATCTCCTCACAGGAGCGGTTGTCAAGAATCATTCCTTGTATGCCCCTAATTTGACCTTCTATCCTCTTTAAGCGTTGCAATATTTTTATTTTGTTAATATCATCAATTCTTTCTTTTTTTGACATAAAAATATACCCCCCTAGGGTATCTAAATTATACAATATAATTATTTTTTGTCAACATACTAACTGTATTATCTTATATTATTAAAATAATAAAAAAATTAGGAGTGATTTTAAAGGTATAAATTGAATAACTATGCAGTATTATTAAAATATTTAAACATTATAGCTATTAACATATGATTCTTTTCAATTTAAACTTACAAAAAATATTAGGGCAGACATTTTTCTGCCCTAATATTTTATTATCTTTTCTTTTTTACCTGAAGCACTAAATAGATTTAAAGAGAAAAGAGCAGAGAAAAAAATGGCTAATAAATATTTAAGACTCTTTTAGAGTCTCTTAAATCCACCCGCTATGTGGGTGCGGTATTCAATGTAAATTGTAAAACTATTTTTTTCTTGCCAGTTACTCTATTTATCAGTAATAGAATAATCAGTTCCCAAAACTATTTCTTAAGCACTTCCAAGCCAGGTAGTTTTTTACCGCCTAAATACTCTAAAGAAGCTCCGCCACCAGTAGATATATGAGAAATTTTATCAGACAAACCAAATTTGTTAATGGCAGCTATAGAGTCGCCTCCACCTACAACAGAAAAACTTTTATTGCCTAAATCAGCAATTTTTTGGGCAATTTGGTTGGTGCCCCTTGAAAATTTTTCCATCTCAAATACACCTAACGGGCCATTCCAAAAAATAGTCTTGGCATTAGATATTTTTTGTTTAAACAAGTTAATAGTATTTACTCCAATATCCATCCCTATCATGTCTGGTTTAATTTGTTCAACGGGTACATTAAAACTATCAGCATCTTCTTTAAATTCTTTGGCTACGATAGTATCAACCGGTATTACGACTTCTTTGTTTTTTGCTTCAGCTTTATTATATATCTTTTTTACATATTCAATATAATCTTTTTCTAAAATTGACTTGCCTACCTCATATCCCTTGGCTGCTAAAAAAGTATAAGCCATTCCTCCGCCAATCAGCAACACATCGCAAATCTTTACTAACTTTTCTAATACTTCTATTTTTCCTGATACCTTTGCACCTCCAATTATGGATATAAATGGTTTTTCTGGATCTAAAAGCAATTTATCAAGGGAATTCACTTCTTTTTCAATAAGTAAACCGGCATATGATGCTAAATATTCAGTAACCCCAGCCGTAGATGCATGTGCTCTATGGGCTGCTCCAAATGCATCATTTATATAAATATCAGCTAATGAAGCAAGTTTTTTTGCAAAACCATTGTGATTTTTTTCTTCTTCTTCATGAAATCGTAAATTTTCTAATAAAATAATCTCCCCGGGCTTAGATTCCGATACAGTCTTTTCTACTAACTCTCCAACACAATCGTTGAGCTTTGTTATCTTTATCTGTAATAATTTTTCTAAATATTTAGCAACAGGATCTAACCTCAGCTTGTCTACTATTTTCCCTTTAGGTCTTCCTAAATGACTCATAAGAATTATGGTGCAATTTGAGGATAACAGGTATTTTATTGTATCTAGTGCTGCAACAATTCTGGTATCATCCCTTACTTGTAAATTATCATCTAGCGGAACATTAAAATCTACTCTAACCAAAACTTTCTTGTTTTCAAGCTCTTCAGTTTGTATATCTCTCAAGCAGGATAATGTTTCATATTTTGCCATTTCTCTTTCTCCTTCATAGTATTTCTTTGCTTTTTATTTTTTTATATTGTGTTTATTTAATTATATATAATTTATAATTATAATAACATAACATGATAGACTAAATCCTTATAGCTGTAAAAATAAGAATAATCAATAAGGATGGTAATAAATTTGCTACTTTTATTTTTTTTATCTCCAGTATTCCTATGGCCAGTCCGATAATCAATACACCACCTACGGCAGTCATTTCATTTATCATATCACTGGTAATCCAGTTTTTAACTAAGTGTGCAATCTGGGTAATAGTTCCTTGATATAGAAAAACCGGGATTGCAGAAAATAAAACCCCAATACCTAATGATGCAGTAAAAATAATTGATGAAATACCATCCAAGGCAGCTTTAGCTAATAAAATATCCGGATTACCACTTATGCCCTCCTCAATAGCTCCCATCACTGCCATAGAACCCACGCAATAAAGCAAACTAGCAGCAATAAAACCTTCTGTAAATCTCTCTTTTCCTTCCTGTTTATTGAAAAGTTTTTTAATTCTGTTACCTAGCTGATCTAGCCTCTTCTCAATATCTATTATTTCCCCAATTATCCCTCCAATAACCATTGAAAGAATAATCAATAAAACCTCAGTCGCCTGTATTGCCATCTGGATTCCTATCATCAAAGTAGTCAACCCTATACCTTGAAAAAGAATAACACTAACTCTTTTCGGGAAATGATCTTTCAAGATCAAACCTATAATACAACCAAGAACGATAGCCAGGCTGTTCACAATTGTTCCAATCATACTACTCCGCAAATTAATGGTTAAATCAATTAGATAATCTCATCCTCCTGAGTAACCACTTCTTTCCTTCCTTTTTTATTTTTTGTACTTCTATTGGCGGAAATTGTACTATGCCCTCTAAAGAGTTGGTCAATCCCAATAGCAATAATAATAACAGGCCAGAATTTCCATACTGATTCAGATATTTGGTAAAATTCAAAATTTTTAGCCAGAAATATTACCCCAATTGCCAGCAAAATAATACCGAAAAAGATAGATTTTTTTTGAAATAATTCAACTAATCCCCATAGGATAAAGATAACAGGCCAAAAAAGCCATATACTCTCCCATACCTCAATTCCAAATATATTTTCCAGTAAAAATATAATACCAATAATGAGAATAATTAATCCGAAAAACCATTGACCAGATTTTCTACTAACAACATTCATAATTTATTCCCTCCATAATATTTATGTTAAAAAATTATTATCAATTTTATATTCATACTATAAAAATTAAAATAAAACTTTTTTTGCTTCTTGCCAAATATATTCCAAATGGTAATAATCTCTTTTTTCTTCAGAGAATAAATGAATCACAATATCGCCGCAATCAAGTAATACCCATCCTGTTTGGGGATTTCCTTCGCACTTTATATTTCTGTTTATATTTTTTTCTTTTAATTTTTCAATAATATTATTAGAAAGTGCCTTGAGATGTGTGGGAGATTGTGCAGTGGAAATTATAAAATAATCTGCAATAAATGAAATCTTCTTGATATCCAAAATAATAGTATCTTTAGCTTTTTTCTCGTCTAGTTCTTTGGCAAAAAAGATTGAGATATCTTTTGCATTATTATTCAAACATGCCGCTCCTTCTCTAAGTTTTAAATGTCATTTAAAATTAAAATTCAAGGGTAACTTTTATCTGAAAAAAATTTCCCATACTTTTGTTTTCTTTATTTGCTTATATGCTTATATTTGTAAAACAATAGAACTTAAAATTTAGTCTGGTTTAGTATAGCATATTTTTACCTATTATTATAGTCATATCTGTCTCGTTTTGTGGCCGTTCTCTCCTTATAACTTCCACTTCACCAAAATATTGCTTTATGTATTCATCTAACTTTATCTCTTTAGAATATATAATCAATAATGTTTTCTGATAATCAAAACGATCAGCATTATCTACATTTACAACATTAAATCCCAATTCTTTCAACTTGCTTGCTACATGATGGGCCATGCCTGGAATTTGGTTTCCATTCAGTACTTCAATATTAAGTCCTCTATGTTTATTTTCAATTAAATATTTTACTCGTTTCTCAACCTCCTCTGCATCAACCACAAGATAGCTTATTCGATCAATATATTGAGGTTCTCCCTGTATTGTCTCAACCCATATTTTATCCCTGTCAATATCCTTCATTAATTTTGCCAAGGAAATTATTTCATTTGGACTCATATTAGTTTTTATATATTCTGTTAAACTGGTGACAATATTTGGAATTTTTATCATACTATCAAGATTCATTATTTTATCGATAACTGCATTTACTAATTTTTGCTGTCTCTCTATCCTTCCTAAATCACCCAAGGTATCAAATCGAAACCTTACATAATCCAATGCTTTTTCCCCATCTAATATTTGTTGACCACTATGTAAATTAATCTTTAACGAACCTGCTTGGTCAACATAGTACATGTCTTTTTCCACATTGATACTTATACCACCTAAAGCATCAATTATATATTGAAATCCTTCAAAATCCATTACTCCATAATAATGAATAGGTAATCCCGTAAGATTTTCGATGGTTTCTTCTAATAGTTCAATATCTCCATAAGCAAAAGCATGGTTAATTTTATCCATCCCTTTACCAGGGATCATTACTCTTGTATCTCTCGGGATGGAAAATAGTATAGTATCCTTGGTTTTAGGGGAAAGACTTAATACAAATATCGTATCAGCTCTCCCTTTGCTTTCTACAGTATCAGTTCCTACAACTAGTATATTTAATCTATCATGAGCCAAAATATCTGAACCAAAAGGGAAAATATTAAAGAAATACAAAAATGCAAAACACACAACTAACAATAAAACAAATATGGTAAGCTGTAAATATTTTTTTCTACCTTTTTTCTGAATTTTATTTTGCCGTTCCGCTCTACTCATTAACTAAACTATCCTTTTTTTCATATATAATATTATTTCTGGTATGTAAGGTTTCAGGATGTATAATTAAATTTCTTGAAATCAGAATTTTTATTCCTTGATCAAGTAATTCTAACATGGCCAAGTCAATATCCTGCCATACTAGTCTTCTTATCTTGTCCAGTTTTTCTGTTTTTCTATCGGGTTCAATTTTATCAGAAATATAAATGATTTTTCCTAGAAGACCTAATCTTCTAGAAGCAGTACTATGATACCTTATCGCATCTAACATTTCTTGATCTTTAATATTAAAAATATCCCGTGCCAATTCAGCCCCTACATAGGCATGCCACAAACCGGGTATATTTTTTTCAATTTCGCTAATTCTAATATTATATTTTTTAATTAAACCCCTTAATTCGATTATAGAATAATCTTTGGCACAATCATGAATTAATCCTACGGCCTTTGCCTTATCAGTAGAAATTCTATAATGTTTAGCAATATTTTCTGCAACCTTGCCTACTTGACAAGAATGTTTATAACGTTCTTCGCTCATATTTTTCTTTAGATAAGAATAAACATAATTAAAATCTATTGACATCAAGCCAGTTGTTTTACTTCCCAATATTTTCCAGCCTTTTCAAGGAATACAGATTATGTTTGTAAATATACTCCCTAACTTCTTCTAAAACAATATATTTTATACTCAAACCACTCCTAATCCTATTTCTTATGTCAGTAGAAGATATGGCTAATAATGGTATTTCCATAATATTTAATACTTCTTTAAAATTCTGATGTAATTTGTTTAGGTCATAACCAGGCCTTGTAGCTGCCACAAACTGACACATTTTTAATAATTCTTCCTTTTTATACCATGTTTCAATTTCCAGAAAAGCATCAGCTCCGGTAATAAAAAATATACCTGCATCCCAGCCATAGATATTACGAAATTCTCTAATGGTGTCAATGGTATATGAAGGCCCTGAGCGATTAATTTCAATTTTTGATACTTCAAAATATGGGTTATTATCAGTTGCCAAATAAGACATCTCCAAACGATGCTTAACATTTGTTACCTGTCCATTTCTCTTATGTGTGGGGTTAAGACATGGTACAAAAATAACTTTATCCAAATTAAATTTAATTCTTGCTTCCTCAGCTGTAAACAAATGACCTATATGAATTGGGTCAAAAACCCCACCCATAATGCCGATTCGAACATTATCTTTTTCTTGCTTATTCCCTTTTCTATCCCTATGATGCGTCTTCATCATCCACATTTTCCTTCTCGATTACATCTTCTATTATAGATTCTTCTTGTGGATGTTGATCATAGGTTGCCTCTTCACCCACTATCTTCTTATTCACAACTCTAAATGTTTTTTCTTTCTCAACATATTTCCACAGCTCAATCACATCTTCTTCATTTTGTTTTACAATTTCAATCTTGTCCGGGTAGCCAAAACCATCATATCCTGCTTCAGCCAAAACTTCTTCATAGGGCTTTTCTTTTATCTCTTGCATTTTTAGCAACAGTTTTTCTTTTCTTTCGTTTAAACCTAATGATTGAAAAATGAGAATTAATTCTTGATATGAATACCAGTATTCAGTTGGTCTCTGGAATGTATTAGGTTTGTTCTCCTCTTCAATTTGAATTGCTTTTTCAAAACTACTAATAGCCATAGAAGTATACTGCCAGCTTATTTTTTCTGATAGAACATGATAAACTTCTCCTAACCAGTAATGGGCAGCAATCATATCCTCTTTTAATTCAATTGCCTTTTTAAAATACGGAACAACCTGAAGCAAGATTTGATTATTATATTGGTTTTTATTTATAAATACTTCATCTGCAACACCAAGCATTTCAATGCCTTTATTAAAATAATCAGCAGCACTTCCATTTTGTACTCTTCCTGTACTGCGGAAACTTTCGTTTAAATATCTAAATGCATAAGGGTTTCTGGGATTAATTCTTAAAACTTCAATCCATTGCGGAATAGCCTTATCATATTGTCCAATTTGTCGGTACACCTTTCCTAGCCAATAATGAGCATCTTCAAAATTTTGGTCTAAATCTATAGCCTTTTGATAATTCTCCTCTGCTTTTTGATAATCACCCTGGCTAAAATACTCATATCCTTTTTGATAAAAAGACTGAGCATCCTGTGCCATGACAGAAATTTCAATACAAACGAAGCTAATAAAAATAATAAAGACTACATTGTAAATCAATCTTGCATTTGACTTTGCCCTAGCCATACCTACACCTCTTCCTATCTATCTTTCCTTATAAATATATTAACTATTTTTTTGATTCATTATCTTTTTTTTCTTTGGATTTCTCAACATAATTCATCTGTAAATTTGCCAAAAGATTTTCTAATTGTACCTTTTCTTCTTCTCCAAGCTCATTCTTTATCTTTTCGAATAAAAATTCAATACTATCGATGGAAATTCTGGCCTTCTCTAAATCCTGATTCACTTCTCTTGTTTCAGGATTCATCATCAAGCCCAAATATTCCCATGCTTTGCCATTAAGTATACCAATAAACCAAGTAAACAAGGTTGATAACGGCAACTGATGTGGATATAATTTTTGATTCTCATTATTATTTATATTTTCTTGCTTTTCATTATTTTCCTGGGCTTTTTTATCCATCTCTACATCTCCTTTATTTAATAATACTTATTCATATTAACATGAATCCCTATTTTTATGTTAAAAGTACCGCCAATCGAACTTATCTCATTATATAATAAATACAGGGTAATTTTAATATACTATGTTATTTTTTCTAACAAAGCAACACAAAAAGTAGCAATCCCCTCCTCTTGACCAATTAATCCAATACCCTCATTTGTTGAAGCTTTAATATTAATATTGGCTTTAGGTATCTTTAATATCATTGCAATATTTTTTTTCATTTTATCGTAATAAACTGATATTTTCGGTTTTTCGATTACTACAGTTAAATCTATATTAGATACTATAAATCTCTTTTTATCTAATATTTTTTTTACTTTTTCCAATAGATATAAACTTGAAACATCTTTCAATCCTGGGTCACTATCCGGAAAATGTAGTCCAATGTCCCCTTGACCAGATGCACCTAATAAAGCATCCATAACAGCGTGAATTACAACATCGGCATCAGAATGACCTACTAATCCTTTCTCATAACCTATCTTCTCCCCACCCAAAATTAATGTCTCTCCTCTTTTTAGGCGATGAACATCATATCCAAATCCTACTTTCATTTTTTTATCCTTTTGATAATTTTATACTATAAATACTCAATCATTATCATTGAATATCGCACCCTCATAGAAGATGTTTTTAAAAACCTCAAAAAGAGGTTTAACTTTTTTTACTTCTTGGCTCTTTTTCTTTCGATTTTTTATTGTAGTTTTTTGTAGTTAAATAAATATATTTTTTGCCCTTATAGTCTTTGATTTATAAACAAATTGATATTGATTTTTTAATTTTTTGTAAGCTTCATCGGCCTTTTGTTCATTTTCCATAACTCCATATATAGTTGCCCCACTCCCGGATATTGTAGCAGATAAGGCTCCTAATTCTATTAGTTGACTTTTAATTTCACTTATTAGGGGATATTTCTTGCATATAATAGAATCAAATCTATTATAAATATATTTTCTAATCTCAGATACGCTAATCACATTTTTTCGGTTTATATATCTATCAATATCTAAAATTGGCTTATTAAAATCATCTATTTTATCTTCGTCAAAAGCTTGATAAGCCCATTTTGTTGATATAGCTATCCCCGGGTTTACCAATAGCAAATGAATCGGGCAATTTTCCAAAGTAAGCGGATAAAGGATTTCTCCTCTTCCCCTGGCATAAACTGTTCCTCTTTCAATAAAAAAGGGAATATCCATTCCCAAACTGGCAGCAATAGCCTTTAATTCTGAGGTAGTTGTTTTTATTTGAAATAATTTACAAATACCTAGTAATATAGAAGCAACATTTGATGAACCGCCACCTAATCCTGAGGCAAGAGGAATTTTCTTATCAATAGATACAGCGATTCCCTTATTTTCGCCTTTCATTAGTATCTCTATCGCTCGATAGACTATACTTTCTTCCCCGACAGGTACTTCAGGATTATTACAGACTATACGATATGAGGGTTCATCTAATTTTTCAATTATTATTTCATCAAATAAATTAATTGTTTGAAATATAGTTTCAATATTATGATAGCCATTAACCAATTTTTCGCCAATGTCTAAGTAAAGGTTTAACTTAGCATAACTCTTTAGTTTAATCATCTTATTTAAGTCGATTCTTCATTAATATTTCTGCTAACACCATGTCTACAGATGTAGTTATCTTAATGTTTTCCCTTGAGCTTTCTACAATTTTTACACTCCCCCCATAATGCTCTACTATTGAAGCATCATCGGTAGCTTTTAGTCCTTCTGTTTTTGCTTTTTGATATAATTCTCTAATATATCTCAACTTAAAAGTCTGGGGTGTTTGAATAATCCAAAATTCATCACGATTAACTGTTTTTTCAACTAACCCTTCCTGTAATAATACTTTTTTTATTGTTTCAACTACCGGTACTGCCATAATTGCTCCATCATAGGAATCAGTTATTTTTATAGTCTCTTCAATCATCCATCCTTCAACCAATGGCCTCGCACCATCATGGATACAGGCAATACCATCTGTTTTCTTTATAGATTCTAACCCGCGATATACAGATTCTTGTCTGGTTAGTCCACCCATAACTATGCTACTTAGCTTATTATATTTATACTTGTTTACAATCTCCTCTTCAATGCACTTCAAATCCTTTGGATGAACAACTAACACGATTTCGTCAATATTTTTTGACTTTTCAAATTGATCCAGGGTGTAAGAAAGTACTGGCTTGTCTAATATTTTTGCCAACATTTTACTTATATGGCAATTAAGTCTTTCTCCGTTTCCGGCAGCAGCAATGACAGCTATATTACTCATGAGTCCTATCCTTATTTTTATTTTCTTCATTCTTGATATTCAAGTACATTTCCTGATATCCTTCCACTATTAAATCAGTATCCATAATTATCTTTAATTCACTTTCATCTATTTTTACATTTTCCTCTTGATTTATTAGAGATAATCTTTCTCGTTCATTTATGGGAATTAACTCCGCAACAATTTGATTATTCTTTATCTTTTTCTTAAAATGTGTTTTGATTTCTTCCCAACCATCCAATAAGTATTTATCTTTGTCTTTTGAAATTGCTTTATCACTTATTATTTCCGTCGATGAGCCCCCTCTAACAATCAATACTGCTTCACCTGGTTCTAGATCATCAGGCAATTCTATTTTTGATATTTTGGTTTCTTCAGGTTTCCGAAATGGTTTTATTTTAACTTTTATATCTATAGTATCACCAGGTAGATATTCTTCTTCATTTAATTCTACTTCTTTTATAATAGCACTTTGATTTTGCTCCCTTATGTTAATATCAACCTTTATCTCACTTAATGCTATCTGTTCACCATAGTTGTTAATCATTAAATCAACTATTTCTTCAAAATCCTTAGTGCATTGAATGGCAATATCGTCTTTGCTAAAAAACATATTATCATATATCAGCTTTTCTCCTGATTTTTCAGCTTGCAATTCTATGCTGACAGTGGCTGTCCCTTGTCCTATTCTATCAATGGTGTGGTCTATTGATTGTATCAACAGTGCGCTGGTTACACTTTGTACAATATCGTTTTGTGGCACGATTTTTGTGCCGCTTTGAATATTTACACTCTTATCTATATCAAAAACTTTCACTTTACATGATACAATCTGCGGAAAACGATTCAAATTTGCCAGAATACCCGCATCTCTATCCTGTATTACTTCCCCTATCAAACGATAAGGAAAACCCACCTTAAAAGGCATAACAATACTTGGGAAACTATGGTATATATAAACTGCAGAAAAAAGATAAGACACCTTGCCAAGATGCATAAAAGGATGACCAAAAGCTAAGACAAAGTCAGCATTGCGATAGGTTGCTGTTCCAATAGTTAAGACACTTGCATCTCCAGTAGATAATTGCACAGCAACTGCAGAGCCAGGTTCTAATTCTCTTACGTCCGGTCCAATGCCAAATTCTGTATCAATATTTTGCAATTCAGAGATATTTTTAATGGATGTGGCACCCTTTTTAAGAAAATTATTTTCAATTAATTTACTTGCCCGTCCATCAAAACCACTAATTAATAAAGGTGATTGGATGTGTCTAAACTCAAGTGAAGAAATATTTTTCTCTAATTGTTCAGAAAAATTAATAACATTCTCATATTCCGGAAGGCTTCTTACTATCTTTTTTTGCAAGTCATTATCCAAAGAAACAGAAACTGTATGTTTGCCTATGATATCAGATGTTATTTTTTGATTATTTTCATTAGTATATTTAAGTAATTTTATCATCCTATCTATTGGTGTAACAAGACATAGGTTATGTTCGCTCATTTCCCAGGCATGTGATATAGCCCCTACTAATTTTCCATCAATATAAACCGGGCTTCCGCTCATTCCGGCAGAAATACCACCATTTTCATCAATTCTATCCCCGCTTAGTTTAACCAATAAATAACTATTATTAATTCCCTCACCCGAAATAATATCAATTACTTCAACATCAAATTCTTCAATATCTATTCCTGAAAAAACAGTTTTTCCGATGCCTTTCATGCCAGAATATATTTCATCAATAGGCATAAACTCTTCTTGGGCAGAAATGACCGACTGCAATAATAATAAACATAATATCGAAAAAAATGAAAATATTATTACCTTGCTTAACTCTTTTTTTATCTTATTTATTTTAAATAATTTCATTATGTTAAAAATAGCTAAATATTCTCCTAAAATATATCTTATCTATCATCTTTGTGTACTGCTGATTAATCCCTGTTTTAATAAATGAATCTGATCTAATACCTTGCCGGCGCCTAAAGCAACACATGATATTGGATTTTCAGCAACATAAGCAGGTATTTTATTAACTTTTGTTAATAATACATCAAAATTTCTTAGTAAAGCTCCTCCTCCAGTAAGAACCATTCCTTTATCCGCTATATCAGCTGATAGTTCAGGAGGTGTCCTTTCCAGAACCATTCTAATGCCATCCAATATTGATTCTAAGGTTTTTGAAATAGCTTCTAGAACCTCTGAAGACCCGACTTCAATACTTTTAGGTAAACCAGAAACGAGGTCTCTTCCCCTAATCTCTGCGAAACTCTCCTGTTCCTGTTCCATGGCTGAGCCAATTTCTATTTTCAAATTTTCTGCAGTCTTTTCACCTATCATGAGATTGTATTTACTTTTAATATATTTTATGATATCTTCATCAAAATTATTTCCGGCAACTCGCAAAGATTCACTTTCGACAATTCCTCCCAGTGAAATCACTGCAATATCAGTAGTCCCCCCTCCTATATCCACTACCATATTTCCATAAGGCTCACTAATATCTAAACCGGCACCAATTGCAGCAGCAATTGATTCTTCAACTAAATAGGCTTTTTTGGCCCCTGCTTGCACAGCTGCTTCCAATGCTGCTCTTTTTTCTACTTCCGTACCACCTGCCGGTACACATATAACTACCTGTGGCCGAAATAATCTGGAATTAGAAGATACTTTTTTTATAAAATAGGTCAACATTTTTTCTGTTACATCATAATCAGCAATAACTCCTGCTTTCATTGGTTCAAGAGCAATAATGTTTCCGGGTGTTTTCCCTAACATTTCTTTAGCATCTTTTCCAACTGCAAAAACTTTTCCGGTATCCTTATAAATAGAAACCACAGAAGGTTCTTGCAAAACTATCCCTACTCCCTTTTGAAATATTAATACACTTACAGTCCCTAAATCTATACCTAAACTTTTATCCATCCCAAGCATATTGAAAGCTACCTCCTCAAACATCCCTAATCATTATTTGTCTTAAATTTTTTTTACCATAAAATAGATCAATTATTATTGTATCATATGAGACATATTTTTCTATTACATTGTTCTTTTTTATTCTCTCCTGATTTTAGCACCTAATGACCTCAATTTTTCCTCTAATTTAACATAGCCTCTATCAATATGATAAATTCTGCTGATTTCTGTTGTTCCTTCTGCGGCCAATGCGCCTAATACAAGGGCAGCGCCCCCTCTTAAATCAGAAGCCATAACAGGTGCAGCACTAAGCTTTTTAACTCCCTTAATAATACTATTCCTTCCTTCTATTTTGATATCAGCACCCATTCTTCTTAAATCGCCAGCATGCGCAAAACGGTTTTCAAAAACGTTCTCAGTAATAATGCTAGTTCCATTAGCAATCGCCATCAAAGCCATAAATTGTGCTTGCATATCAGTAGGGAAGCCAGGAAAAGGCATAGTTTTGATATCAACTGATTTAATCCCTTCTGGGTCACTAATAAATATACTATCATCTTTGATATCTACTCTCAAACCAGATTCTTCAAGCTTTACAATACATGATTTTAAATAATAAGGATTAACATTCTTTATTTCTACATTTCCTCTAGTAATTGCAGCGGCAATCATGTAGGTTCCACCCTCTATCCGATCAGGAATAATTCTATACTTTACACCTTTTAAGCTTTTTACTCCGGAAATAGTAATAATGTCATTACCCAATCCATCAATTTTAGCTCCCATCTTATTTAGGAAATTTCCTAATTCAATAACTTCAGGGTCTTTTGCTGCATTCTCTATCATAGTAGTGCCTTCTGCTAATGAAGCCGCCATCATTATATTTTCAGTCGCACCAAGACTAGGAAAATCAATATAAATATCATTTCCTATTAATTTCTTTACCTCTGCTTTGATGTATCCTTTTTCGGTAGTTATATTAGCACCCAAGGCTCGAAAACCTTTCAAGTGAAAATCAACAGGTCTGGCACCAATTGCACATCCTCCAGGTAATGATATTTTAGCTTTTTTAAGCCTAGCTAATAATGGCCCCATAACCAAAAAAGAAGCTCTCATTGTTTTTACCAATTCATAAGGAGCTTCATAATTATTAAAATCATCGGGATCTATAGAAAGGGTATTATTATCAATCCATTCGACATTTACTCCAAGTATTTTAATCACTTCAATCATACTGTATACATCTTTTAACCTGGGAACATTTTCTAAAATACTTACCTCTCTTGACAAGAGACAGGCAGCCATAATAGATAAAGCAGAATTTTTAGCACCATCAATTACAACTGTTCCCCTTAGCGGATTACCACCGGTAATTAAAAATTTATCTGGATTTTGCATTTTTTCACCTCAATCTATTGCATTTAATTATTTTTATTTACCTTTTTAAGATTGGTTAAAAAAGGAGGCTTTATTATGCCTTTTTCTGTGATTATTGCAGATATATTTTTGTTTGGTGTAACATCAAAAGCGGGGTTATATACATCAATACCAATAGGAGCAATTGAGTGTCCCATTATATTTGTAACTTCCTCTGTATCTCGCTCTTCGATTGGTATTTCATTTCCTCTTTTGATTGAAAAATCAATGGTTGAGAAAGGGGCTGCTACATAAAAAGGTATTTTGTTTTCTTTTGCCAGTACTGAAAGACTATAAGTACCAATCTTGTTAGCAACATCACCGTTTGATGTTATTCTATCCGCACCAACTATAACTTTATTGATTTTTTTCGTAAACATTAAAAAACCAGCGGCAGAATCACAAATAAGAGTTATAGGAATTTTTTCAGACTTCAATTCCCAGGCAGTTAATCTGGCACCCTGTAAAACTGGTCTGGTTTCATCCGCAAAAACTCTAATATTATTTTTATTTTCAAAAACTGACCTAATAACTCCCAGGGCTGTCCCATAAAATACAGTTGCCAGAGAACCTGCATTGCAATGAGTCAAAATATTGTCCCCATCATCAAATAATGCAACACCATTGTTACCTATCAAATAATTAGTTTGAATATCCAGTTGCGCTATTTCCTCGGCTTTTAATAAAATATTTGCACGAATTTCACTTACCGAACATTCTTCCTTCTCAATAATACTCCAGATCTCTTTTATAGCCCAAAATAAATTAACAGCAGTAGGCCTAGTAAGAGATAATTCATTACTCGCTTTTTCTAATTCTTGAAGAAACTCTGACATATTATCTGAATTAATATTTATGGCAGCAAGCGCCATTCCGTATGCCGCTGCAGCACCAATAGCAGGAGCACCTCTAATAGCCATCTTCTTAATTGCATCGGCTACTTCATGATGATTATTGCAAGTTATTATTTCTAAATTATGGGGCAGTTTTCTCTGATCAATCATGATTACTTTGTTTTCTTTCCATTCTATAGTTCTTCTCATAAAAAATACTTGTTACTCCTAATATTTTTTAATCACCACTATCAAACATTTATAATAGACATAAAATTTGTCCTAACGGACAATTAAATTAATAATACCCAAATTAGTACCTGTAACAATTATTCCAGCAATTATTACACCACCAACCATCATCGGAAAGGCATACCAGAATCGAATACCAAACAAAAACGCTGCAACACAACCAGTCCATACTCCTGTGATGGGCAAGGGTATAGCAACAAAAAACAACAAAAATAATGCACCATATTTTTCGTATTTTTTTTCATGCCTTCTGGTTCTTTTAAACAACCAAGAAAAGAATATATCAAAAAAATGCCATTTTCGCAAGAAATCAGAAAATGGCTTAAGGTATAATAGTAAAAAAACTGCAGGGACAAGATTTCCCATCACTGAGAATAAATAACTAGGTATAACCGGTAATTTGTAATAACTTATTGCAATAGGTATAGCACCTCTTAACTCCAATACCGGCAGTGTTGATAATAAAAATACTTTAATAAGATTAATAATCAATATTTCTAATTACCTTTCTTACAATCCGAGTCATTATTGGCTCAGATTTAGCTGCTGCTTTGAGTATCTCCCCAAATTGAACTTTCTCCACTACACCATCGATTGCTAAATCCGTAATACACGATATTCCCAATACTCGCATGCCCATATGATTAGCAACAATTACTTCGGGAACAGTAGACATTCCTACGGCATCAGCTCCCATCTTTATTAGATAACGATATTCTGCCGGGGTTTCCAGCATTGGCCCGGGTAATCCTGCATATATTCCTTTGTGCATTAGAATTCCTTCTTCAAGGGAAACTTTTTGGGTTAACTTAATCAACTCTAAATCATATGCCTGGGACATATCGGGAAAACGAGGGCCCAGCTTTTCCTCATTCGGGCCAATCAAAGGATTACTGCCCATAAGATTGATGTGGTCATGGATTAACATTAAATCGCCTCTTTTAAAGAAACGATTCATACCACCCGCAGCATTCGAAATAATGATAACATTAGCGCCTAATCTTTTCATCACCCTAACAGGAAAAGTAATTTCTTTCATACTATATCCTTCATAGAAATGGAATCTTCCTTGCATTGCAACAACTTTTTTACCTTCTATTTTTCCCAACACAAGGTTACCGCTATGCCCATGTACTGTAGAAACCGGAAAATTACTGATTTTTTTATAAGGTATACTCACTTTGTCTTCAATGTCTTCAGCTAATTCGCCAAGTCCAGTTCCTAAGATAATAGCAATTTCTGGTTTTACTTTACTATATTCTTGTATTGATTTAATGCTTTTTTCAATTTTAGCTAATATTTTTTCCATAATTTTCCTCCAGTTTCAGATTTATTATTTTTTGATTTTCATATTAAATCTTTTTATTTTAATTGGCAAACTGGTAAATTGGTCAACTGGTAAATTATATTAACTTACATCTTGACAATCCTTTTTTCGTCTTTGTATTTCAACTAAAAACTGAAAACCGACAACTGAAAACTATCTTTTTTTCTTGCAATTTAATCTTTTTATTTAATTTCATGTTATACGGAATACTATATACGGTTTTAATTGGTAAACCGGTCAACTGGTAAATTGGTAAATTGTATTAACTCGCAACTCGAAACTCGCAACTTTTTATTCTTTATCTTTTTGAACTAAAAACTGATAACTGAAAACTGAAAACTTTCTTTATATCTTGTAACTTTTATTTATCTTTGGACTCGATACACCATACTCGATACTCGATACTTATTTCATCTTGCAACTTCAATCTTTCTATTTGCTTTTCTTCACGTTATACGATATACGATTTGTTTTTACACTCTTGGAAATGCCTTAAAATATTCTTCCTTAACCCATTTTCTACTAACATGGGTATATATCTGTGTAGTAGAAATATCGGAATGTCCTAACATTTCC
>CAZAJW010000174.1:0-6284 GCA_964485485.1 uncultured Atribacterota bacterium | reverse complement strand
TGCTACCATTATTATTAAAATTAGTAAAATTCAAGGAGGAGAAAAATGGTAAACAAATCTAAATGTTGTTTTGTTATTCTTATTGTTTTAGGTCTATTTTTTAGCCTGAATTTCTTATTCTATGCTGCCGAACAGCTAACAGCTGATGAAATCATAGATAGGGTTAAAGAAAACCAGGCCGATTATGAAAATAGTAAGACCCAGGCCGAAATGATTTTAATCGATAAAGACGGAAAAGAAGAAAGTAGAGAAATCATCATGTTTGAAAAAGAGGAAGAAGATGACAAAATCACTATGCTGATGCGCTTTCTCTCTCCCAAGTCAGTAGAAGGAGTAACTCTGTTAAGTATTGAAAACGGAGACAAAATTTACCTCTATATGCCCGCTTATCAAAAACCCCGCAGAATTGCCGGTTCCTCTAAACAGGAGAACTTTATGGGAACAGACTTCTCCTATGAAGATCTCAGTATGGACTATCAAAACGAAGAATACGAAAAAGAATTACTGAAAGAAACCGAGGAACAATTTGTGCTGGAAGTGATTCCTGATAGTGAAGACACTTCCTACAGCAAATTTTTACTCTACGTTAATAAGAAACAGTTCTACGTAGAGAAGGTAGATTTCTATGACCTGGACGAACAGCTGGTCAAGACTCTGGTAATCAAAGAAGTAAAATTTGATGATGAGGGCAAATTCACACCTATGGAGATGGAGATGAATGACATCATTGACAAACATCAAACCCAGATGAATGTCAAAGAGATCGAATATAACCTGAATCTCTCAAACAGTTTCTTTACTATCCGCACTTTGCAGAGACCAAAATTGTAATAACAGGAGGAATATGATGAATTCTAAATATTACCCGGGAATTCTCTTTCTGCTTAGTATGATAATTCTGTGTACTATGCCGGGATTGGCATTTGATACATCACAGACATTAGAGTATGAAGGTTCGTATCTTCTCTCACAACAGAGAATGAATCATACTCTCACACTCAATATTGACTATTTCCAGGAAATTTCAGATGATATCTTTCTGGAAGGAGACCTGCTTGTACGGATGAACAATAAAGAATATGCCCGTCCCTTTATGTTGGGGCCTAATGAACTTTATCTCAGTGGCTATAATGTAATTGATAATCTAGACATCAAGGCAGGTAAAATTGTTACACCCTGGGGGTCAGCAGACTTATTCAGCCCACTGGATAATTTCAATCCTATGCCGCCGGAAATATCTTTAGGTAAAAAACAGGACAGACTTGGTGCCTTGGGAATTAGTGCTACTTATTACCTGGATTACTCTACCTATCTACAGGGAGTCTTGCTACCTAAGCTGAAGGTCACGCCTTATCCTGATGAATACCTGAAAGACAGTTATCTGGCAAATTATGGTGCTGCTTTACAGGGTATTGGTGTAGATAATATAGTACTTACCTACCAAGAGGCGGAAAATATAGTCTGGGGAATACGTTTATCTCACAGCTTTCCATCTTTTGATGCCAGTATCAGTTATTATCGAGGATATTACATGGACCCCTTCCCAGTCAGCCTGTCAACCTCCTCGGGAATTAATATGGAAATTACCCTGGGTTATCCGTCCAAACAGGTTATCGGACTGGAGTTCCAAGGAGAATTCCCCGGGATTGAAGGTGCAACCTTGCGAGGAGACCTTGCCTATATTATTCCACAAGACTGGGAATTCCAAGAAAAGACCATGTTGGAAAAACCCTACCTCCAAGCGGTAATCGGAGCCGATTATACCACTGGTTCAAATCTGTACCTGAACGGCGGTTTTATCTATGGACTTCCTTTTGAAAGAGGTAATGAATCCTCTCCATATTTCTATCTTAATGCCAATCAGGAAATAGATGATAGTGATTTCAAGCCTTTTTATGCAGGTGTCTTGAGTCTGAATGATATGAGTATGGTAAACAACATTGGATTAGACTATCAGCTCACAGAAAGCGTAACTGCAACCATGTCTTATTCTTTCCTATTGGGAGAGGAACAGTCCAAATTAGGTCAATTTAAACGTTCTCAAGGTATTTATTTCACACTGGAATGGCTGTTTTAAAAAATGGTAAGCGCAGGACTATCTTAAATATTTAAATCAAAGGTAATCCTGCGCTTTTGGATTAATTTATATCTTATTTAGTTAACTCTTTCCCAACGGAAAATCCCTTACCTAAATATTCCCCTAATGTATAATATTCTCTTATTTCAGGAATATATAGAATTGGATTAAGTTTATTTCCAATAACTTTTTCATTTTCGTCAAACAGATTTTCATCGACTTTAATATCCATAATTTCTCCTATAAACTCAGTGTGTAACCCAATCTGAATTTCATGAATTACTTTACATTCCAATACCATGGGAAACTCTTTTCCATATGGAGCATCGACAATATCGCTCTTTACCGGTGTAATTCCGGTTTTTTCAAATTTATTATATTCACGGCCTGATACTATACCATAAAAATCTGCCTGTTCTAAATGTTTCTTAAAAAGTATATTAACAGTAAAAGCCTTATGAGAGACAATATTATTGTAGGAATAGGTTGCCTTTCTTAAAGAAACATTGACACACGGTGGCTTTGAACAGCATATTCCTCCCCAAGCACAAGCCATTAAATTGGGTTGATAATCTTCGTCATAACTACCCACAATAAGTACCGGCACAGCAGCTAAAAAAGGTTTTGCACCAATTGATTTCTTCATTGTATCCTCGCTTTCTTTAAAATTTTGTTTTTTCTATTTCTTGTATCTGTGTTTATTTTAACAAAACCTAATTATTTATTCTACACCATTCTTCCCTGGTATGTTATAATATTTGATGTCATTCATTTGTGACAAATAAAACCCCCAAAAATCTTTGATTTTTGTTAAAGGAGCTTAGCTATTGAAAAACAATAAAGATATTCATCATATTTCACTGGATGATAAAGATATTTTTTTAATCGGCACAGCACATGTATCAAAAACAAGTGCTGAAACAGTAAAAACATTCATAGGGGAAGAGAAGCCGAATTCTGTTTGTGTTGAGCTTTGTTCGTCCCGTTTTCAATCCATTACCAATCCGAATAAATGGAAAGAAATGGATATTATGACCATTATCAAGCAAAAAAAATCGCTTCTGCTACTGGTTAATTTAATTCTATCTACTTTTCAAAAAAGATTGGCGCGCCAGTTGGGAATAAACCCCGGGCAGGAGATGATACAAGCAATAGAATCTGCCAAAGAAAATAATCTCAATCTCGTACTGGCTGATAGGGATATTCAGGTAACCTTTACCAGAATTTGGAAAAAATTAAGTTTTTTCGGTAAAATACGTTTATTCTTCATGTTGTTACTAAGCATGTTTAATAAAGAAGAAATTTCTGAAGAGGAAATAGAAAAACTTAAATCAGAAGATATACTCACTGCTGCCCTGCAAGATTTAGCTACCTCTTTCCCCAGGTTAAAACATACCTTAATTGATGAACGCGATCAATATCTGGCAGAAAAAATAAAAAATTCGCCCGGTAAAAAAATAGTAGCTGTAATAGGAGCAGGTCATGTTCCCGGAATTAAACAAGAAATTTTTAAGACTCACAATATGAAAGATTTAACTTATATTCCCAAAAGTGCTAATTGGACCAAATGGATTTTATGGGCAATTCCAATTGCAATTATTATAATTGTTGTTTTAACTTTTAGAATTTCTACTATTAGTGGTTTTAACCAAATATTGCAATGGCTTATCTGGAATGGCTCACTTGCTGCATTAGGAACTTTCATTGCAACCGGTCATCCTCTTTCTATTCTTACTGCTTTTTTGGTAGCACCTATCAGTTCTCTAAATCCACTTCTAGCTGCCGGCTGGTTTGCTGGAATCGTAGAAGCAATAATCCGAAAACCCACGGTTGACGATTTTGAAAAATTAGGAGACATAACTACTTTCGGGGATTTTTTTCGAAATAGGGTTACCAAAATACTACTAATAGTGGCTCTGGCAAATCTAGGCAGTTCTCTGGGAACTTTTATTGGCGGTGCCAGGGTAATTAAAATATTCATTGATACTGTTTCTTCCATATAACAAGATAACTCTTAATTCAATACAAAAAGGCTATTGCCTCTTTCTAAAACAATAGCCTTTTACTATATTTCTAAATGATATCCGGTTTATTCTGGTTCAATGGTAATCTCTTTGGGTTTCTTCTCTGCTTGTTTCGGTATAGTAATCTCGAGTATACCATTTTTAAAATTAGCTTTTATTTTATCTCGATCAATCTCGGCAGGCAAAGAAATAGTTCTGGTATATGTTCCATAAGCCCGTTCACAACAATAGTAATCCTCTTTCTTTGTTTCCTTATCCTTTTCAATTTCCCCCTGAACGGTCAAGTTGTTTTCACTTAAGGAAATCTTCACATCCTTTTTTTCTACTCCTGGTAATTCAATCCTGGCGACTAGTTTATCTTTTTTATCAAGCAAATCAGTAGCGGGTGACCAAATGCCACCTTCTTCCCATCTTCTTCTTCTATTACTACCTGTTTTGCCCGTTATATCAAAGAAATCATCAAAAAAACTACGCATTAGATTTTCTCTTGGATCCCAGCGCATTATATCCATAAATATTCCTCCTTTTTATTCATCTTTCTTTTTACATAAAATAATCCAATAGCATTTTTAATGAATTCTTAATCATGTCCATTTCTTCATCTGAAAAATTTTTTTGAATTTCATGTTCTAATTTTTCGCGATTTTTATTAATCTCCCTTTTTACCTCCTTCCCCTTATTGGATAATGTGATAGCTATTGTCCTACGGTCGTAATTGCTTGTTTTTCGGATACAATAACCTTTGCGAACCAGATTATCAATTACACGACTGCTCCTTGATGGTGATAAATCCATAGCCTCGGCCATTTCCTGGCAGGTCATTTCTTGTCCGTTTTCTTGGGACATAATACCTCTATATTCAGCAATGGAAAGATTACAAATCATATTCATATGCTTTTCTTCAAGGACCCTGTTTAACTTCAATTTAACAATTAGGTTCAAAATATTCTCTGACATGACTGTATCCTCACTTGTCACTAACATTATGTGCTAGTAGCATATTACTTATAATTATTTTAATAGAAAAAGAGATAAATTGTCAATATTTTTTTTGAAGGCTTAGAAAATTTTAGGATAGCCCTTTTGATTTTCTATATCTAAGAATTAAATTATTTGTAGAACTGTCATGTATAGATGGGGATATATTTGCATTATGAAGTTCAGGAAATATTTTTGCTGCCAGACTCTTGCCTAACTCTACTCCCCATTGATCAAAGGAGTTTATTCTCCAGATCACTCCCTGGGTAAATACGCTATGCTCATATAATGCTATCAGCTTACCTAAGGCAGTAGGAGTAAGCTTACTTAAGATTATTGTGCTTGAAGGACGATTTCCTTCAAAAACTCGATGTGGTATTAGTTTTTCAGGGATTCCTTCCTTCTCAGCTTCCTGCCGAGTCTTACCAAAAGCCAGAGCTTCAGCCTGAGCAAAAACATTAGCGATAAGCAAATCGTGATGATTACCTAGCGAATGAAGAGATTCATTAAAGGCAATAAAATCACAGGGAATAAGTTTGGTTCCCTGGTGAAGTAATTGATAAAAAGAATGCTGCCCATTTGTACCAGGCTCCCCCCAATAAACTGGGCTGGTTTGGTAAGAAACTTCTTGATTATCAATAGTAATATGCTTACCATTACTCTCCATGGTAAGTTGTTGCAGATAAGCCGGGAAACGCTTCAAATATTGCTCATAAGGCAATACTGCTACAGTCTGTGCCCCAAAAAAGTTATTGTACCAAATACCTAAGAGACCAGATATTACCGGTATGTTTTTATAAAAAGGAACTTGCCTAAAATGTTCGTCCATCTGATGAAATCCATCAAGCATAGCGTGAAAATTGTCAGGACCAATAGCAATCATAGTTGAAAGCCCTATAGCGGAACATAAAGAATAGCGCCCCCCAACCCAATCCCAAAATTCAAACATATTCTCAGGTAGAATGCCAAATTCTTTCACTTTAGGAATATTGGTTGAAACAGCCACAAAATGCCTGGCAATAGCTTCTGTGTCTTTCAATCGACGGATTATCCATTCTCTTGCCGTTTTGGCATTAGTCATGGTCTCCTGGGTATTAAAACTTTTCGAAGATACAATAAACAATGTTTCTTCGGGATCAAGATCACGAGTCGCTTCAACAAAATCAGTCGCATCAATATTGGAAATAAACCGAAAACATAAATCT
>CAZAJW010000173.1:0-10188 GCA_964485485.1 uncultured Atribacterota bacterium | reverse complement strand
AGTGGAAAGTTACAATTACTATGTTGCTTCATCAACTAACGGACATCCAAATCAAGATATCCCTTTGGGTTTGTTTTTTGCCGAAAATTATTCTGAACTTAATAATATTATCAACAAAACGATTAGCTATGAAAATAATTATACCACTTATCCTAAAGAATATTATGGTCACGCTGGTAGTAACGAGGCTCTGCCTCCATGGCCAGTTGAATTTAATGAAGAGATACTCACAGAAATGCAAACTCGTTACTTTGGTCCGGAGTCATATAATTTCACATTGGCAAGTGCCAATGATTCAACTCCTAATGATGTCTGGACAGACATTAACATGATAAACAGTGGAATTCGATATTTGATATATCACGGGCATGGCGGTATAATGAAATGGTCCTTCGGACTTGGCGTAGGAGGATTATCTCAATTGACAAATACAATTTATCCCATCGTTTTTTCATTTGCTTGTTTAACAGGTACATTCAGCGGTGGTATTGACTCAATTACTTACGACTGTTTTGCACAAAAAATAACTACGGCAGAACATGGAGCAGTTGCATTTTTGGGTTCCTATAATGCATCTGGCAAAGGAATGAATCAGATTTTGGAAGGGGCCATTAACGGACTATTTAATGATACCATCACACCTCGTTTAGGAAATGTATTAATACATGCATATGCTAATACAAATAACACAAATACTGTTAATTTATACTATCCAACAGTACAAGCAATTGAGCGAGAAAGAGCTGCATGGCAATTTCATTTATTTGGAGACCCTGCACTAAAAATTCGAGATGAAGAATTAAATACACATGAAATTACTCAAGATAATTTCAAAATTAATGTTTATCCTAATCCTACCAATGGTATTGTATCAATTAATTCAAATACCGAAATATTAGAATTAGTTATATTTTCACTAAATGGAGAAAAACTTTTTTACTCAAATAATACAACAAAGATTGATTTAAGCGATTATCCTAAAGGCATTTACTTTATATCAATTAAAAATAAAAAAGAAAAAGTCTTTAGGAAAATAATACGAATGTGAGAAATGCCAGCTTGTAACACGCAATAAAAAACATAGGCCAGAAAGTGTTAAATTTGAACGACATAACATTTAATTAACTGTTTTGTAGCTTGGCAGGTAGGAGCTCCGAAATGCCCTACGTTTCTTATTGCCAATCGTTAGCGGTCAGGCTAAAAAAACCGAAACAATGAGAATGATTCGAGAATATTTTGAAAGTCAAGTTGACTTGTCTAATGAGGATTGGACTATTTTTTCCACAAAACTGATACAAAGAAAATTTTCTAAAAATTCTGTAATACTAAAACAAGGAAGTACCGAGGAATATTTATCATTTATCGAAAAGGGTGTTTTGCGGTTTAACATTATATCCGAAGACAAAGATTTTACCTTTGCTTTTGGCTTTGAAGGAAGTTTTATAAGTGCCTATGATTCATTTTTAACCCAAACCCCAACGGATTATCAAATGACCACCATAACAGATACTGTACTTTGGAGTGTAAAATATGATGATTTACAACAAATATATAACACCACTTCTATGGGTGACAGAATTGGCAGATTGGCAAGTGAAGAACTTTTTAATATTCAAACGAAAAGACTTTTATCAATGCTGAAAGAGTCCGCAGAAGAAAGATATTTGAATTTAATGAAGAACGAACCTGTTCTGCTCCAACAAATTCCATTGAAGTACCTTGCATCATACATTGGTATTACTCCTGAAGCTTTGAGTCGAATCCGTAAACGCATTTCTTAACCCAAATCAATTCTTTTTTCCGCAAACTATCCAGACCTTTGCATTATTTAATTGAATTGATATGAGTACTAATCATTTTAACGCTGTAATTATTGGTGGTGGTCTTGGAGGCTTAACTGCCGGGGCTACCTTGGCTAAATTTGGAAAAAAAGTATTGGTGCTCGAGCAGCATTATATTCCGGGTGGTTGTGCAACTACATTCAAGAGAAAAGACTATATAATGGAAGTAGGCCTTCACGAAATGGATGGTTTGTTTGAGAAAGATACTAAGGTAGATATTTTCAAATTTTTAGAAGTTGACAAAAATGTTCAGTTTCTAAAAGTCCCTGAATTGTTTCACTTAAAGACCCAAAAATCAGAATTTACTTTCCCACACGGAATAGCGGAGGCTCAACAAACCCTTATAGCTAAATTCCCCAATGAGGAAAAGGGCATTTCCCGCTTTTTTAAATTAATAAATGGTGTTTTGGATGAGATTCCAAAAATGCCAAGAGAGAGATGGAAACAGATTCTTCTATTTCCTTTAATGCCGCTTATATTTCCAAATATAGTAAAGACATCAAAATCGAAAGTGGGCGAATGGCTCGACAAAAACATCAAAAGCGATGATTTAAAACTAATTCTTACTGCCAACATATTGTACTACGGTGATGATCCTTATAATTTATCTTTGCTCTACTTTTCAGTAGCCCAAGCCTCATACATTGGTGGCGGTGGCCATTTCATTAGGGGAGGTTCTCAACAGTTATCCAATTACTTAGCGAGTGTTATTAGTAATAATGGCGGACAAGTGTTGTTGGGAAAAAATGTCAATAAAATTTTGGTTGAAGGAGGTGTTGCCAAAGGTGTTGTATTTAATGATGCCTTCAATACTCAAATAATATCAAAACAAATTAATGCAGATGTGGTAATTGGTAATGCCGCCATACCATTAATAGCGGATTTACTGCCAACGGATTACAAAGAGAAGGTTTACAAGACCATTGGAAAAATGGAAGAAGCTTGTTCGCTTATTTCTATTTATATGGGATTCAACATAGAATTGAAGAAGTTTGGCATTAAACATTATTCCACTTTTTTGGCAGGAAATGACATCAATAATCTTAGCGACATAAAAGACAATTATAGAGGAGATTGGGGCAACAAAACCTTTGCATTTGTTGACTATGGACAAGTTGATTCCGGCTTAGCCCCAAAAGGCAAAAGCTTTGCGGTGATTTGTGCCGCTGATTACCTCTCTGAATGGGAAAACCTAAACGAAAAAGACTACAGGCTAAAAAAGGAAAAGGTTGCTCAATTATTTTTCAAACGATTAGAATCTCAATTCCCGGGTATATGTGAGCATTTGGAGTACTACGAAGTGGGTACTTCCAAAACCATAAAACGATATACCAAAAATCCGAAAGGTACCGCTTATGGCTATGCACAAACAGTTGCACAATCAGGTCTTAATCGATTGAATCATTTCCCCGAAATAAAAAATCTCAAATTTGCCTCAGCTTGGTCTTTTCCCGGTGGGGGATTTACAGGTGCTATACTAAGCGGATTTCTGACGGCTGTTGATTTAGAGAAAAATACCAAATGGAAGAACGTCAATCCGCAAATTTTAGAAGATAATCGAGTTGTAAAACTGATAGATAAGCAAATCATAGCCGAAAACACTTTGGAAATGACCTTTGAAAAGCCCAAAGACTTCAACCACCTCATTGGACAGTATGTAATATTGAGCCTAAACCAGCCCAAACACACTGTTTTGGATATGCCTTTTCGTTCATTATCCATTGTTTCTCATCCATCCGAACCAACACTCAGATTTGCAATGAGAATAAGCGAAAGCAGTTTTAAAAAGAGTTGTTCTGAAATGAACTTTCCAGAAACAGCAACCATCTTTGGTCCTACAGGACATTTTTCAATTCAAGACGATACCAAGCCAATCGTATTTCTTGTATCAGGGATTGGAATTACGCCAATAATTCCGATTATCAAAGAATTGGAAAAGAATAAGCACACAGGTACGGTTCACCTTTTCTACAGTAATAAGACTTTGCAATCTGCTGCTTACCACAAACTACTTTCAGAATTACAAATACCCAATTTTTACTATAATTTGGTTCAAACCGCTATCGAAAGTAGAATAAACATAGAATTTTTGAAATCGAAACTTGATGATGTTGCTAACTGTGTTTTTTATCTGGTTGGTACTAGCGAATTCATCCTTTCAATGAAGGAAATACTAAAATCCTTAAATGTGGAGGAAAAGAATGTTAACATAGATGATTTTGGTTAAAATATGAAAACCAGCCTAAATAGAAAGTATGAATGGATAGTTCCGCTTCCAAACTTTATAGTTGGTGCTATATGGATTGTTTTTGGCTTCGTTTATTTATTCAAAGAAAGTTTTATGCCTTATCACGCTGTTGCGCTTTCCAGTTCTTGGGAGGAATTGAACCCTGCTTTTCAAACTTTGATATTGGCATTGATGCGTGCGGCAGGTGGCGGTTTTTTCTTGGCTGGCTCAATGATTATTTTACTTCAAACAATATATAATCGTACAAAGATAAAATGGATACCAACTTTAATTCTATTAATTGGAGTTATTATTGTTTCAACCACGGTCTATGCTACTTTAATTGTTCGTCTAAACACAAATGCAAACCCACCAACACTATCTTCGGTAGGAGCTTTGATTGGTTTAATATCAGGATATTTAATGAACAAATACTATAAAAATGGCAATAACCAAGAAAGCCCGAACCGCTAACATCACCTATACGCAAACAGGGGTTTCGTGCTTCGTAGGAAAGGAAAGTAGTATATTTGAAGTTCAATTCTTCGTAGAAAATTCAGTGGTAAAATCCCTGCCTGCGTATAGCTGAGAACCGTTGTGCGTCATTCTAAGACGATTGTGCTAATATCAAACTGCTTGACCTAAAAAATAAAATAATATGAAATGTTTATACTATCCTTACTCGCGGTGTGTTGACGAAACCAACTTAAAAAAAGCTTTATTACTTTTTGACGAATTGGTTTTTTTAGACAGTCAACCGCAATTTGCAAGAAATGCTATGATGCGTGAGGAAGAAAAATTTAACGCAGACAAAGTAGAAGAATTATACTTAAAACTTTCTGAAAGTGGTGCAATTAAAATCTTAAATCCTCAATCCGTTACAAAGCAATTTGACTTATTGATTACTTCAAATGTTACCTACGACATAAGAGATGATGAGTATTGCAAAACTGCGATTGATTATTCTGCTGATGTTTGGGACATCTTATATGAAAGACTTCCACCATCTTTTATTGAAGCATTCTATCCTGGAGCAGGAACATTTTCAGAAGCAATTAGCCTCCAAAATATTATTAAGTCGAAAGGAGACACTGAAAAACTACCAGATTGGATAATGAAATTTGCTAAATTCAGATTTCCTAATGGAAATGAGGCACAAGCTTGGGAAGCTTTCAAGAACCGATACAAATATGTAATTGGCGGAAATCCTCACGTAAGACTTGAAGCTTACGAGGTTCCATTTCTTCAAGCATCAAGTTTAAGGATTAATGAAGCATTATTGATGTGTGCCACGAATGAATACATTCCATATACAGACAGTAAAATTCACAACAACTTACTGAACTTGAAACTTAATAATACAATTTCAAAAATTAAGTCAGATAAGTCATTTAAGAAAAAAGTTTTACCTGATATTGAATATGAAATTCCGAAAGAGCAATTATCATTAAAAATAATTGATGAACTTATTCCATCTGATAACTTGAGTAAACTAACTTTTTCAGAGCTCTTAACTTATAAATCTGAAAATATAAAGTTACTTGAAAGGTTTAGGACGAAAGTTTCCGAATTGTCAACGAGCATAGAAAGTGTTGGTTATGATGACAAATACTATCGTAATCTTCAAAAGTTATTTGATAAAGAAGTTAAACCAGAAGTAACAAAAATAAAAGATGAGTTAGTAAAGTCTTACGAAAAAAGTTTTGGAAAAATTATTGTAAACTCCATTGTCGCTATTATACCAACCCTTTCTGTCTCTATAATTGGAGGGTTAAATTTTTCTAGCATTTTGGCGGCATGTGCTGCGGCAGAAGCTGGATATCTTACGACATCAGGGAAAGATAGCTTACTAGAAATTATTTCTGCAGTTAGAAACAACAAGAGAAATGATTACTCATATTTACTCAACTTGAAGTAGCAATTTTGAAAATCGGAGTAAAAAAGAACGAACGCACAACATTTTGTATAAGTAATGGCAGGTAAAGTAGCAAATATCAAGGTTTGTAGCCCGCTCAAACAGCGTAGCGGTTTGACAGGAAGTTACCACGCAATCTGCCACTACTCATACAATTTACCGTTACCGCCAAGCATAAAAAACGGCAGTGCGGAGATTAATAGCTGTATTCTAAGCATATTTTGCGGAGAAAGTTTCATTTGCGGATAATAAGAAGTATATTTGTCGCATAATATGCGGAGAATGAAAATCTATATACACGAAAAAGAAAACTGGACTGACTTCACTTGGGACAATAAGAAAGTGATGATAAAACTTGGTGAAGCTAGAAATCAACAAGGAAGACTTTTGGGTAAAATGGAATCGATTGGTTTTGATTTACAAAATGAAGCAGTATTGAACACTCTTACTTTAGATGTTATTAAGTCATCAGAAATCGAAGGCGAGTTTTTGGATATTGAACAAGTACGTTCCTCAATTGCACGTCGACTAGGAATTGACATTGCAGGAGCAGTAGAATCGGAGCGCCACGTTGACGGAATAGTCGAAATGATGCTTGACGCTACTCAAAAATATGATTTGCCGTTAACTAAAAACAGACTGTTTGGCTGGCATGCAGCACTGTTCCCATCAGGTTGGAGTAATCTTTATAAAATCACAGTTGCAGACTGGAGAAAAGATACGACTGGGCCTATGCAAGTTGTGTCAGGTCCTATGGGAAAAGAAAAGGTTCACTATCAAGCACCAAGTTCTGACAAGATAGAGCTAGAAATGATAAAATTCATAGACTGGTTTGAAAACGAGCATGAAATAGATTTTGTTCTTAAAGCTGCTATTGCTCATTTATGGTTCGTTACAATTCATCCATTCGATGATGGAAACGGACGAATTACTAGAGCAATTACAGATATGACATTGGCACGTTCTGACAAAAGTATCAGGCGGTTCTATAGTATGTCTGCACAAATCAGAGTTGAAAGGAAACAGTATTATGAAAAACTTGAAAAAACACAGAAAGGAAATTCAGATATAACAGAATGGATTTTGTGGTTTTTGCAATGTTTAGTTAATGCTATTGACTCCACAGAAGAGACTTTATCGAAAATACTTCATAAAGCAGAATTTTGGAAATTACATTCCACCACAATTCTAAATGATAGGCAGCAAAAAATTATAAATAGACTGCTTGATGGATTTGACGGAAAGTTGACAACCTCAAAATGGGCGAAAATCAACAAATGTTCACAAGACACAGCTCTTCGAGATATTCAAGATTTAATTAAGAAGAATATTTTACAAAAAGAAACTAGTGGTGGACGAAGCACAAATTATGAAATGAAATAAATGCCAGGCGGTAATGTACAAATTTCAGGGCGGCGCCGGTGGTGCGCGGTCGGCGGGTTCACGCCCGATTTCCCTTGTCCTTTGGACAGGAAATCGCACGCAACCCGCCCTGGAAACTTGCACTGAACCGTTGTGCCTCATTGTAGAAAACCCCTCTGCACGGTCAAGCACATTTGGTTTTTGCCGACACACAAATGCCAGCGCTTAAAAACCAAAAGAGCTTGCTCTTTCCCTCCACACCCAAACAGAATGATGATTTAAACACTCATTTTGTGAGATATTAAATAATTATTCTTACTTTTGCGAAATATAAAAAAGTTCAAGAATGAACCGAATAAAAGACGTTTTAGAACAGAAGGGAATTAAACAAAAATGGTTGGCTGAGCAATTGGGCAAGAGTTACAATATGGTAAATTCGTATGCCCAAAATAGACGGCAACCAAGTTTAGAGGACTTGTACAAAATAGCTGAAATCCTTGATGTCGAAGTCAAAGAATTATTAACTGATAGAAAAGCGCAATAATGGAAAACGGAACTAAAAATATTTTTGAAAATGGAGCGACTTGGCTTCGGGCTGATTTCCATTTGCATACAAAGGCAGATAAAGAGTTTTCGTATGCTGGTAATGAGAATGATTTTTGCCGACTTTATATTGAGAAACTTAAAGAACAAAATATCAATGCTGGAATCATTACCAATCATAATAAATTTGATAAAAATGAATTTGTTGCCCTAAGAAAAAAAGCGATAAAGGAAGGTATTGGATTGTTTGCAGGAGTTGAATTTTCATTAAAAGAAGGGATACACATTTTAGTTGTTTTTGAAGATAGGTGGTATCAGGGTGAAACAGACAATATCAATAAATTTTTGGAAAATGCTTTTTATGGCATTGCTAATTATGACAAACCTAATTACCCAAATTCAAACTTCAATCTAAAAGAAACTGTAGAAGCATTAGACAAAATCGGATACGACTACTTTATTGTTTTGGCTCACATTGACGACACCAATGGATTGTTTACGGAGTTGAGAGGCAGAACACAAGAGGATTTTGTAAGGCAAGAATCATTTACCAGGGTTTTGGCTGTTCAGAAAAATGCAAATCTTGAAAATTACAATAAACTTTGCCTATGGCTGAATAGAAAGAGTAAAATTGCTTGTGTTGAGGGTTCAGATAATGCTCACGGAGGCATTGATGCTATTGGGAAAGGCAAGGTTACTTATATAAAAATAGGGGATTTCAATTTTGAAGCACTAACCTTTGCTTTGACAGACAGTGAATATAGGGTTTCACCGAAAGACAAACCCGAAATAAAAAACGCTTACATTAAATCAATTGCATTTGAAGGTGGTTTATTGGAAGGAACAAGAATTGATTTTTCTCCTGAACTCAACAATCTAATCGGAATAAGAGGAAGTGGAAAATCATCGTTGTTGGAAGTTTTACGCTATGTTCTTGGAATCTCACTACCTATTAATGCCGCTGACCCAGATTATAAAAATTCATTAGTAACCCGTTCAATGGGTAGTGGAGGAAAAGCCATAGTTACCATAGTTAACAAGCAAAATGAAGAATATAGAATAGAAAAACTGTATGGTCAAAAAGAGGATATTTATAAAAACAACCTACTTCAACCGGGAATTTCTATAGATGCTACAGGCTTTAATTCTCCAATTTACTTTGGACAAAAAGACCTGTCGAATAAAGGCAAAGATTTTGAAGGTGATTTGATTCAAAGGTTAATTGGAACAAGATTAAAAGCAGTTCAAGTTAAAATTGAGCAAAAGAAAAGAGAGGTTGAAAACATAATATCTGAATTAAAAAAGCTTCAAAATTTAAAGGACTTAAAAAAAGATACAGAAGCTCAAATTCAAAACTCGAAGCATCAGCTTAACTTCTTTAAAGAAAAAGGCGTTGAAGATAAATTGAAACAACAAACGCTATTTGATTCAGATATTTCTAAACTGGTTCAAAATGAATCAACTGTCAGAAGTTATTTAAGCGAATTGGCATCTGTAATTTCTAATCATGATTATTTTTTTCAACAAGAAATTACAGGTTCAGAAATTAATAAAGAATTATTTGAAGAAGCAAAAACAATCATTCAAGAATTAAAAATTGAGTTTGAAAAACTAAAAACGATACAAAAGAATTCTATACAAAGTCAGCAAAAATTAAAAGAGGTTATCGGAAAAATAAATACTAAGAAAGAAGGATTAAAAGAAGAGTTTGCTAAGATTAAACGAGAAATAAATACTGACACTATTAATCCAGATAATTTTCTGAACCTGAACAGACAAATTGAAACAGCACTTTTGAAATTAAAGGAAATCGAAAAATCAGAAAAGAGAAGAAGCGATTTACAAACTAATTTATTAGAACGTCTTACTGAACTTGATAACCTTTGGCTTGAAGAATATAATGTTCTCAATAAAGAGGTAAAAAGAATCAATGAGGCAGAAAGTAAAATTTCAATTGAAGTTGAATTCAAAGGCAGGAGGGATAAACTAACCGACAAGATGAAACAGGTTTTTAGAGGTACAGGCATTCGGGAAACAGCTTATCAAGAGATTGAAGCTAACTATAAAGACTTCATTCAGATTTACAGAGACAGCAGTAAATTGGATGACATATTGAATGAGAATCATTTAGTTGATTTTAAACGGAGGTTTTCTGAAAACCAGGAAGAGTTACTCACTTTTAAAGTAGAAAATAAAATAGTCATTCAATACAATGGAAAATCATTGGATAAACATTCTTTGGGGCAACGAGCATCAGCATTAATTCTTTTCTTATTGGCTCAAAGGGAAAATGATGTATT
>CAZAJW010000172.1:0-3406 GCA_964485485.1 uncultured Atribacterota bacterium | reverse complement strand
AAAAAGAAACTGTTTTTATTAACGATTTAGAACAAATCAAATGGCCAGATCCTTATGATTGCGGCTATTCAAATGGACTAAAAGAAAAAGCGAAAAAATCTCCGAGTCATAAAACCTACAGCATTATTCTAGGGTTTTTTGACCGATAGGGAATAAGAGGAAACAATTATTCCTCCCGTATTTGGAAAGGAGATGCGAAAATAAAACTTAATACTGAAAGGAGGAGTGCCTATTGTATTTTTTATTTTTGCAATTCTCGTAAATAAT
The DNA here is from genome assembly GCA_964485485.1 of uncultured Atribacterota bacterium. Taxonomy (GTDB): domain Bacteria; phylum Atribacterota; class Phoenicimicrobiia; order Phoenicimicrobiales; family Stramentimicrobiaceae; genus Oleincola. Next base: position 3,139 of record CAZAJW010000172.1, on the reverse strand, counting down.
CCAGATATATAATAATAAGGAGGAATTAAAATGCCAAACGGATATTGGGGAAAAATATTAAGAGTAGATTTAACAAATAAAAAAGTAACTGAAGAAGCAATTTCAGAAGAATATTGTCGTAAATATTTAGGTGGTGTAGGATTTGCTGCTGATATCTTATGGAAAGAAGTTGGAGCAGAAGTAGGTGCTTTAGATCCTGAAAACAGGTTAATCTTTGGTGTTGGTCCTTTCCAGGCAAGTGCTGTACCCGGTAGTGGGAAATTTATTTCAGTCACAAAATCTCCTTTAACTAATGCAATCTTATATTCTACTGCTGGGGGAACAATGGCACAGATGATTAAGAAAACTGGTTATGATGCGATTGTGATTCAGGGAAAATCTGAAAAACCGGTTTATTTATGGATTAATGATGATCAGGTAGAAATTAAAGAAGCAACTTCAATCTGGGGAAAAAATTCAGAAGAAACTGTCGATCTTATCAGGGAAGAATTAGATGAACCCAAGGCAAGTGTTTTAGATATAGGTCCTGCCGGTGAAAAACTTATTGCTTTTTCATGTATTGTTGTCGATAAACATAGCTTTGCCGGTAGAGGTGGCCTTGGTGCAGTCATGGGTTCTAAGAATTTAAAGGCAGTTGCAGTAAAAGGTTCCCAAAAACCAGAAGCTGCTGATCCTCAGAAAGTACTTGATTTAGCTAAAGAATTGAATAAGAGAATCAGGGAAACTGCACCTGAAGGTTTCTTAAAGGGTGGTACTACTGCTGAAACAACCCCCACAGAAGAACTAGGTGACCTTCCGATTAAGTATTGGAAAGGCGATGCAGGAGGTGTCTGGGTAGAAGGGGCTGAAAAATTGAGTTATCCTTATTATTCAGAGGCACTTAATGTAGATTTAGCTGAATGTGCCAAGATCGCCTGTCAGAATTGTCCGATTCATTGCCATCGGCATATTGATACCAAAGAACCTGCGAAGTTTGCAGTAACTGGCGGCGGACCGGAATATGAAGCCCTTGGCATGCTAGGTTCTTGTAATCTCGTAGATGATATTCATGCTGTGGCTAAGGCCAATGAAATCTGCAATCTTTATGGACTTGATTGTATCTCTACTGGTGCTTTTGTTGCCTTTGCTACTGAATGTTATGAAAAAGGATTGCTTACCAAAGAAGATACCTTTGGCATGGAATTAAAATGGGGTGATGGAGACCAATTGGTTGAAGTAGTTCGTCAAATTGCTGAAAGAGAAAAACTAGGTGAATTAGCTGCTGACGGAATTGTTAAGGCTGCTGAGAAAATTGGAGGAGATGCACCTAAGCTTGCTGTTCATGTAAAGGGCATGGATTTCCCAGCTCATGATCCCCGTGCTTTCTTCTCACTTGCTGTTAGTTATGCAACAAGTTCAAGAGGTGCTTGTCATACTCATGGTCTTTGTTTTAAGGCTGCTTGTGGTTTGTTATTGCCGGAGATGGGTATTACTGAGGCTCCTGACCGATTTGATATGGAAGGAAAAGATTTTATTGCAGCCAAATTCCATGATTTAAGCGCTATTCAGGATGCTGTTACTCAGTGTAACTTCATGATGTTCGGTGGTTTTGGAATCACCGACATGTTGAATACGGTAAATGCTGTTACGGGCTGGGATATGTCTATGGAAGAATTCCTAAAAATCGGTGAAAGACTGTCTACTTTAAAACGTGCCGTCAATGTTAAATGGGGATTTAGCAGTAAAGATGATAAGTTACCGGAAGTTGTTAATTTAGCTGCTAAAGAAGGATGCCGAGCAGGTAAGACACCTAGTCCTATCGAACCAGCTATTGAGGGATACTATAAATTAAGAGGATGGGATAATGACGGGAAACCAACTCCCGAAACAATGAAAGAATTAGGCTTAAGCTAAAAACCAAATATTGATTGGTTTATAAGGTATTGTTAAAATGCAATAGCATTTAAATAGGGTCAATATTCCCATTTTGTATAGGGGTATTGGCCCTTGCCAAATTTGTGAGAAATGAAGTGGTAAATATGAATTATTATAATCAAAATTTGAATACTTCTGACTGGAAAAAAATAAATATTGAATATTTAAACGATTATATTTCCTTAAAAGTACCTCCTACATGTGAAACATTACAATTAGAACCTACTCCTGCCTTAGCAGAAACAAAAAAAGAAATTGAAAATGCCTTTGAAAATCCCGTAAACAGTGGAACGATTGATGAAATTATTGCTAACCAATCAAAGCCCACAGGTGAAATAACGGTAGCCATTGCCGTTTCTGATAATACGCGTCCAGTTCCTTATAATTTTGAGGATGATGGTAGTATTCTTTCACCAATACTATCTAGACTGGAGAGAGCAGGGGTAACAAAAGAGAATATAAAAATTATCATAGGTACAGGAACACATGCTCCTACTTCCTCACAATGGAAAAAGGAATCATTTGGGGATAAAGTTGTTGAAAATTACCAGCTGGTAGATCATGATTGTTATGCAGAAGATTTGATTCCCATTGGAGATGTGATGGGTGTCCCGGTAAAAATTAATAGAGATTTTATTAAAGCAGATATTCATATTATAACAGGTTTAGTGGAAACACATTTTATGGCAGGTGCATCCGGTGGAAGAAAGGCTGTCTGCCCCGGAATGGTCAACCTTGAAGCCACCCAGGTCTTTCATGGGCCTGAATTTATGAATGATGAAAATGCTGATAATCTTATATTTGAAAATAATCCTTGCCACGAATTTGCCTTAGAAGTTGCGAAAAGAGTAGGTGTTGACTTTAATGTAAATGTGTTGATTAATGGCGAACATCAGGTTTGTGGCATTTATACTGGTGATTTAGAACAATCTCATAACAAGGCAGTGGAACAGTTAAAACGTTTTTCGCTCATCAATATTGATAAGGAGTATGATATAGTATTATCTCATGGTGGGAAAGGTGCTGTTAATCACTATCAATCAATAAAAGGAGCCTGGGGTGCCTTACCGGTATTAAAGGAAGGTGGGCATATTATATTATTAGCTCATAACCAGGATGATGAGCCTATCGGAAGCCAACACTACAAGGATTTAATGAAGAAATTTACAGAAGTCGGATTAGGAAATTTTTATCCTCTTATTTGTAGCGATAAGTGGGTCTTTAC
>CAZAJW010000171.1:0-2024 GCA_964485485.1 uncultured Atribacterota bacterium | reverse complement strand
TAGTATTTCAGGATTATTGCCCTTATTTTTCTTTATTTAATATCTGGTCCAATGAAGTGGCGCTTCCAGCATTGATTTTGCTGGGATTCATTTTTATCGCTTCACTATTTGTCGAACGCCCCTGGTGTAAATACCTCTGTCCATTGGGAGCATTACTGGGAATATTTAATTTATTCAGGTTTGTTCAATTAAAAAGAAACAATAACACCTGTATACAATGCAAAAAATGCGATAACATATGTCCTATGAATATCAAAGTGTCAAATAAGGAAGTAATCAGAGATCATCAATGTATATCATGTCTGTTATGTACTGATGAAATCACTTGTCCTGTTAATGATACTTTACATTTAACGTTATTAAAGAAAAAAGATAGTAAAAAATAATATTTGAGGTGGATAAAATGAAATTTAAGAATGTTCATATTTTTATTATTGTTGTATTGATTTTAGGAGGAGGGATCTGGCTAACCAGTCAAATGGGTTTATTTAATACGACTCGTTCCTCGGCACAGGGTTCTTCTCCCGGGAGAGGTAGAAATCGGTCAACAATATCTGCTGAATCAGTAGATATCAGCAAAAATAATGAATTACAGGTTCAGAAAAAATTAAGCGCAGAAATAGTTGATATTAATGACATAAGAGGTTCGTTTACACTGGTTGAATTGGAAAATATTTATCAAATACCCCCAATTGCTATTATTAAATCTTTTGGTTTGTATAAAGATACAAATCCGGCAACCTTTAGATTAAGAGATTTAAAAGATCTTTATGATCCTTATGAAATAGACGGAGAAACATACCACATAGAAACCGATACCGTTAAAGTGTTTACCTCTCTTTATACCAATTCACCTTATACTTCAGAAGAAACTTTTTACTTACCTGAAGGAGCAGTTGAATATCTTATTGAGCATAATAGGCTGACTTCGGAGCAAGAAAGTTATTGGAAAGAACATGCCTTTAATCTGAACTCAATTAAAAAAGATAAACAAATAACAACCCAACAAGATAGTATGTCATTTTCTCTTACCGGAAATACTACTATTGCCGATTTGTTTTCAATGGGAATGAACGAGGATACTTTTAAAAAGATATTGGGAGCAGATGTCCCTGAAGACAAAAAAATAACTGTTAGAGATTTTTTAGTTTCTCAAGGTTTGGGTTTTGATGATGCTAAAGAAGATTTAGAATTATATTTTTCTTCCAGATAGCAAAATATAATCATGGCATCCTTTGACTCTTCCATTCTCATTTTTTGCTTATCACTCAATACTATATTTCAAAGGTATAAGCTATACTCTATACGATATACTGTTTTGTCATTGCGAAAAATGATTTATCATTTCGTGGCAATCTCATCCACTTATACCCAAAATATTTTATGTATTTAAACTAGCTACTAAATACTAACGACCAACGACTAATTATGAATTACCCAATCTTGCAACATTGCAATATTCCATCACTGCATCTATTGTTTACCATTCTTGCCTAATAAACCAGGAAATCTAAATAAACTTCTGGTAAAATAAGTATGATTAATTAATTATCGTAAAAGGATAAAAGTGCACAATGTCTAAAGAAAACGAAATCATCATCTATACCACAGAAGATGGTAAGGAAACTTTTGAAGTAAACTTAAAAGAAGAAACAGTCTGGCTTTCACAAAGGCAGATGGCCAGTCTGTTTGAAAAAGATAGTGACACCATTGGGTTGCATATTAAAAATATCTTTTCTACAAATGAACTGGATGAACAATCAACTACCGAGGAATCCTCGGTAGTTCAATTGGAAGGTAAAAGGGAAGTAAGAAGAAAAATTATGTTTTATAACTTGGATGTAATTATCTCTGTCGGCTACCGGGTAAATTCCAAACGAGGCACCCAATTCCGTATCTGGGCTACCAATGTCCTGAAAAATCACCTTATCCAGGGCTATTCCATCAATCAAAAAAGATTACAGGAAAACCAGTCCAAAATAAAGGAATTGCAGAAAACTGCCAGCATGATAGAAAGACTTCTA
>CAZAJW010000170.1:0-7324 GCA_964485485.1 uncultured Atribacterota bacterium | reverse complement strand
TTTTTCCGGTCCCGCACCAGCGTGATGTTATGCTATTTTGTTAACCATTTATGGCAGAGGCGCACCACAGTTCATACATTTATCATCTTCATATCTATTTAATGTTCCACACTGCATACATTTTTTAAGCTTTCTCCCAGATTTTGTGAGTTCTACATTTGAATAGTTTTTATTGGTACCCCCAAGAATCTTAACAAGTTCAGCCATTTTTTGATTCATTGAAATAATTTCATTTCGAATTCTAAGAACGAAGAACGGCATCAAAAAAGCTAAAATAACAGCTATTAGAATAAGAATCGAAACTATTCCGGATAATGCACCTAAGCCTTCCATACACCTTCCCCTCTTCTATATTCATCAGCGCAACATTAGTTATTAAACGGAAATCTTCTTTTTATCACGATCTTACTTAAATTACTGAATACACCAATTTCCCATTCAATACAATAAAATCCAATTATCTTTAAAAAATTATATAGTTATAGCGAAAATGTGAAAATTTTTATTTTTTCAACTACGTAATAAATGCTGCTTTTAATTTTTAAAATATTTGGTATTTCATATCCGTTTTTTCTGCCTTATAAAATGGGATTGATTTTTTATAAAACTCGAAGTATCAGGAAATAATAGTAATCTTGATTTCAGAGTTAACCAATGTTTAGTTCAATGGATAAGGGGAATTTTTAGGAAAAGGTTTCTACGTAATAAAAGCAATAAAAGTATTAATCTCAAAATATCAATATAGCTGTATAGCAGGAATATCTGAATGATATACGGAACTGGATAATTACTTTTAGGCCAAGGTGAAATGACAACGATAAGAAGACAAATCATCTTTTTTTCCGTTGCGGCAGGCTGCCTTTTATTGGGCTCAGCGCTCTACTTTCTTTTCCGCCCGACGACCTTACTGATGTTTCACTGGGCAGATTTGCTTGGGCTGACAAAGTCAATTGGCACTATGCGCACTTTGACAGACGGTTCCGATAGCTATCTGCCCAATTGGACCATATATTCATTACCCTTCGCTCTTTGGGTCTCATCTTGCCTGTTTTTTGTCAGCGCTATATGGAGTGAATCAACCTCATGTGGTCATTATGCGTGGTTTTGGTGCATTCCAATAATAGCGATCACCGCTGAACTTGCACAAAGTCTGCACGTTTTTCCGGGCCACTTTGACCCCGTTGATCTGATTATGATCATCTGTGGCACCATTCTCGGCTTTGTTGCGACGGAACTGAACCAAATCATCAAAGGAATAAAAACGCCATGAATAAAAATTTAAAAAAGCACATCGCATCCCTTATTGGCCTGTTAGTACTTGGCATCCTGGCAGTCGGAAGCCTTGACACAGACACCGATACCCAGAAAATTCAATCACAATCTGCAAGTTACACACTGACTGCAAACCAACTTTACGGAGAATATGACAGTAATGAGGTTGCCGCAGATGCGAAATACAAAGGAAAAATTGTCATTGTTTCCGGGACTATCCAAAACATCGGCAAGGACATTGCCGATAATGCTTACATAGTGATTGGTGGTAAAGGATTCCTTGATGGAGTTCAATGTACCTTTACCAAGGGCGAGGAATCATCAGTTGCACGTTTATCCAAAGGGCAGAATGTTACTGTCAAGGGAGAGGTATCTGGGAAGATGGGAAATGTTTTGGTCAACAAGGCAAGGGTACAATAAAGTTCAATTGTTAACGCCTCAGACTCAAAAGGTAGAACATCTTTAATGGCAGCTGCTAATTTGGTAAGGAGGAATAGACATGAAATCAAATATTTCAAAAAAACAATCTATAACATTTTTCTTTTTTGTCGTTACCGTGTTCATAATACCAGTTTTAACATTTGCCGTATCGGGCAAAATACCCCTATCCAACTTCGAAATAGTTAGTTTTCGCGGAGAATGGCAAGGTGGTACTCTTTACATCATAGGTGAAATTAGAAACAATGGGGATATCCCTGGTGGTCCAAAAGTAGAAGTAATTGCCAGGAATTCTCAAGGTATGTTAATCGCTAGTGAAAAATTTTGGCCCAATAGCACAGATAATATTTTACCAGGTAGGTCCTGTGGCATAAAGCACTATATCACTGAAGACACCCGTGCCAAAACAGTAGAAATAAAAGTGATCAGTGTAAGCAGTTGGCAATAGAGTGCTTTCGCCAAACAGCTGGTTCAACATGGATAACTTTTACTTCCCGGTTTGATCGGCGTATCTATTGGGCCGATTTGTAGAAGAAAAGCAATACCGAAAAATAATATTAATTTCGAATACTGTGCGACAAATATTTGCTGTTATTTCAATCGGTTCCTCAATATGCTTTGTCAGAAGTTGAATCTGCTCAGCAGTGGATCGTGCAATTTCGGTGTAGACGCGGCAACCCAAACCCAGGTCATAACTTTGAGAAAGTGTACCTCCCGCAGAAGGAAGCTTTTTCTCCAGCTTTTTGAGGTTATTCTTCACGTCAGAAACAGTTCCAATTTTTGAGTAATCCTTGAGGCGTTTCATTCCCCTCACCGAACATCAGTTATTAAACAGAAATCTTCTTTTTATCAAGATCTTACTTAAATCACTTAATACACTAATTCCTCATTAAAGACAATAAAATCCAATTATCTTTAAAAAAATTAGGCTGTTATAAAAAATCTGTAAGATTCTAATATCTCCAAAAATATTTAAAACACTTCTTTCTATTTCATATCGGTATCTTTAATAGAAATTTTCTAGATTTTTAAATTGTATTAGCATGGAAAAACCTATAAACTATGACCTATTCCAAACTCTTTATTGATGCCATGAAAAGAACCTATAAAATACTCCCTGTCTTTATCCTCACGCTCCTTATCCTCCCATCCCTTCTATTCGCAGGCCAATATAAGGTATTAAGGGTTGTTGACGGAGATACCGTTGTAATAAAATACCAAGGCATATTAGAGAAGGTAAGAATGCTCTGTGTTAATACCCCTGAATCCGTTCACCCTGATAAAAAGCAAAATATCCCCATGGGGAAGGTTGCTTCCGATTATACAAAGAAAAGGCTAAAGGGACGATATGTTGACCTTGAATTTGAAGTTTCTATAGACTGCAAATTTTAGAAAATATGCAAACCTTAATCGATGTAAGGGATTTAGTTTCCAAGGAATACTTTCTTGCCGATCAGCAGCTGGATTACAAAACTTTAGTCTTCCAGACTTATTTATAACTCTCCCAAAAGCAGCATTTGATATCCCTTAAAAAATTGAGAATGATTCTTATTCCCAAAAATATATTGACACTCTAAAGTGAATAATATATCATTCCCGCAGAAATCTTAGCAGGGCAAACCTAACCCAAATGAGCATACAACGGGGAGGGGCTTAACTACTTAATATTAAAAGCAAGCAAGTTTGCTTGTTTGTCTGTTCAATATCAGGATATTAGGCGAATTTGCCTTATACGTAAATTTCATAAAACTCAAACTGAGGAGTATAACATGAAAAAAAATTTGCTGAGAACAATTTCTGTTTGCGTTGTTATGTCGTTTTTTATTGGATGTGCCACCCCTTCCGAGAAAATTAGCGCTACTTATGTCTCCCCTTTTCAATATCAGGGATATTCATGTAAACAAATACGGATGGAGTTAATTCGTGTTAACAGAAAGATATTAGAAATCACTGGCCAACAAGATAGAGAAGCTGATAAAGATGCAGCAGTTCTTGGCATTGGCATGATACTTTTTTGGCCTGCACTATTTTTTATGATTGGAGAGGATAAAAAAGAGGAATTAGCAAGATTGAAAGGAGAGTATGAAGCTCTTGAGAGCATGGCAATGCAAAAAGAATGTGATGTATCTGATGAACTTGAAAAAGCAAAAAAGGAGCGTGAAAAATATAAAGAGGAAAGGAAAAAGGCTCTTTCTGAGGGCCATGGACAATCCGATAGATAGTGCCAATTGACAGAGCCAATCAAGCCAGTTTTATTTTTCGAAAGATACCTAAAGCTGGCTATTTCTATCTTGCATAGCAATAAAAGAAAGCCATTACAATGGTTAGATTTCCTCAAACAGAAATAGCAAGTTAAAATTCTATAATATTTTTTCTCGTTTAAAAAAAGGGTGTGAAATGAAATCACATAGGTATTTCTCAATCAACGCATTCATGCTTCTTTTTTTTATTTTAGTTCAGTCAGCCTTATCACAAATTCCATCTTACCGAAAGAAATATGAGTTAAATTTAAAACGTGAGTTTCCCCGATTACCCCTCTATTCCAACTTCTGGAAATGGGAAAAGTGGGGAAAAGATCTAATAAAATTACACCTCAACTATGAGACGGTAAAACCATATCCACTGAAGGAATACCAGCAGGAACCAAAGACAAAGAGACAAACCGATATGCTCGCTGATTTAGAAGAGCCTGAATCACTACTTGCTTATAAACCAAAAAATAAAGTGAAACTCCGAGCCGATAAAGAAACTGGAATTATTTATATTGATGAACTCACCTCCTTATCAGGTGTCCCTAAAACTGCTTGGGATTATAAACTAGGTAACCGAAGTGCTCTGGAATGGGTACTTGATCAGTACAAAGAGAAGAAACCAAAAGACTCAACCATTGCCGAGAAGTTCAATATTTATCGTTTTGCCGACTACAAAAAACCAGTCATTGATTTACTTAAGAGAGTTTGCACTGTAAGCGTTGAAACTATGAAAATCATTGGTGAGATGGAGCAGGATACCACAGCTGCCAACCTTGAAGAACATTGAATTTGCACATAACAACTTATTCAAGGAGAAAGCTTGCGCTACGCCTTAACGCGAGCACTCGGACATATCTTGGAAACCCTGAAATAATAATATGCTCATGCCAAAAAAAGAAAGGCCAATACAGCTTTATTTAGATAGCAGTGATTATTCGGTCTTTTCGGATTCTCGTAAAATTAGCGAGGAAAACCTCAAAATAAAAAATACTCTCATTTCCCTTGTAAGAAAAAAAATGATTGAAATCAGGTTTTCCTTCATTCATGTTCTTGAAATGGCACATATAAGCCTAAAAGATCGTCCTTTATCCATTCTGCGTTTTAAAACTGTTGCTGAATTATGCAACAATAAAGCGTTTAAGCCACTTCCTGAAATTGAAAAAATCGAATTTGAAAGAATTGCTAAAGGTAATCAAAATCCAACTGATATTGAAGTTGTAATCAATGATAATGGCCAGTGGTTTCCTGATTTTTCAAGCACTGTAGGTGATTTTAAAAAAATAATCACTGCATTGATATATGATTATTTGCAAAAGCTTAATATCTCTCAAGAACAAAAGAGAATTGCAAAAAAGAGAATACTTCATGATGGGAATTTGACAAGTGAAGTTTTTGAATACTTCTCGGAAAACAGAGAGCCGCTAATGAATTTTTTATCAACTGAATTTCCACTGACAGATAGATTTTGGAAAGAAGATTTAATATTCAAGTTTTATCAAGGTAAAATTTCAAATCGTGAATTGCTGAAAGAAATTCAAGCTGGTTTTTTTGATCCTGTAAACTTTATTGGCTGGTATATAGACAAGTATGAGGGAAATAAGCCTTTTCCTTCGTGGCTTAGGGATATGGGTAGTAATAACTCAAAATTAATTCAAGATCTTAGAGAAAAATATGAAAGACTAGCTGAATTTGGCCTTCAAATTGGTAAATCCCAAAAACAACTTTATGCTGATATCAAAAGAATAGGAAAACAATTAGAAGCACCCATAAAGAGATATCGCACAGTCTTTTTGCAAAATATATGGCAAAAAAAACAACCTAAATTATTAAAAATCGGTTTGACAGAGAAAAACTGGGAGACTAGAGTGATAAATTCCAATTTGGGAGATATTCCATCAATCGATTTTTATATGCAAGCGCTATTTAGGTATGTTTTGAATAGTACCAGCAATATAAGATTTAAAAGAACAATTAGAAATAGTGATTATGCAGATTTGCAACATGCCCGTTATTTGCCATATGTAGATATTTTTAGTGCAGACAATTATATGGGTAACATTTTGAAACCACTTGCTCGTAATTACAATACCGTAGTTGTTACTTCCTTGAAAGATATTCTGAAAGAAATTGATCAAATAGAGCGAACGAAGACCGAATAGGCCGGATATCAAGCCCTGAAAAATATCCGCATTCAAGCCTTTGATATAGTAAACATATCCCAAGAAAAGAAAAATCTATGATAAGAAGAATATGTAGACATCAAGTCTTTCTGTGTATTAGCTTTTTCACCCGCTCAGCTTGCGCATCATTTGACCATTTTAGTTCCCCTCAAAAAAATAACCCCCTCAAACACACTCATTAGGAGGTTATTTTCATATCCATATCATTCAATCCTTATCCATTCATTTGATTATCCCCTATCTCATTCCTCACCCCCTTCCCCTCAGCCATAGTCCACGCCATCTCAGCATAATGGGCCATCTTCTCAAGGTCATGGGCTTTTCCCTTATTATTCCACATTCTCAGAGAGTATTTCAATATATGCCATACACAGATAATGGGACTTTTGGTAATAGACATCAAATCAAAGCCTTCCTGGCTTTCTATCTTATATTTCTGAATAGTTTTCTCCTTGATATAGGTCTCCATATGCTCTGAGAACTTTTTCCAGTTCTCTACCCTGTCAACATCCATTTTTTGCATACCTCCTTTCTTTTACATTATTAATCCTCAATCTCCCGCTCAATCACAGCAATAGGAAAAACATCCCTGTTCTCATCACCCTGGCTTGTATCAAATTCTTTAAGCAGCCTAAAGCTTGCCTCAGGTGTCAGATCACAAAAGTAAATCTCAAATGTTTTAATCATACCATCCTCCTCTTATGTAACCAGGGACAGGATATTTCCAGCCACCTTTTGAAGGTTATAGCTTGACTCGGCTTTAAGTCCCGGAAACTGGGCAGCCCTGGTATAGGTATTAATTATTGCAAACATGGTGTCTCCAGCCTCATATTCCATGGCCCGGGTGAGAGCCTCTCTTTCTTCTTCTTTAAGGCCAAACTGCTTGCTTAAGCTCTTGATGGTAGAAAGGGGATTATCTACCGGGGTTTCATGAGATATGAGAAATTTATCCCGTTGATCCTCAAGCTTGTATGCTATGTCGCTGACGACGCGGGGAAACTCCTCAAGTATCCTGGTTGATACATGCCGGTAGGAGGCCTTAATCTCGGTTTTTGCAATAAGCCCATTGGTACACACTAACCGCAAGACAAATGCTGAGACAGATAAAGATGAGAGTCCCACCTCTGAGTTTGCTATGGCTATCCCAGGAGTCATTCTATCCCCATGAACAGAAAAGCTTCT
>CAZAJW010000169.1:0-2701 GCA_964485485.1 uncultured Atribacterota bacterium | reverse complement strand
AATAATCATTACCTAATTTTCTCAAATGACAGATATTTAGCCGGTTTATTAAAAATCTCGCCTCTGAAAGAATGAATATTGCTTCTGGGGCGGGATTCTTTTCAAATAACGAAGATTGCTTTCAAAAAGGAGGAGTCATGAAACTTAAATTCCCGAATAGAAAACGAATTCGATTTTATTCAATTTTCACGATCATCCTGCTATTGCTGTTTCTTTCTTTCAGTTCTGCTCCTTATGCCAGATGCACGTTTCTCATTGCCGGGAAAGAAGCAACAGAGGACGGTTCCATATTAATCGCCCGAAACGAAGACTTGGAAGGGGGCTGGGCAAAACACATTGTAATTAACCCGGTAACAGAATATAAAGAGGGGGAGACCATCACCTCTAAAAATGATTTTGTCTGGGAATTGCCCGAAAAAACACTAAAATATATATCTGTCCAGGACTGCCTGCCTACCTACGGTATTTACCATGAATGCGCCATTAACTCAGAACAAGTGGCAGTTAGTGCTACTACCACTGCCCGTCAGAACGAAAAATCAAAAGTGGCTGACCCTCTTGTTGAAGATGGGGTTGGCGAAAATATTATTACTACTTTGATAGCACAAAAAGCCCGGACAGCCTTGGAAGGGGTCCAGATGGTTGGCCAGATGGTCGAGACCAAAGGCGCCAGTGAATCATTCGGAATGGCCATCGGTGACCCGAAGGAAGTCTGGCTGCTGGAAGTTGGCGGTGGTCATCACTGGGTTGCCGTTAAAGTTCCTGATGATACCTACTTTGTTGGTGCCAATGCCTTACGAATCGGAGAGGTAAATCTTACGGATCATGAAAATTTTTGTGGTTCTGCTGATCTGATTGATTTTGCTATTGAGCACCAGCTTTATGATCCTGATTGTGGTGAACCTTTTCATTTTGCCAAAGCATATGGAACTGCTAAAGATTATCAGGTCAGAAATTACCGCAGAGTCTGGGGAGGATTAAACTACTTTACGCCTTCAGCACAGTTTGGTTCTGAAAGTAAACACTATCCTTTATTTAATAAACCGGATGAAAAAATAGGTCTGGAGGATGCCATGAATTTTATGCGGTATCACTATCAAGATACGGAATATGATTCCATTTTAGTCAATCCGAATGAACGGGGAATCGGTACTTTCAGTACAATTGAATCTCATGTCCTGCAATTAAGAGATTGGCTACCCAATAATTTAGGAGGTGTACAGTGGATTGCCCTATCAACTCCTCTGGCCAGTCCTTTTATTCCTTATTATGTAGGAATTGAAGAATTACCGGCCCCTTACCGGATGGGTTCTGATCAATATGATGACCAGTCAGCCTACTGGGCTTTTCGCACACTCGCTATTCTCAGTGCCAGCAATTTTGAAGGTAAAGGTCAAGAGATATTGGAAAAATGGCATTCCTTTGAAAAACAGCAACTTTCCATCCAGCCATATCTGGAAGAAACAGTTCAACAATTATTAGAAAATAATGAACATGAAATTGGTATTGACCTGCTTAATCAATATACCAATGGGCAATGCCTGATGGCATTACATAAAGCCTACCAATTCAAAAAAGATTATTTTACACAAATGAGTAATGAGTAGAAAGCCCCTAATGTAATTGATGAGGATATCTGGTGAAATAACCATCAACCGGATATCCTCTAAGATTTTATAAAAGCTAAACAATGAAACAATTATTTTTACAACTAATAAGGAGAAAATATGAAAATTAACACTTTTCAGGTTGAAAGCTGGCTTAATCTCTATGAAAATCAAGCAAAATATGAATTGGCTGAAACAAATGCCAAACCCTTTACCATTGAGGAATTAAATCAAATAAATTCTAAAGAAAATCTAAAGTTTATCGGTTTTTGCCACCTATCTCAAAGAAAATTTCTAATTTTAATATCTTTTTAATCTATAGAAGACTTTGAAAGAGGAAACTATAATATGAAATTACAAGATATCATTTTAGCACGGAAAAGAATTGTTAAACTAATAAAAAATACTGAATTGCGTGAATCAGCTTATTTCAGTAATATGATTCAAGGATCCGTATTTCTGAAATTGGAGAATTTACAGATTACCAATGCCTTCAAGATAAGAGGAGCAGCCAATAAGTTAAGTCAAATAAAACAAGAGTATCAGGAAATCATCACAGCTTCCTCCGGTAATCATGGACAGGCTATTGCCAGGGCTTCCAGGCAATTAGGCTTATCAGCAAAAATTATCATTCCAGAAGGAACTCCTGAAAAAAAAAGAAAATTAATTCAAAAATATGGGGCAAACTTTATTGTTCATGGCAAAACAGTAGATCAGTCAGAAATTTATGGCAGAATGATATCTGAAAGAGATGGAAAACAGTATATTTCTCCCTATAATGATACAGATATTATTGCCGGACAGGGAACTATTGGATTGGAATTACTGGAACAATGTCCGAATGTGCAATCCGTGCTTGTTCCTGTGGGGGGCGGAGGGCTTATTTCCGGTGTGGCCATTGCTATCAAAAAAAATAATCCCAACATTCAGATTATTGGTATTCAACCCCAAAATGATGCAGCTATGTATCACTCCCTTAAGATCGGGAAAATATTGCCTCCCGAACAATATCCTCATTCATCTACTCTTGCAGACGGATTAGCAGGAGGAATTGAAAAGAACTCTATAACTTTCCCACTAATCCAAAAGTACGT
>CAZAJW010000168.1:0-7467 GCA_964485485.1 uncultured Atribacterota bacterium | reverse complement strand
GGACAGCTTGTTGCAGTTCAGATGAAGCTTGAAATAAATGATTTCTATTCACAGGAAAGCTTTGAAAGAAAGATAAGCAATTTAATGGAGGAGGTGGCTAATGAGGCTAATCCAGAATTACCTACCCTGGTTGTTTTTCCGGAAGATGTCGGTTTAATGTTAATCGCACAGGATAATCAAGAGACTCTTAACAAGGTAGAAACTATCGAAGAAGCTATTAAAAAAATGACTATGAAACATTTTTTACCTCTTGTGTGGCATAGATTAAGATACAATATTTCATGGGTACCGGCTTTGTATTATTATTACAACAAATCAATTGCAGAAACTTACTTTAAGACATTCAGCAGCTTAGCAAAAAGATATAATGTTTATATAGTAGCTGGTTCTGTACCGCTGCCTCATTATGAGATAAGTAACGGAGAAGTGCTTTATCAGGAAGGTGCGTTAAGCCAGGAAATATACAATACCTCGTATCTTTTTGGCCCAGCTGGAAAGGTACTCGGTTACCAGGATAAAGTGCACTTACTGGAATTAGAACAGGAGGAAGGACTGCACCTGACTGCAGGTAAATTAGAAGACATTGAAGTATTTGATACCTCATTAGGGAAATTAGGTATAGCAGTGTGCCTGGATAGTTTTAAAGAAGACGTAATAGATCGATTGAGAGAGCAAAAAGCAGATATTCTTATTCAGCCCTCGGCTAATCCGCTTCCCTGGGAAGATTGGCAACAGGAAGAATGGCTGGAAAGCAGCTATAAATATACGCATGAATTACAGTATTTTAAGTACGCCATAAATCCTATGATGAATGGAAAATTTTTTGACCTCAGTTTTTATGGGCAATCAAGTATTATAAGTAAAGAAAAAAACGGTTCTGAGAAAAATTTCAGTGAACTACCACCAAAAGAAGGATTTCTGTCAATTAGTAATTCTGATGACAAAGAAGAGATAATGGTGGTTGAAATTAAGTTGTAAAAGAATAGATGTTTAATGGTTATGAAAATCAAAATAGCATAAAGAAATCAACGTAAATAAAAATTTTCGGAGTCTTATATTATGGAATTATTAATAGAAAGTATAAGCCACAATGGTGAGGGAGTTGCAAGAAATGGCGGCAAGGTAGTTTTTATACCATATGCTATTCCTGGAGAGCTAGTCAAGGCAGAAATTATTGAAGAAAAAAAGAAATATTCTCGAGGGATTTTAAGAGAAATTGTAAAACAATCGCCTCACCGGATAGAGCCTAAATGTCCTTATTACTATCATTGTGGGGGTTGCTCCTATCAGCATATCAATTATAATCAGCAGCTTATATTAAAGAAAAGTATTACTAAAGAAATTATGATTCGTATCGGGGGAATAAATCCAACGATTAAGAGTGTTATTGACATGCAGGAATCCTGGAATTACAGAAACAAGGTTTTATGGCATATTTGTGACAGCAGAGATGGTAAAAAAATGGGCTTTTATCGTTATCAGAGTAAAAAGTTAATTGAAATAGATAATTGTCCTTTACTTTTACCAGAGTTAAATAAGATTAGCTTTCTAATAAAAGAAATGCTACCAGAAATATATCTGGAAGGAAATAGCTCAATTATGCTGCGCCAATCAAGTGACAGCAATCAGACGATACTTGAATTTATTAACTGTTTTGCTGATCGAAAACTAGTGAACAGACTTTCTCGAGAAATAGATAACATATATGAAAAACGAGATGGTAGAACCAAAATCATAGCCGGCCAGGGATTAATAAAAGAGAAAGCCGGAGAATGCTACTTTTTATTGGGAGCTGATGATTTTTTTCAGGTGAACCCTGAGCAATCTGAATCCATGATTAATACTGTTGCTGAATATTTGAATCTTTCAGGTCACAATAAAGTGCTTGATGCATATTGCGGTGCGGGAATGTTTGCCTTAAATATTGCAGATAAAGCAGTATCAGTAGTTGGAATAGATTCAAATATTTGGGCAGTTAGAAATGCCAGGAGAAACGCAGAATTAAATAGTATAGAAAATTGTCAATTTATTTCCGGTCAATGTGAGGTAATTTTATCAAAATTACAAAATTCATTTGACCGGATAATTGTGAATCCTCCCCGAACAGGAGTTAAACCGGAAGTTATAAATGCCATAGTCAACATCTATCCGGAGATAATAGTATATGTGTCCTGCAACCCGGCAACATTAGCTAGAGATATAAAACAATTAGTTAACAATAGTTATAATGTAGCCAATATTCAGCCCATTGATATGTTTCCACAAACCAGTCATATTGAAAACATTGTTTTACTTCGAAAAAAGTAAATTATTGCTCAATTATAGGAAATAAATAGTATTTTTTCTATATAAGGAGGATTAGAATTGTTAATTATATCAGATGAAATAAGAAATATTTATCCCGAAGCATATTTAGGTTTACTAGCAATTAACAATGTTTGTAATCCTAGTCAACATGAAAAACTTCAGAGTTGTAAAATAGAGCTTGAAAATAATTTGAGAGAAAAATGTGTCGGCTTAGATAAATCATATTTAAAAAATATGGAACCGGTTAAGGCCTATGTTGATTATTACAAGAGATTTAAAAAAACATACCATGTTTTGTTACAGCTGGAATCAATTGTTTTTAAGAATAAATCAATTCCCACAGTTTCTTCATTGGTAGAGGCTATGTTTATGGCTGAAATGAAGAATTTATTGCTGACAGCAGGACATGATTTAGATGCAGTAAAATTGCCTGTTAAAATCGATGTTGCAAAAGGCACTGAAAGATATATACAGATAAGCGGAGAAGAAAAACAGTTAATCAAAAACGACTTGTTTGTATCTGATGGGCAAGGAGTAACCTCAAGTATCGTATACGGGCCGGATAAACGTACCAGGATAAAACCCAATACTAAAAATGTTTTATATGTCGTTTATGCCCCACCGGGTATTGAAAAATCTACAGTATTGCAGCATCTAAAAGATATCCAGTATTATGTAAGTATTATTTCACCGAATAGCCAAACTAAGATTTTAGAAACTTATTCAATTTAGTAGCAGGTTCAGGTAAACATATATTTATAAAATACTTTTAAGGAGACCATACAAGCATTATTATTGGAATTGCTATTATAATTATCAGTATTTGCAAGGGCAATCCCATACGCCAGTAATCGGAAAATTTATAACCACCAGGGGCCATAACCAGCGTGTTTGACTGATGCCCAATAGGGGTAAGAAATGGAGAAGAAGCACCGATAGCAATGCTCATTAAAAATGAGTCTACTGAAACGCCAGTATTTTGAGCAATGATAATTCCTATAGGTGCCATTAATACAGCTGTTGCCGCATTATTGATAACATTCGATAAAAGCATTGTTATAACCATGATTATGGTCAGCATTAACCAGACAGGTATTCCTGTTCCCCAAGACATAATTATTTCAGCAATAGTATTTGCTCCTCCTGATAATTCCAGGGCAGTTCCTACCGGTAACATTGCCCCCAACAGAATAATTATGGCCCAATCAATATCCTTGTAAACATCCCTGAACGGAATAATTCCGGTTAGTACTAATAACAGGGCAGCTATAGAGAAAGAAAGGGAAACATGAAGGATGCCGGTAGCTGTAATTATTATGGCAGTAATGAAAATCGATAGTGCCATAATAATTCTTTTTTGATAGCCAATGCGTAATCCTCTTTCTTCAAGGGGAATACAGCCGATATTGCTGATGGCTTCATCTAAGACCTGTGTTCTTCCCTGCAGGAGAAGCACATCTCCGACTTGAAACTTGATATGGTCAAGGCGCTGTTTTATTTGCTGGTCAGCACGTGCTACTGCCAGCAGATTGATACCGTATCTGCTTCTAAGATTTAAATCAGCAGCAGTTTTTCCTAATATTTTTGAACCATTAATTACGACAACTTCCCTGTTCGAGATATCCTTAGAGCCTGCTGCGTCTTTGCGAAATTGTTTTCCGCCTAATAACTTAAAACCGGTTATGTCAGTAAATTCTTTTAAGTTCTCTGAATCAGCTTCAAATATCAATATGTCATTTACCTTTAGCTCTTCAGACAGTTCCGGGGTATGGATGCGTCTTTTATTACGGATTAGACCCAATATATTTATGTCAAAATTTTTTGCCTTTTTGATATCCCTAAGTTTCTTTCCACGATAATTTGAATTTTTAAGAACCCTGACCTCGGTTATATAATCATCAATATTAAAAAGTTCACCGGGTCCATTTTGAGCTTTTCTTTTCGGCAGAAGCCGCCAGCCAATTATGGAGACAAATGCTATCCCCACAATTGTTATAAATATCCCGACAGGCATAAAATCAAACATTTTAAAGGGAGAACCGGTAGCATTATTCCGAAAAGTTGAAATTATGATATTAGGTGGAGTGCCTATCAGGGTCATCATTCCTCCCAGGATAGAGCTAAAGGCTAAAGGCATCAATATGTGAGAGGGAGGATTGTTGTTTTTATTGGAAAGCTTGATAGCCACCGGCATCATAATGGCTATTGCCCCTACATTATTCATAAAAGCTGAGGCAATACCGGTTACGGTACACAATGCTGATGTTTGGAGAAAGTTATTTTTGCCTAACTTCTCTAACCAGCGGGCAATCAAATCAATTAAACCTGAGTTTTGAAGACCCTGACTAACTATCATAACTGCCGCTACTGTTATAACAGCAGGATGCCCAAACCCGGAGAAGGTTTCTCCAACAGGAATAATTCTTAGAATAGATAACGCAAACAGTATAGCTAAGGCAATAAAATCATAACGAATTTTGCCCCAGATAAACAAAATAAGGGCAGAAGCAAGTAATAAAAAAACTAAATTTTCTTCCATACATTTATTACCAATTATTGAAAAAAAATAGCTTTAAATAGTATAACTGATTGATAATTGGAAATCAATTCATATTTAGTTATATCATATGTTTGCAAAGAAAAGAAGACAAGTAGCCTGCTAATTACTATCGAAGCATGGTATAGTTATGATATTATAGAATTTAGATACTTTTAATACGAGTAATACTAAAATTATTGATTATAATATTAGTCTCCAGGAGAGAGGTTTTCCAATAAGATGATTGAAATAGCTCCAGTCATACTAATTCCTGCCTACAATGAGAAGCCGAGGATTGGAAGTGTTTTAGAGACAGTATGCAGTTATAGGGGAAAAAGTAGAGTTGTAGTCATTGATGACGGCTCCGAAGATGAAACTGAAAAATGTGCACTTAAATATCCGGTAGAGGTGTTACGCCATGACCGAAATAGGGGCAAGGGGGCAGCTTTGCAAACCGGAATAAAATTTATAGGAAATGCCCCATACTGGATATTTCTTGATGCTGATTTAATTAATCTGAAACACGAGCATATCGAGTCTTTATGCCGTCCATTTAAAGATAACCATAAAATAGGTATGACGATTGGTACTTTTCAGCAGGGCGGAAAGCTTGGTGTAGATTTAGCCCAAAAATATTTCGGCATATTAAACGGGCAAAGGGGACTTTCTGGCTGGTTTGTTGAAAGTTTGCCTGACCTTTCCTGGAGTAGATTTGGAGTAGAAGTATTCCTAAGTAAAATAGCAGAATCACTGAATATACAAATTGCTAGACCTTTGTTACCTGGTTTAACTCATCATACAAAAGAAAGCAAATTAGGATATTTAGCAGGATTTTGGTATCGGTTACAAATGTTCAAAGAGTGTCTCTATGCCTTGTATAATTGGCAAAATTATCTAAACAAATAAGGGCAAATTTACAACCCTCCTTATTTGTTATTACGAGAAACATCGCAAGCGCGTAGTGGTTGGATTTAAGAACCTCTAAAATTTGCTCCCAGAGCTGCTCTTATTACAAAACCAATTAAAATATTTTTGAAAGAGTTTCATATTATCGCTCCATAAAAATAAAATGACCTGAATATTTCTTAGTCTTGTAAAGTATTTTTGGATGACCACTTCGCTTTCTTGACAGCAGCTTCTGCCAATATATTGGTAGGATCAAATAGCGGAACTGGAACATCCACATTTTTTAATATAAGTGGTATCTCGGTACAACCAACAATTATTGCTTCTGCTCCTTTATTAATCAAATCATTAGTAATCTTTAAAATACAGTCTTTGGTATTTTTAGATAGATTATTTGACTTAACTGCATATATTGTTTCCATTATTATAGTCATGTGATTTTTTTCAGGGGAAATAACTTCTATATTAGATTTATTAAAATATTGGTCATATAATCCTGTTTTGTAAGTACCTATTGAGGCCAGCAAACCTATTTTTTTAATTTCAGGTGATTTTTGCTTAATATCTGTAAGAGTTTCTTCAATAATGTTCAATATTGGAATATGAATACATTTTTTTATTGAAGAAATAAAATAATGAGCAGTATTACAGGGGATAACAATAAAATCAACTCCGGCTTTTTCCAGATTTTTAGCAGTATTCTGTAGTTCGGGAAGAGGATCTTCCCCTTTACCCAGGATAGCAGCAGACCTGTCAGGTATTTTAGGATTATTATCAATAATTATTCTTAGATGTTCCTGATCTTTTTTAGCGTTAGTAGCTTTAACTATCTTGTGGAAGAGGTCGATAGTTGCTTCTGGTCCCATTCCACCTAAAATTCCGATAATTTTTTCTGACATTTTAAATATTAATTCCTCTCAATTTTTGCGAATTTTCGTTAGTGAACATTAATTGATACCGTTTATAATTTAATAATACTACAAAATTAACAAAAAGTCCTTTTTTAGAAAATTAAAGGCTATTTTGATTATTTAAAAGAATAATTTCTAAAAATAGCAAATATAACAAATTACTATTCTATTTTGCCAAATATTTTGAAAAATTGATTGAATAAATTTATAATGAAATAAATAACCTGAGAGGATTCATATGCAAGATATAAAACAAAGCCTGTTTGGGAAAATGCCTGAGGGTAAGCAGGTCAAAAAATTTATTTTAAAAAACTCAAGAGGAATTTCCGCCAAAGTAATAAACCTGGGTGCTACTCTTGTTTCCCTTACCATGCCTGATAGAGGAGGTCAGATTAAAGAACTAACTTTGGGCTACGATAATCTTGAACAATATCTCCGGGGGAAATATTATTTTGGTGCTACCGTAGGTCGTTTTGCCAATCGGATTGCCGGAGGTATTTTTTGCTTAAATAATATTGAATATCACCTCTCATGTAATGAAAATGGATTAAATCATCTGCATGGTGGTTGGCGAGGATTCGACAAAGTACTATGGGAACCAGAGACTTGGGAAAGTCGAAATTCAGCCGGAGTATCTTTTGTTTATCTTAGTCCAGACGGGGAAGAGGGCTATCCAGGGAATTTAAATTCAAAAGTTACCTATAGTCTTAATGAAGATAATGAATTGAAAATAGAATATTATGCTAAAACTGATAAGGCAACTATAGTAAATCTAACCAATCATTCTTATTGGAATTTATCAGG
>CAZAJW010000167.1:0-4980 GCA_964485485.1 uncultured Atribacterota bacterium | reverse complement strand
CAATAAAAAGTAAAATTATCAGCATAAGGGCCAATTTATTTTTTATATGATTTAATAGAAACATATTACTGCCCTTTCTAATAATCATATGCTAATATTATTATAACACAGAAAAAATAGCGGGGAAAATATTAGGTTAATAAGGCTTGCTATTATACCTGAAAGATAGTTTGATATTAATTTAGTATCATTTAACAAAAAGCAAGACATTCATGAGAAATTGATCTTTATCCAAAGAATCGAGGTTTGTATGGATACACGGGAAAAAGAAGGAGTAATTCTGGTCATTATTTGTGTGTTTATTCATGGTGCCTTGCCTATTTTAGGCAAGTATGGCGTTTCTCTGGTACATCCACTTTTTTTTGCATCAATGACAAATTTGATAGCAGCAATGGGCTTGCTTACATTTATCTTAATGAGAAAAAATAAAATTACGGCATTGGTAAATAAAAAATATTTTTTTTCATTAGTATTAATCGGTTTTTTTGGTACAACAATATCCAATATCTTGTTTTTTTACGGTGTTAGACTGACCAGCGGTATCAATTCATCGATTCTGTTACAGGTTGAACCCATCTACTCCCTCTTTATAGGGTATTTGTTATTAAATGAAAAGGTTACCATTCGCCAGATTATAAGCACTCTAATTATCATTTCCGGTACATTATTAGTAATTTTTCAGGGAACGTTAAGTTTAAATTGGGGAGATTTATTGGTTTTGGGGACTCCACTCTGTTATCAGGTTGGGCATATTTTTAGTAAAAGATTATTAAACGACAATCATTTAAGCCCACTTTTTATTGCTGCTGGCCGCACTTTATATGGAGGAATTTTTTTATTTATAATAAGCCAGTTATTTGGGGTACATGAATTTGACAGTTTGAAAGAAACTAATATTTTAGGTATCATTATCTTTTATGGAATTGTGATTTATGCCTTGACTTATTATACCTTTTATGAATCTATCAAACGTATCAACCTTTCCAAAGCAACCGCAATTATTTCGGCATACCCGGCAATTTCTATTCTACTTGCCTGGTTTATTTTAAGAGAAGTACCTGATATTTACCAGATTACAGGATTTTTCATTATTTTATTAGGAATTATCTATCTTTCCAATCTTAAAAGTGAGTTGCGTTAAATTGAATATTAGTTAATCTCTCTTTTTTGTTCCATTTATGATAATTTCCCATTTAAGAATAGCAGCTGCATTGGAATTAAAGAAATTTATAGTTATTTGCTTATTTGCTAAAAATCTTTTCGATTTTTAGATATAGAAATTCGCAGAACAGGAGAATCTAGATATTATTTTCAGGCAGAGCAATAAAGTCTAAGAGCTGATCTATGATCTTAATTATTAATATGTGATTAATAGTTAAAATATTGATAAAAATTGATTAACATGTTATTATTAATTAAAAGTGCAACCGTTTGCATTATTTAAAATAGTTATTTCAAATATACAATCTTGTATTTATTGAATTGCTTCAATTATTTATTCTCACTAACTTTCTAATTAAACTAATTAAACTCAATCTAGCAAGAAAATTTACATTAAGGGGGTGGTTGGTAAAAATAAAACATTTCTTTGTTATTAAATAAGAATTTTCAGTTTTAGGAGGATCGAAAGATGAGAAAATTACTAAACAATCAAATAGTCTTAGGATTAGCTTTGTTAATGTTGATTTTTGTGAGTTTTGGGTGTATTGCCAGTGCAGAAGAGTTTAATTTTTATGTTGTTTCCCATGGCGGCCCAGGTGATCCGTTCTGGGGTGTAGTGATGAAAGGGATGGAGGATTCTGCCAATTATCTTAATAAGGCAACAGATGATACTATTAATGCAACTTATTCAGGACCGGCTAAATATTCTGTAGAACAACTGGTTGATATGTTAAATAGTGCTATTGCTACTAGACCGGACGGAATTGCTGTTACCATTACAGATCCTGATGCCTTAGACCAGCCACTCAGAAGAGCAATTGATATGGGTATTCCTGTTATTGCAATTAATGTTCCTGATTCAAGACCAGCTGATGAAGCAATTCCTTATCTATTTTATGTAGGCGGAGATGAATATCTTTCCGGAAAACGAGCTGCAGAGAGAATATTAGACCATAAAAAACCTCAACGTGCAGTGGTAACAGTTCACGAGATTGGGCATATGGGTTTGGAATTAAGAGCCCAGGGATTCATCGAAGTTATGACGGAAGCCGGTGTTCCAGCAGAGAAACTAGCTACTTATCTTGATCCAACCCAGGCTATCGAAATATTAAAAGGTTATTTTTCAAAAAATCCGGAAACAGATGCTATTTTTACTCTAGGATCAATTGATAGTTCGTATGTAATTGATTTTCTTAATGAAGAAGGTTTAACTGGCAAAGTAACCCACGGTGGCTTTGATGTTTCAGATGAAGTTGTAGAATCAATCCAGAAAGGAGATACTTTATTCACTATTTCCCAACAACAGTACCTACAAGGGTATCTTCCCATTCATTTCTTCTATATGTTAAACAAGTTTAATTTCTTGCCAGCAAACGATGTTCTAACCGGTCCAGGATTTGTGGATGCCGACAATGTTGAAAGTGTTGTAGAATTAGTGGAACAGAGATATTGGTAATATTAAATTGTGCTTATCATTATAAGTAATAAATGGCAGGGAGTTATTAAATACTTCCTGCCATTTATTTAAGAAAACAAGGAAGAATAAGAATTAAGTTCAAGGAGTGTAATAATGAATGATGAAAAAAGTTTCAGTTCATTTATAGGAAAATACTTTCGACGTCATCCTGAATTTGGAGCTTTGGTTGGTTTAATCATTGTGTTTATTGGATTCTCCCTGACTGCTACTAGATTTCTTACTATTGATTCATTTGCAGGTATTGTTACTATAGCTTCTGAATTGGGAATTGTTGCAGCAGGAGTTACTTTTTTGATGATTGCCGGTGAGTTTGACCTTTCAGTTGGATCGGTATTTGGATTTTCAGCCATGTTGTTTGCTATTTCAGCATCAAATGGCATTCCTTTGTTCATAAGTTTGTTGTTAGCACTATTAGCAGCTGCAGGTATCGGCTTTTTAAATGGATATATTACTGTACATTTTCAAATACCTTCTTTTATTACTACTTTGGGTGCGCTTATGCTATGGCGTGGTTTTTTGTTGGCTATTACTGGAGGTTTCCCGGTTCGTTATAGAGAGGCATCCACGGTACTTGAAGTATTAAATGGTAATCTATGGGGTGAATTTAGGACTTCTGCAATTTGGTTTTTTGTTATTATCCTTTTATTGAATTTTATCCTTTTGCGAACCCAATATGGAAATGCAACTTATGCAACAGGTGGCAATAAAGATGCTGCCCGAATTTTAGGTATATCAGTTAATAAGGTTAAAATTATTAATTTTATTACTTGTTCGGTGCTGGCTGGATTAGCAGGATGTATTCAATTCGGTAGATTTGGTTCTGTTGATCCTGTAAGAGGTCAGGGCATGGAATTAGAAGCAATTGCTGCTGTAGTTGTTGGTGGAACTCTGATGACTGGAGGATATGGTAATTTAGTGGGAACATTATTAGGGGTATTGTTAATCGGAATGCTTCGTTCCGGGCTAATAATGGCAGGTGCTCCGGCATACTGGTATCAGGCATTTGTTGGCTTAATCTTAATTATTGCAGTTATTCTGAATACATATATTAAGAGGTGGTCTCTAAAATGAAAAATAATAAAAATCTGATTGAAATGAAGGAAATAAACAAACACTTTGGAACGGTGACTGCATTAAAAAATGTAAATTTTCATGTACAGGATCAGGAAATTGTAGGTTTAGTAGGAGATAATGGGGCAGGAAAATCAACTTTGATTAAAATATTAACCGGGGTTTTCCCTCCTGATAGTGGAGAAATATTTTTTGAAGGGGAAAAGATTAAGCTTAGTTCTCCTAAAAAAGCTCGGGATTTGGGAATAGAAACTGTTCATCAGAATTTGGCATTAATTGATTTAATGAGCATAGCCCGAAATTTCTTCTTAGGGAGAGAGCCAGTTCGAAAACTTGGAGGAGTTATCAATGTATTAGATAAAAATAAAATCGAGGATGTTACTGAGGAAGTATTAAAAAATATAGGTATTACTGTTCGGTCTGTTGATGAAGAGGTTTCTATTCTATCAGGAGGAGAAAGACAATCAGTAGCCATTGGTCGTGCTATACATTTCGGAGCCAAATTATTGGTTTTGGATGAGCCGACTGCAGCATTATCTGTTAAAGAATCGCAAAAAGTATTGGACTATGTGTTGGAAGCAAGGGAAAGAGGGCTATCAGTAATCTTTATCACTCATAATATTTATCATGTTTATTCGGTTGCTGATCGTTTTACTATTTTAGAGCATGGTGAAAAATTAGGAGATTTTAAAAAAGACGAAGTCTGTACAGACGATCTAATTGAAGTAATCAGAAGCGGTAAAAAAATTGAGAAAAAAACATAAAGAGATAATTTAGTCTACCTTAAAAGTTTTTGGAGGAAGGTCAAGTATGAAAAAAGAAGTGAATGTAGGAATTATTGGCTTGGGTAGAATTGGAAAATTACATTTGCATAATGTCATTGCACAAATTCCAGATATCAAGTTAATTGGAGTTAGCGATATTATCGAAAATTCTTTACAAGAAGTTTCCCAAAAATACGATATACCTATTATAAAGAATGATTATCGTTATTTATTAGATAATAAAGAAATTGATGCAGTTGTGATATGTTCCTCTACTGATACGCATGCCAAGATTATAATTGAAGCAGCACAGGCTGGAAAAGATATTTTTTGTGAGAAACCCATTGCCTTGTATTTAAAAGAGATAGATAGGGCATTAAAAGCTGTTGAAGAAGCAGGTGTAAAACTTCAAATTGGTTTTAATCGTCGTTTTGATCCTAGTTTTATGAAAGCCAAAGAAATGGTAAAGCAGGGTAAAATTGGTAAACCTCATATTGTTAAGATTAC
>CAZAJW010000166.1:0-6216 GCA_964485485.1 uncultured Atribacterota bacterium | reverse complement strand
GTGTTTGGCCTGATGCCTCATCCCGAGCGATCTATTGAGAATTGTCTTGGTTCTGATGATGGACGATTAATATTCAAATCTATTCTGATGTATTTAGAGAAGAAAAATGTTTTAGTGCAATGATTACAAATAGGTGCTATATATGAAAAAGTTTGAACAAAAGAAATTTTGGCAAAAATGGAATTTAACCCCTGATGAATATAAATGTATCTGTCAAATGTTAGAACGTGAACCCAATGAATTAGAACTGGGAATATATTCAGTGATGTGGAGTGAGCATTGCAGTTATAAAAATACTCGCTCTTTATTAAAAATGTTACCCACAAAAGCTGATTGGGTGGCCCAGGGGCCCGGCGAAAATGCCGGAGTAATTGATATAGGTGAAAAAGAACTCGTTGTTATGAAAATGGAAAGTCACAACCATCCTTCGGCAGTAGAGCCATTTCAGGGAGCAGCAACAGGTGTCGGTGGTATTTTAAGGGATATTTTTACCATGGGTGCCCGTCCAATAGCTATTTTAGATTCATTATTTTTTGGTGATTTTAATGAAAACAAAACTAAATATTTATATAATGGTGTAGTTGGAGGGATATCTTTCTACGGCAATTGTGTTGGTGTTCCTACCGTCGGTGGAGAGACAATTTTTTCCAAAAGTTATCAGGGGAATATTCTGGTTAATGTAATGTGTGTAGGATTCGTTAAAAAAGAACATATTGTCCGTGCGATAGCAAAAGGAGTAGGTAATTCAGTAATCTTGATTGGTGCTAAGACCGGTCGTGACGGGATAGGAGGGGCAGCTTTTGCCTCTGTTGAATTAAACAAAAAATCAGAAGAAGATCGTCCTGCTGTTCAAATTGGAGACCCTTTTGCTGAAAAATTATTAATCGAAGCCTGTCTGGAACTAGTGCAATTTGAAGAAGTGGTTGGTTTACAGGATTGCGGTGCAGCCGGATTAACAAGCTCTTTAAGTGAAATGTCAGCCAGAGGAAATAGCGGGTTGGAAATAGAATTGTTAAAGGTTCCACAAAGAGAAGTCGGAATGAATCCTTTTGAAATTATGTTATCTGAATCACAGGAAAGAATGATAGTGGTGGTCGAAAAAGGGAAAGAAGAAAGGGTTTTATCAACTTTAAAGAAATGGGATTTAGATTCTTCTATTATCGGATATGTTACAGATAATTCAAGGTTTGTTGTTAAAAATGATGGAGAAACTGTTGCAGATATTCCAGTAAAATCCCTTGCAGATGGAGCCCCGATAGTTAAGAGAAAAATAAAAGAGCCCGAAATACAAAAAAGGCTAAATCAGTTAAATTTAAATGAAATAAAAGAATTTAATGATTATAATACCATACTTCTTCAATTACTTTCTTCACCCAATCTATCATGCAAGGAAGATATTTATCAGCAATATGATCATATGGTTCAAGTTAATACCGTTGTTCCTCCAGGGGATGATGCTGCTATATTAAGAATGAAGGGAACAAAAAAAGCTATTGCCTTAACAACTGAGGGCAACGGAAGGTATTGTCTTCTTGATCCTTTTCGGGGTGCCCAGATTGCCGTTGCTGAGGCAGCTAGAAATTTATCCTGCAAAGGGGCCCTGCCAAGAGCAGTTACGGATTGTCTGAATTTTGGAGCACCTGAAAACAGTGACAGCTATTGGCAAATGGTACAGGCTATCAATGGATTGTCAGAATCCTGTAAAGTTTTCGATACACCTGTTATCAGCGGTAATGTAAGCTTGTATAATGAAAATGATGGAAAACCTATTGACCCAACTCCGGTAGTAGGTATGGTTGGGGTGATAAATGATTGTAAACACATTTGTACTTTGGACTTTAAAGCCGAAAACGACCTTATTTTTTTATTGGGAGAAAGCCATGACGAATTGGGCGGCAGTGAATATCTGGAGTTTATACATCAGAAAAAATGTGGATTGCCTCCTATTCTTAATCTTTCCCTGGAGAAAAATATTCAGTCTTTTTGCCGGAAGATGATCGAAAAAGATTTGCTTGCTTCTGCCCATGATTGCTCTTTGGGCGGGCTTGCCATTGCATTATCAGAATCCTGTATCAGTAGCGGTTTAGGTGCCGAGGTTGAGCTAAATACAGATATTCGTTCTGATTGCTGTCTCTTTGGGGAAAGCCAATCACGAATTATTATCAGTACAAACGCTGAAAAAGCTGAAAAAGTGGCTGAATTTGCCAAAAATGAAAAAATACCCTTCCAACCATTAGGCTATGTAAAAGGCAATCGCCTAAAGATAAATGATTGGATTAATATTCCAGTTACCCAATTAGAAAAAGCCTGGCGCAGAATAAAATAAGATTTAAAGAAGAACGATTGGATGAAATGGTTCTTAAAAATAAATTTTGTATGTACTATTTAGTATATTGGATATTTAAAAGTATATTGACCTTGAATTAAAAGGAGCTAAAGATGAACAGCAATAATCAGGAAGAAAAGGATTTAAATAGGATTTTAGAAGAAAATGATCTTACTGAAAGTGAATATAAAAAAATACTAAAAACCTTGAACAGAGAACCAAATGATACTGAGTTAGGACTTTATTCGGCGATGTGGTCAGAACACTGCAGTTATAAAAGTTCCAAACCTGTGCTAAGTATTTTTCCTACTCAAGCTGAATGGGTCCTTTTTGGACCCGGGGAAAACGCAGGAGTAATCGATATAGGAGAAGGCCTGGCGATGGTGATGAAGATTGAAAGTCATAATCATCCTTCAGCAGTTGAACCTTTTCACGGAGCCGCTACCGGGTCAGGTGGAGTGGTAAGAGATATCTTGGCAATGGGAGCTCGTCCAGTTGCTTTATTAGGTTCTTTGCGTTTTGGAAGATTAAGTGATTCTCATGTTAAATATTTAGTTACTGAAGTAGCAAAAGGTTTAGCCTTCTACGGGAATAATATTGAAGTACCTACTGTAGGGGGGGAAATATATTTTTTAGATAGTTATCAGGGCAATCCTCTTGTAAATGCCATGTGTGTTGGTTTAGTAAATAAGGAAGATATCGTAGTTGCTGTAGCTGAGGGAACAGATAGTATAGTTATTTTAGCGGGAGAAAAAACCGGTAGAGACGGAGTAGGTAGTGCCAGTTTTGCTTCACGAGAATTAGAAGGAAAAGAGCAGGAAATTGAACATCCTCCCATACCTCAGGGCAATCCGTTTTTAGAGAAGAAAATAATAGAGGCATGTTTGGAGCTTGTAAAGAAAGGTCTTATTTCGGGGATGCAGGATTTAGGTGCAGCTGGATTGATAAGCTCTAGCTGTGAAATGGCCAGCAAGGGGAATTGTGGAATTGAATTAAATCTTTCCCTGGTTCCTCGAAAAGAAAAAGATATGACCCCAAGAGAGATTATGCTCTCGGAAACCCAGGAAAGAATGTTATTAGTTGCTAAAAAGGATAAGCAAAAAGATATAGAGGAAATATTTGATAAGTGGGGGATAGAACATACAGTTATAGGAAAAGTAACTTCAGACAGCATTTTACGTTTAAAAGAAAAAGAAAAAATAGTAGCAGAAGTGCCGGCAAAATCTTTAGCTGAAGATGTTCCTATTCGCTACTATAGCAGCAGTGTTCCTGCTAAACTCAAAGAAATTCAAAAACTAAACTTAGAAGATGTCCCTCAACCTGCTGATTTTAATCAGGTATTGTTGAAAATATTGGCTTCCCCTAATATTTGTAGTAAAAGTTGGATTTATAAAGACAGTAAGAAAATAAGTGCAAAGGGCACTGAGGTTATACTGTTTCCGGGAGATGATGCAGGTATATTAAGAATAGAGGGAAGTGATAGGGCGATTGCCTTTACTGCCGATGGGAATAGTAGGTATTGTTACCTTAATCCATTTGTGGGTGGAGAAATTGCAGTTGCCGAGGCTGCTCGTAATCTTTCCTGTAAGGGCGCTGCCCCCATGGCAATTACCGATAATCTCAATTTTGGAAACCCGGAAAAAGAGGAGATATTCTGGCAGCTGGAACAATCAGTCAAAGGTATTAGTGAGGCATGTGAAGCATTTGGTATTCCGGTTATCAGCGGGAATGTTAGCTTGAATAATGAAAGTAACGGAGAAGCTATATACCCGACTCCCATTATAGGTATGGCTGGAATAATCGAAGATTTCGATCAACCTTGCACAATGTCATTCAAGAATGAGAGTGATTTAATTGTGCTTCTAGGAGAAAACAAAGAAGATATAGGTGGAAGTGAATATTTAAAGGTGATTCATAATATAGAAAAGGGACTACCTCCCCAAATTGATTTAAGTTTAGAGAAATCAGTTCAGGAGGCATGCAGGGAAAGCATTCAAGCTGGTATAATATCTTCAGCTCATGATTGTGCTGACGGGGGATTGGCCGTTACCTTAGCGGAATGTTGCATAACAGGTAAAAAGGGAATAAAATTAGAGATAAATGCTGAGATTAGAGATGATGCTCTTCTTTTTGCTGAAACTCAGTCACGCATTGTGGTTTCCCTTCCCGAAAAGAATCTAAAAACTTTAGAAGATATTATTAATAAATATGAAGTTCCTATGCAGATATTAGGTAAGGTTGAGGGAAATAGTTTAAAAATTGGTCATTTGCTTGATATAGAAATACAGAAGCTTAAGATAGCGTGGGAGAGCAATATAGAAAATGAATGAAGAATGTGGTGTTTTTGGAGTTTTTAACCAATGTGAAGAAAGATTAGATGCGGCAAAATTGACTCACTTGGGAATTTTTGCCCTTCAACATAGAGGACAAGAGAGTGCCGGCATTGCGGTTTCCGCTGGAAAAAATATTTTAATTTATCGTGATCTGGGTCTGGTGTCCGAAGTATTTAATGAAGGAATTTTAAATACTTTACAGGGGAATGCCGCAATTGGGCATGTTCGATATTCTACCGCCGGTATTAATAGTTGGGAAAATAGTCAACCTATTCTAAACCAGTACCCCGGAGGGTCTTTTGCACTTGCTCATAATGGTCACCTAATTAATCAAGAGGAATTAAAAGAAAGCCTTTCTGCAAAAATACTAATTCCCAAAAATCGTAATGCAGATAGTCATTTACTTTGTCAATTAATTAGCACGACTAAGGAAAAAGATATTGAAAAGGCCGTGGAGGAAGTAGTTTTAAAAATCAAAGGTGCATTTTGCCTGGTAATTCTTACCAAAGACAAATTAATCGCTTTTCGGGATAGTCATGGTTTTCATCCACTTGTTCTTGGTAACTTAGAAAAGGGCTATGCTATTGCTTCAGAGGACAGTGCCTTTCCTCTAATTAATGCAAAATATATTCGGGAAATTAACCCCGGAGAAATGATTGTGATTGATAAAAATATTTGTGAATCAAAACAAATAATACCATTCAAAAAGAAAAGTATATGTGTTTTTGAATATATATATTTTGCTAGGCCGGACAGCAAAGTCTTCGGAGAGAATGTAGCGGTGATAAGAGAGAAAATTGGTCAAAAATTAGCCCAGGAACACCCTGTTAAAGCTGATATAGTTATTCCGGTTCCTGATTCGGGTCGTTTTGCTGCATTGGGGTATTCTCAGGAGTCCGGTATACCTTATCAGGAAGGCCTTCTAAAAAATCCTTATATAGGACGTACATTTATCCAACCAAATCAAATATTGAGAGAATACTCAGTTAGATTAAAACTTTCTCCTATTTCTGAGATTGTAAAAGGGAAGAGAGTTGTAATGGTAGATGATTCAATTGTAAGGGGAACAACTAGCAAAAAACTGATAAAATTGTTAAAAGATGCTGGAGCTAGAGAAGTGCATGTTAGGATTAGTTCTCCGCCGGTTAATTATCCCTGCCATTATGGCATTGATACTCCAAATAAAGAGGAATTATGGGCAAATCGTCTTTCTATTGACCAGATAAGAGATTGGATAGGTGCAGATTCTTTGGGTTATGTTAGTCTGGAAGGCTTAAGCAGTGTCTTTGAAAAAAATCAAACCTCGGATTTTTGTACTGCCTGTTTTAGCGGGAAATATCCAATATAAAAATGGTATCGAGTATCGAGTGTGCGCCAAGAAAGCTTGGCAGTTCTTGCCGGTTAAAGTCCGGATTAGGCAAAGGTTAGCCACCAGCCTAACACCTATACCACATACAAGAGGGTAACCGAATGTATGAAGCTGGTAGACGGGAGTTATCAGGCCGTAACGCAAGTGAAGGTATTGAGCCCCGAAATTCGAATAGTCGGGAGAGCCGA
>CAZAJW010000165.1:0-2921 GCA_964485485.1 uncultured Atribacterota bacterium | reverse complement strand
TTATTGCTCCTACAAACAAAAAGAGCGCCGTCTTTAAGATTATTTTTCTTGAGATAGTATTTTATATGTTTAACTGTTTCCGGGTGCAAATAGATGATTTCTTTATCATCTCTGCCCTTTCCCACAACAAGAGCTGTCTTTCTAATCAGATCAATATCTTTGACATTCAAGCGGGTAATTTCTACCTGTCTTAATCCCTGTAATACCAGGAGGCTGATAATTGCTTTAATACGGGTATTCTGAGGGCTATTCGGTAACTCTTTTAAGGCATAAGCAAGTTTATCAATTTCCTCATCATTTAAGCCTTCTTTTTTGTGTTTTTTGGATTGGCTGAATGATTTAACATTCTGGGTAATATCTGCTGGAAGAATTCCTCTGCGGTTTAATTCTTTCAGAAAAACCTTTGCGGTAACTAAATACTTATTTTTCGTGGATACTGTGTAGTCGGTCCGGGCTTTAAGATAGTTTTTATATTCCAGAAAGCTGTCCCGGTCCATCCCTTTATCGGTAATGAAATCCAGGAAATGCATAATCCTGGCCTGGTAATCTTTTTTGGTTTCATCATTAATATCTAAAAAGTAAAATACTTTTTTTGCTTTTTCATGATCAATGCGTGGAGAAGGTTCCGGGGAAGGATTTTCTTTAGAGGCAACTAATCGATTACTCATAGCTATACCCTCGTTAATATAACTTATTACTTACTACTTACTGTAGAGCTATAAAATGCCAATGTCAAATATATTTTATAATTAAAATATACTTAGTGCCTATTGTGTTATGCGAATACAGTGCTCAAATTCTTTTTCCGGGATAAAACGAATGGTAATGCCTTGATGACTTTGAAATTTTTCAAATACGGCAATATTTTGAAGGGTAATTTTTTTAATTTAACAAAATTACTAATAGATTTAAATTTAAGCAATATTAACTTAAAATAAATAGTTATGATATGGATATAGTCTCTATATTTTTATTCTATCATACGCTACTGCTTATCATTTATTGTATATTTATATGAATTGTTTTACTATTAAAACAAGTTGGTGGGTAAATAATTTAATTTTTCATTAAAAATATTGTTAGGAGCGAAAAAGTGAAAAAAATAATAACTCTTATAATATTAATATTTTGTATTTTATCATTAGGATTGCAAAGCGTGTATGCTACTACTAATATATCTGCAGCTTTGGATAAGGTTGTAATGATTATTTCCATGGATGACAACTACCAGCCTATAGGAATTGGCAGTGGATTTATAATTGGAAATAATGGCGAAATTGCCACTAATTACCATGTTGTAGAGGGGGCTTCATCAGCTATAGCAAAATTTGTTAATCAAGAAGAAAAATATAGCATTGAAAATATAGTTCAAAGGAACACCACATATGATATAGCTATCCTTCAAATTAATACCAAATCTACTCCTATATCATTAGGCGATGATGAGATCTCTTCTATCGGAGAAAGGATTTATGCCATTGGTAATCCTGAGGGGCTAGAGGGAACTGTTTCAGAGGGAATTATTAGTGGCTTTCGTAAAATAGATAATAATTTTAGAATCATGCAAATCACAGCTCCAATATCCCCCGGAAGCAGCGGAGGTCCTGTTATTAATCAAAACGGTCAAGTGATAGGAATTGCATCAGCATCAATTATAGAAGGCCAAAATTTAAATTTTGCCATTCCTGTAACTAAGTTAAAAGAAGTACTCTCAAACCCAAAAATAAATGTTCCATTCAAACAAGCAAACCTCCCTATAGACAAAGATTCCAAAATGACACAACATTACAAAGACAATAACTTAGTAAACGTATTTAATATTAAAATTGGAACTCGTTATACGAATGGTACTGCCCATATAAGTTTTTCTGTTAGGAATAATTCGAGGAGGGATATAAAAAATATTAAATTTATAATTTCATGGAAATTGGATTCAGGAGAAATAGTACATTTTTCGCCTGTTCTTGTAGAAGATACCATTCCTTCACTTCAAACAAAAATAATCAACAAGAGTTATTTGGAAGGGGTGGGTGAATTGCCTTACATAGGATACGAAGCAGAAGCTAGAATTATAGATTATGAGATCCTTGAAACATCCGGTTTCATAGAGTTTAAATAAAATTAATTTTTGATATTGTCAAGTACTTTTCCACATAATACCCTGGTATTGTGGATAAATATAGAGTTAACAGGATTTATGGAGGTATATAGAGGGATTATTGCTTGTAAATGCCTTAATATGGAATATTTATGGAGAACTGAAAAAATTATGCTTAAATATAGCCTTTTTAAGGGATTATTTTAGACCGATATGACCAATAACCCTTGTAATTAAAATATTCCTTATATCGGCAATATTTGAAGGCCAGCTTGAAACCCTTATATATTAGGACTTTCGGCCGTTACTGGCAATGTAAATGCGCAGATCATTGATGGAGTGGTTAATTTCTTTGATCTCGGAAGTAACATTCCGGGAGAATTCCTTCTGGTTTTCGACCAGTTCATTAATAAAATATTCCAGCTTAATCACTAAATATACTGATAAAACCAGGGGGAAACCGTTATTTGCTATTAATTTTAGTATATATTCTATATCCATTTTACCCTTCCCAGCTCGCGTATTTAGTACGGATATCCAGATGACAGAAGCTATGGTATAAACCCAGCCCTAAAAATCCCACATCATAGGCATACTGGATCAGCTTCCCCGGTGCCATTCCCGGAACCCTGATATCTGCGGCCATACCGTAAAGATGGTAACTTCCGGGAACTCCTCCCACCCTCTCGTTATAGGGAGGGCAACGGTAACCGGAATTGACAATTACCGGCTTATCCCCTATCCTTTTGCGCAGGATCTCCAGCATATCCAGAAGACGGAAATCAAGAATAACCCTTTTGCAACAGGGGCACTGGAATTCAGA
>CAZAJW010000164.1:0-2821 GCA_964485485.1 uncultured Atribacterota bacterium | reverse complement strand
TATGCTATCGATTACTTGAATGGAAAAGAGATTCCAAAAGTAACATTAGTTGAGCCATTTGTTGTAGATATTAGTAATGTTGATAAATATATAAAATAGTATTAGTTGTTTGATAATAAATGAGGAGAGATTATTTAATCTCTCCTCATTTATTAAATAAATAATCTGATATAAATTAGAGGCTGATAATGATAAGTAATTTCTTAGTAGAATTAGAAAATATATCAAAATCATTTCCTGGTGTTCAAGCTCTAGATTCAGTTTCTTTAAATATTCACCAGGGAGAAGTACATGTATTAATTGGAGAAAATGGCGCTGGAAAATCAACTCTAATTAAAATTTTGAGTGGAGTCTATCAGAAGGATTCAGGTATAGTAAAGTTTAATGGAAAAGCAGTAAATTTTCAGACACCTGGACAGGCAATGAAAGAAGGGATAAGTGTTATTCACCAGGAATTAAGCCTGATTCCGGATCTTACAGTGGCTGATAATATCTTCTTAGGCCGTGAAAAGGTCAAAGGCCAATTTTTAGATAAAACATTCATGATAAGCAAGACTAGAGAAATTCTCGAGTCTCTTGAATTAAATATAGATCCTAATATAAAGGTTGAAAGTTTAAATACAGCTCAAAGGCAAATGGTTGAAATTGCCAGAAGTGTTTCCTGGGGTTCTTCAATGGTTATTATGGATGAACCGACTTCATCACTATCTGAAAAAGAAGTAAAGTCTTTATTTAATATTATTTTAAAACTAAAAAAAGAAAATGTCGGAATTGTTTATATTTCCCACCGTTTGAAAGAAAT
The DNA here is from genome assembly GCA_964485485.1 of uncultured Atribacterota bacterium. GTDB lineage: Bacteria > Atribacterota > Phoenicimicrobiia > Phoenicimicrobiales > Stramentimicrobiaceae > Oleincola. The sequence continues at coordinate 2,019 of CAZAJW010000164.1, read as the reverse complement.
CCCTGAGATTGGTGACCGAGTCACTGTTTTAAGGGATGGGAAGATTGTTAAAACACTTCCAGTAAACGAGACTCATGAAAAAAAACTTATTTCCCTGATGGTTGGACGAGAAATCAAAGATTATTATCATTTTAAAGAGCAACAGAAAAAAGAAAAGATAGATAAAATTTTAGAAGTCAGCAAACTAACCCGTGAACCTTATTTCAGAAATATTTCTTTTTATTTAGGTAGAGGTGAGATATTGGGTATTGCTGGTTTGATGGGTGCGGGCAGAACAGAATTGTTGAGAGCTATTTTTGGTATTGACCAATTTCAAAAGGGAGAAATACTTTTAAAAAACCATAAAACTAGATTTAATCATCCCGATAAGGCAATAGGGAACAAAGTTGGTTTTATTACTGAAGATAGAAGAGAACAGGGGCTGTTGTTAGACAAATCAATTGTTGAAAACATTTCTTTGCCGATTGTAAAATTTAGAGCTAACAGGGGTTTTATCGATAAGGATTGGGAGAAACGAGTATCCAGCAGATTTAAAGAAAAGCTAAAAATCAGAACACCTTCTATCCAGACAACTGTCAGAACTTTGAGCGGAGGCAATCAACAAAAAGTAATTATTGCCCGTTGGTTAGCAGCTGAATCAGATATATTGCTACTCGATGAACCTACCAGGGGAATTGACGTAAATGCTAAGGCGGAGATATATGCTTTGATGAATGATTTTGTTAATGCAGGCGGAAGTATACTAATGGTCTCCTCGGAACTTCCTGAAATATTAGGGGTCGCACACCGGATTATTGTGATGAGAAAAGGGGAGTTATCAGGTATATTGAGCAGAGATGAAGCAACTGAAGAAAAAGTAATGCATTTAGCTGCATTAAAATGATTAGTAGAGGAGAAATAGTATTATGAACCGAAAAAAAATTAATTTAGGCAATTATGGTCTTATAATTACCTTTATTGTTATTTGTATATTTATATCCATTATGACACCTAAATTTTTACTACCCCAAAATATTCGCAATATTATGATTCAAGTTTCAATCAATGCACTAATCGCTACTGGTATGAGTTTTGTTATATTAACCGGCGGTATTGATATCGGTGTAGGGTCAGTAGCTGCTTTGGCTGGTATTGTTGTTACTGCTATTTGTAAGGGATTTCCTGAGGCATCGATATTTTTCTATATCGTAATTGGTTTATTAGTAAGTCTGGTGGTCGGTTTGCTCTGCGGGGGATTTAATGCATTAGTTATCACAAAATTTAACGTACATCCTTTTATTGCAACCTTGGGTATGCTTAGTATCGCCAGGGGATTTGCTTTTGTTTATACAGGCAGTAAACCAATCTTTGGTTTACCGGATTCTTTTGGATGGATTGGACAGGGTTATATTGGACCAATACCAGTATTGGTTTTAATTATGATTATTGTTTTGTTATTAGCTCATATTCTATTAGATAAAACAGTTTTGGGCAGGTATATCTATGCAGTTGGAAGTAATGAAGAAGTAGCTGAGTTAAATGGAATCAACGTAAAAAAAATAAAATTTCTTGTCTATATCCTAAGTGGTATTTTATCTTCTTTGGCAGGAGTAGTCTTAGCGTCAAAATTGATTTCAGGGCAGCCTGCTGCAGCTACAGGTTATGAACTGACTGCTATTGCAATTGTTGTAATGGGTGGTATCAGCATGACCGGTGGAAAAGGGAAAATATGGAATACTATTATGGGTTTATTAACTATTGGGGTAATTAATAATGGAATGAGTCTTATGCGAGTTTCTTCATATTGGCAAACTATTGTAATGGGATTTATTATTGTTGCTGCTGTAAGTATAGACCAATATAAAGTAAAAAAATCTTAATTAATTAAAATATTAGGAGAAAAGTATGTCTGAAATGGATTTAAAAGGCAAAACAATTATTGTTACCGGAGCATCAAGGGGAATGGGGAAAGCCATAAGTATTGCAATTGCAAGAGCAGGAGCAAAAGTAATTCTAGTAGCAAGAAACCAGGAGAGATTA
>CAZAJW010000163.1:0-5251 GCA_964485485.1 uncultured Atribacterota bacterium | reverse complement strand
AAAGAGATTCAAGCTGATATGGTTGTATCGGTAAAAATTCCCAAAAGTAAAGCTAATTATAATATTATATTTGAAGTGAAGGCTGCCGGTCAGCCACGTTATGCCAGAATGGCAGTAAACCAAATTAAAAGTCTTATCATTAATAGAAAAAATTACTACGGCGTATTTGCTGCTACTTTTATTTCTGAAGATTCAAAACGAATTTGTCGAGAGAATAATATCGGTTTCCTAGATATGGCAGGGAATTGCTTTATTAAATTTGGTAACATATATATAAGCATTGAGGGGCGGCCAAATCCTTATCCAAACACCAGACCATTAAAGACTATTTTCTCCGATAAATCTACTCGTGCATTAAGGGTGCTTTTATGTAACCCTAAAAAAGAATGGTATGTTCAGGAACTGGCGAAAGAGTCAGGAATAAGCATTGGCCAGGCATCTAATATCAAAAAAAGACTATTAGAATTAGAGTTTATTGAAGAAGTGGAATATGGAAAAAGGTCTAAGATCAAGCTATCAAATCCTGAATCATTATTAATAAAATGGTCAAAAAATTACATTTATCAAAAAAATAAGATAAGAAATTATTATTCATTAGACAATGTGGAGATACTAGAGAAAAAATTAGCTGAATATTTTAAGAAAAAAAATACAACTTATGGTTTTGCTCTTACTTCAGGAGCATCAAGAATTGCTCCTTTTTTAAGATATAAAAGAATTTTTGTTTTTGTAAAAAATGAACTCGAAAATATAGCAAAAGATCTAAATTTAAAGGAAGTATCTACAGGGGCTAATGTTTCTTTATTAGAGCCTTATGATGATGGTGTCTTTTATAATTTACAGAATATTAATGGTGTCAAAATCGTATCTGATGTGCAGTTATATCTTGATCTACAAAGCTATAAGGAACGAGGAGAAGAAGCGGCAAAATTTCTTCTTGATCAGAAATTGAGGAAACAGTGGTAACAAAATATGATTATGGTATTTCCAGGACACTGGTGACGTTGAAGAAAAGGAATTAATCAAAAGAGATGTTTATGAAAGGATAAATGCTTTTCTTGATAAGTTGGGTATAAAAGAATACAAATAAGAGAATAGGAAAGCCAAAGGAATTCAAGTTATTTTCTTCTAACCTATACACTAAACTAATGAAATTGTATTTTGCCGAAATAACCTGTCGATAAGTTTTATAAAAGAGATTGATAAATAAAAGAAATTACAAAAACATTTATTAAGAGATAATAAATAATACTCTTCTTGTTGCAATTTACATTTCTAATTTGCTAAAATAATAAAAGTTATAGAAAAAAATAAAAATATAGAAAACAGAATTATCCAGCAGCAAAAGACCAACAAAAGCCGCAACAAGAAACGCAGAATTTTTACACTCTCTTTTTTGCCTTGAATTTGCAACAGTTAATATTTTAAATAAAATGATTTGAAATTAGCAATATTAAATTGTATATTTTAATCAATACAAATAAAACTAGATAATAGATATAATTGTATTATAAGGATTATTAATTCTAAATGTACATTTCTGAAGCTCAAACAAGAAAAGAAATAATTGACAAACGATTAAAAATGGCAGGATGGGATGCAAAAAATTCTTTACAAGTAACTCAAGAATTAGATATTTATACAAAGTCTCCATTTAAATCAAATGAAAAAGAATCAAAATACCAAGGGCATTTATTTGCTGACTATGCACTCCTTTCAAAAGAGCACAAGCCCCTGGCCATTGTCGAGGCCAAGAAAACATCAGTTGATGCTGAAATAGGTAAGGAACAAGCACGTAATTATGCAGAAAAAATTTATAAAAACAATAACGGAAAAATGCCTTTCATATTCTATACTAATGGATATGATATCTTCTTTTGGGATTCAGAGCGCTATCCTCCTCGAAAAGTTATCGGCTTCCCAACAATAACTGATTTTGAAAGAATGCAATTCTTAAGAGAGAATAATAAAGTTCTTTCCAGTGAAAGAATTAAAACAAATATTGCCGGTCGTCCGTATCAGATCCAGGCAATTCGTGCAGTTTTAGAAAAAATAGAAAATAAGCATCGTAAATTTCTTTTAGTGATGGCAACAGGTACTGGTAAAACAAGAACATGTATGGGTCTCCTGGATGTATTAATGCGGTCAAATTGGGTTCAAAAAGTATTATTTATAGTAGATCGAATCGCTTTAAAAGAACAAGCATTAGATGCATTCAAAGAGTTTTTACCCAATGCCCCTTTATGGCCAAAAACAGGTGAGGTAGAATTTGTTCCAAATAGGAGAATATATTGTACCACATATCCATCAATGCTGAATTTAATTCAACAGGAAAATTGTCCAGTCAGTCCTTTTTATTTTGATATGATTATTGCTGATGAGAGCCATCGTTCAATCTATAATGTATATCAAAGTATTTTTGAGTATTTTGATGCGATACAACTTGGACTAACAGCTACACCAACTGATGCAATTGATCATAATACTTTTCATTTATTTGACTGTGAAGTGGGATTGCCCACATTTGCTTATTCCTATGAAGAAGCAATTGATAACATACCTCCATATTTATCTAATTTCGAGGTACTAAAAATACGAACCAAATATCAACAAGAGGGAATCAATAGCTCAACCATAGCTGAAGCTGAAAAAAATAGGCTAATTCAAGAAGGAGAAAATCCGGATGAACTTAATTTTGAAGGAACCGATCTTGAGAAAAGAGTAACCAACAAAGGAACCAATGCAGTTATTGTTAGAGAATTTATGGAAGAGTGTATCAAAGACCCTAATGGGGTTTTACCGGGGAAAACAATATTTTTTTCAATCTCTAAAAAACATGCCCATAGATTATGTGCTGTTTTTGATGCTCTATACCCTGAATATAAAGGTCAGTTGTCTGAGGTAATTATATCAGATGCAAAAGGCGTACATGGCAAAGGAGGAATCCTCGATCGATTTAAAACTAAAGATATGCCTCGCATTGCAATTAGCGTGGATATGCTAGATACCGGTATTGACATCCGAGAAATAGTGAATCTTGTTTTTGCTAAGCCAGTATTTTCATATACTAAATTCTGGCAAATGATTGGCCGAGGCACAAGAGTCCTTGACCCAAACAATATAAGATCATGGTGCCCCCGGAAAGATAAATTTTTAATTATGGATTGCTGGGAAAATTTTGAATATTTTAAAATGACTCCCAGAGGAAAAGAACCAAACCCAACAGTACCATTACCAGTCAGACTTTTTAATGCTCGTATTGATAAACTTGAGATTTCTTTAAAAAAGAATAACTTATCCATCTTAGAAAAAACAATCAAGGCCATTCGAAAAGATATAACAGAGTTACCAAAACACTCAGTCGTCATTTTAGATAATCAACAATACTTAGAAAAGGTAATGGATGAGAATTTCTGGATTCAAATCACAAATGATAAATTAGATTCTTTAAGATTACACATAAGCCCACTTATGAGAGTATTTTCAAATACAGATTTTAAGGCAATGCATTTTAAATTGGATATTCTTGAAACACAGATAGCAATACTATTGGATGATAGGGATAAATTTGAAGTATTGAAAGATACAATTATTGAAAAAGTCAGCGAATTACCTTTATCAGTAAATATAGTGGCCAAAGAGAAAGAATGGATAGAAAAAACACAATCAAATCATTTCTGGATTGGGATTTCTGATGATGATTTAGACAAGATAGCTGAGCATCTTGCTCATCTTATGAAATTCAGACAGCCAAGGGTTACACTTGAGAAAAAATTGAATATACAGGATCTTTTAACTGTCAAAGAAGTTGTCGAATTTGGCCCTCAACACGAAAGAATGACTGTAGATAAGTACCGTAAAAAGGTTGAAGAATTTATATATGAACTTCAAAAAACAAACCCTGTCTTACAAAAAATAGTTCGAGGTGAGAATGTATCAGATGAGGAAATAAAAAAATTAGCTGACATATTGAAAGAACAATATCCTCATGTAACTGAATATATTCTACGTGAAATATATGATAATCGAAGTGCAAAATTTGTTCAATTTATTAAGCATATTTTAGGAATTGAAGAGGTTGCCACATTTGCCGAGACTGTTTCTATTGCTTTTGATGATTTCCTGCGTAATCATAATAATTATGGGGAAAAACAGATACAGTTTTTATTAACTCTGAAAACTTTTATTTTACAACGAGGTATAGTTAAAAAAAGGGATTTAATCGAAGCACCTTTTACCCAATTACACCCGGAAGGGATTAGGGGAGTTTTTAGACCTCAGGAAATTAATGAAATCCTTGAATTGACACAAAAAATTGCAAGCTAATAATTTAAAATACAGGAGAAGTTAATGTTAACAGCAAAAATGAAGTCATTAATTAATCAGCTCTGGAATAATTTCTGGAGTGGAGGAATTGCCAATCCGTTAACTGCAATTGAACAAATATCCTATTTATTATTTATTCGCCGTTTAGATGAAGTTGATACCAAGCTTAAAAAAGATGCAGAATGGACTGGCGAAAATTACATTTCAATATTTGAAGGAAAATACAATTCTCCATTAACCAACGAAGAAATTGAAAAACAAACACTTCGCTGGAACTATTTTAAACAATTAGAGGGCGGAGAAATGTTATCCCATTTTCAGACAAAAGTATTCCCGTTTATCAAACAGATTAATGGCCAAAACAGCACTTTTGCCCAATATATGGCAGATGCAGTTTTTCTAATTCCAAAACCATCTCTTTTAGTTGAAGCAGTCAACATAATTGATGCCCTATACCAGGAAATTGAAAATGAAATACAGGCTGGCCAGACCTTCCATGACACCCAGGGCGATATGTATGAATACCTGTTATCCGAAATTTCCTCATCCGGGAAAAATGGTCAATTCCGAACACCACGCCATATCATTAAGCTTATGTGCGAACTTACTAGCCCGAGTATCGGTGAGAAAATCGGTGATCCCGCCTGTGGAACTGGTGGGTTTTTATTAGGTGCTTATCAATATATTTTAACTCAACATACCAGTCAAGAACATATTAAAACTGATGAAGATGGTTTTAACCATGGGTTTGGAGATAAATTAACTGATGAAAGATTATGGAAGGAATTAAGAGAGAGGTCCTTTTTTGGATACGATTTTGATACTACGATGGTCCGGATAGGTCTAATGAATCTCATGTTGCACGGAATAACAAATCCAAATATAAAAAGAGTTGATACTCTTTCCAAAAGATACAACGAGGATA
>CAZAJW010000162.1:0-4656 GCA_964485485.1 uncultured Atribacterota bacterium | reverse complement strand
CTGAATCCTCCGTCTTCCAGCTCCATTAATCCGTCTATAGTTACTCCTGCCGGCGTAGTAACCTCATCTTTTAATAAGGCAGGGTGTAATCCGGTTTCTAAAATCATCTTTGCTCCTCCCAAAACAGACTGAGCAGCCAATTTGCGAGCTAATTCTCTGGGTAAGCCCATTCTTACACCTCCGTCAGTAAGGGATTCTATCATCATATAACTATAAGCCGGACCACTTCCGGAAAGAGCAGTAACAACATCCATCAGTTCTTCTCTGTGAATTATTTCTACTTCTCCGATTGATTTAAATATTTTTAAGCCTAATTTAAGTTGTTCTTCATCGACAAATTTTCCGGGACATAGCACAGTCATGCCTTCGTTAACCAATGAAGCTGTATTGGGCATTGCTCGAATAACCGGTATGGATTTACTTAATTGCTCCTCAATAAAACTGCTACTGGTTGCTGCCGCAATTGATATTATAATTTTTCCTTCACTTAATTCCGGTAAAATTTGTGGTAATACCTTTTTTATCATCTGTGGCTTAACCGCTAAAATAATTATATCACTTCTGGATACTGCTTGCCGATTGTCTGTACCAACAAGTATTTGATGCTTTTTTCTAATCTTTGAAGCAGTTTCTTCCCGAGAGGTTGTCCCAAAAATTTGTTCCGGTTCAACGACTTTATTTTTGATAAGACTGCTTATGAGGGTATCCCCCATTTTTCCTACACCGATAATTGCCAGATTTTCTTTTAATTTCATATTATATTATCCTTTTTTAGACTCTTAATATTTGCCTCTATTGATTTTATTGTTTTACCTTTAACTTGGTTTAGTTGTTATCATAAAATAAATCCCTTCCTTCTGTCAATTAAAAGGAAGGGATTTTCTCATATTGAAAGATTTACTCTATTTAACCGTAGCCCCTAAAACAATATTACATAATCCCATTACATCAATGTCTTTTAAAAATTTATTCCAACCTTCTTCTCCTTCTAAAGTGCGCTCAGGTTGCCCATAATTAGTAAGATAAACAATAATAAGGTCATATTCAGGATCAATCAAAAGAAAAGTTCCTGCTCCCCCCATTTTTCCAATTGCTTTTTTGGAAACTAAATCTCCAAAAAACGAGTAATTAGAAAAAGCGTATTCCCAGAACCAGGTCTTGGGACCACTTAAAATATAGTGCAGATAGGAAGTAGGAGATTCATATAAATTAGAGTTAGTAATCCCTTCAGTCATCTTATTTACAGTAATCTCACCTAAGATTTTTTTACCGTTATAAGTGCCTTTATTTAAAATCATTTGGGAAAAGAGAAACATATCTTCAGCAGTAGAAAAAAGTCCATCAGAACCCAGAACTTCACCTAAATAATGTTCTAAATCCTGGGTAAGTTCTCCTCTTAATAATCGTCCATTGTCTGATTTCCCAGTAGCTGCGCAATTTTGTTTCTCTTGAGGGGTAAACATAGTATTTTTCATGCCTAATGGGTCAAAAATCCATTCTTTGGCTGCCAAAGACAAAGACTGCCCCATAACCCGTTCCATTAATTTTCCCAAAATACGGCAGGAGACATCACTGTAAAAAACTTTAGTATTTGGTTGAAAGGCTAATTCCTGGGTATAATGCAATTTCCAAGCTCTTTCTAAATCCCCAGTTGATGCAGCCCCTTCGCACCCTTCTGGGTCATCCAGGGAAATCCCTCCGGTAAAATTCAAGAGATTTCTTATGGTAATTTTCTCTTTTTCCCGGTTAGTTCCAAACTCCGGAATGTAACTTACTATCCTATCATCGAGATGCACCTTCCCCTGTTCAACTAATTTGAATATCAGGGGAAGGGTCACCATTACTTTAGTAATTGATTCTATGTTAAAGAGTGTATTTTTATTTACTCTGTCTATAGGGCTACTAGAATCCTTCAACATAGAACCAGCAGATAGATTTAATGTTATATCTCCGTGCTGGCCAATTAATACCTGACAGCCGGGATACAATCCTTTATCTATTTTTTTGCTAACTAATTCTTCAATATTTTTTTTCATAGTTTCTCCTAAATAATCCAAATTATGAAGTTATTCCTTCCTCGGCTTTTGGTTTAAAAATTATCCGTGCTATTACCATGATTATGATTGTTGGAATAATCCAGCCTATCCCCTGTCCTCCAAGCGGCATTTTGGATGCAATATTAGAAATAAAATTATTAGTCATACCATAGAAGGAAAGCATATCACCTAATCCAAAAAATAAGGCTACAATAATACCAACAGCCACAGTCTTCTTGAATTTCTCAAACTTCGCATATAAACCGCTTAAAATAATCACTACAATAGAAGGATATATTAACACTAACCAGGGGACAGTATAATTTATTATTCTGCTCAACCCTACTAAGCCTAAAATAAACCCTGCAAGAGTAGCCAGTGTAACTATTGTCCGGTAATTAAGTTTACCCTTGCTCATCTCAAGAAACATGTCCCCAGCCATGGAAATAATTGCTGCTGCAGTAGTAAGGCAACTTAGCGCCATTATAATAGCAAAACTGACTAAACCAATCTCCCCTAATAGGCCCTGTGAAATTTCAGTAGAAAGAACGCCTATTGGCGCTTCCGGATAGAAAGCACCTGAAGATGCACCCAAATATACGAGAGCAGTAGAAGTAATTCCCAGAAGGACCGCTGCAGAAAATCCAATAACATTCAAATTTAAGCTTTGATCTTCTTTAGCCTTTATCTTTCTTATACTTAACTCATGCAAAACCCATCCACCAAATAAGAGCGCAGCTATCGCATTCATAGTATTATAAGCCTCTAGCATTCCGGTACTTAAAATATTCGTTGACTCTGGTGCTTGTGGAGCAGCAAGTGGAGTTGCGATTCCTTTTATTACTAAGATAACAACAAATAATATTAATACTGGGGCTAATAGTTTCCCTAATTTATCCATAACTGTTGCCCTGGTAAAAGCAACATAAAAACATAACAAGAAAAATACTGCTAATGTAAGCCATAATGGTACACTGGGTAATAGTGGTAAAACTGCCATCTCATGAGTAGCCGAAGAAACACGAGGTAAAATAAAAAATACAGTAATAAGAATTGGAATAGCGGTATAGATTTTTCCGAAAAAATCACCTAATACGGTAGAAGCAATCCCGGTTAATGATTTATTCTGATGCGCACATGCTAAGTATGCTAACCAGACCCCAACACTATTAACAATCATATAACCTAAGGCAGCAACAAACCAGCTTGTTCCTGCACCTCTTCCTAAAATTGGTGGAAAGATAAGATCCCCTACTCCAAAATGAGAAGAAAACATTGCTCCTGATATTAATATCAGGACCGAAACTGGTAATAAATTATTTTTGCTCATCTTTATACTCCTTAATATTTATATACTAAAAATAAATCAAAAAAAACATAGTTACAATACTGTTTTTTAAAACACCTCCTTAACCCTTATTTAATATATGTATAAATTATTTCAATAAATATCGCACCCCCAGAGCGGGTGCTTTTAAAAACCCCTAAAAGAGTTTTAACTTTTTCTAAGCAATCCCACTTCCTACATTAAACTTCTGATGAAAAATTGTCATCTAGCTTATCTTAATATTTTTATGGTAAAACCATTTTTATTAACTATTTAACATAGAAATAAAAAAAACCCGGAAGGATAATAGTTATGGAACCTATCCTCCGGGTTTTTATCCCAAAAGTGTAATCTATTTGGCTTATATTAAACAAATAGACCTTATACCGCTTGGTCCAGCTTCTACTTACAGAACGGAACCCTAGGCATACTCCCATTTTATATACAAATTATTTAAAATGCTACCAATCCAGGCAGTCAATGTCAAGAAACTTTAAGATATTTTATATCTTTTTACTATCTTTCTAACTAAGTAAAACCTATCATAATGAAAAGTTGAGCCAAAACATAGCTAGCCATTATACTTATCCATCCTTTTTTCTGCCCATATTTGAAATTTCGGGTGGCTAAAAGTGTATCTGAAATTATAAAAAATATTGAACCGATGAATGGAAACCAATAAGAAATTCCCTGGCTTGTCCAGAAACGAAATAGACTAACATAGCTCATTCCAATAATAGTAACAATATATAAAATTACCGGGATAAAATAATGCTCTAAATATGGTCTTAAATCTTGAAAAATTTTCCAGGCATAAATAAGATAAGGAATTAATGCCAAGGGAATCCAGAAGGAAGATATTCTATTAAAAGCAATATTTTCTGCAAAAGTGTAAATATAAAATAGATGGCTGGATAAAAATGCAAATAATCCCAATCTAAAAAATAATTTTTTTTCTGAAAAAAGTAACAATAAATCACCAATAAATGAGAATAAAAGTGCTAACATTAAATATTTATTATATTGATGAGCAAATAAAAGATAAATAAGAATAATCCCAGGAACAATGAAAGGCTTGGTGTAATAACGTTTCTTTTCCTGTTTAGAACTAATTAAATATAAATCAGTAAAGGTAACAATTACAAAAAAAATGATAGCCGTATACTTCAAAATATTTTTATCCCTTCTTTCTTAATAAAAAAGGACTCCCTACCAACGAAAAATAGATGGTTACAACATTCTCCTTTTTCTTTTTTCTCTTACTACAATCTCATCTAAAATTTCAGCACCTTT
>CAZAJW010000161.1:0-1579 GCA_964485485.1 uncultured Atribacterota bacterium | reverse complement strand
ACTGGAATAATTGAGGGAGGAACGAATCTTTCTCTATTGTAAAAGATTTAAAATATTCAAATATGTTTCTTTGCGTTTAACCATCTTTCGTAATTTGGTGTCCATATAGTGTCCATAAGATAGCTAAACTGGCATAAACTGGCAGGACAGAAACTAAAACAGAAACAATGGGAAAGGCTTATTATAAAAGGGTTTTGGTTGGCTTTGTGGGGATTGATGGGGGTTAGCGAAAACCCCCTAAATCGGATTACGATTCCGTTGCTCTTCCAATTGAGCTACACCGGCTCGTTACTCTTAAACCCTTATTTTATTTGGCTTTCCAGCATTTTCATCTATTTATGTTATTCTTGCTGAAACTATTTCGGTATTTATACAACATCTACAAGATATCCAGTTTCTCTATCGAGTAATACTTTACCACAAAATCTCTTTTTCTTCCATTCTTTTCTTTTTCATCCATTCCTCTAAATCTTCCCTTTTCTCCCGGTAGAAATTCTTCTCTGGATTTTTCTTCCTTTTTATCAACTGGTTTGGTTTCAGATGAGGGAATTTTTTTAGATTTTTTCTCTTTCTCCTCAAAATGTTTGTCTTCTGTCTTTTTGCTTTCTCCCGCTATCTTTTCCATAGCTTCCCTTTATTGGGTAATTAAGGCAACAAGTTTCTCTTTTTTGACCAGATAGCTCTGACCCAAGGTATTTTAGACAAGAAACGCATAATCGAAAAATATTCTAAACTTAAAGAGGAACTAAATTCTATAGAAGCACAAATTTATCAGACTAAACACTAATTGGTCCCCTTACGAGATCTTATCCGAACTATTGAGGAATTAGCTGAATTGAAATCTGTTTTAGATAGAGCCCTTTAAATAACTCAAGCTTAACTGGATTATTTTAGTTTATTTCATTTTAAATTAATTATCAGAAAGAAAATAGTAAGATAAATTTGCGTCTAAAGTCTATTTTGTTCCGAACCCTGAACAAAGTCTGAATTTTGTCGATCAAGGTTTAGCTTTCACATGTATAATCATATGAAATATTTTCTTCTTGAGATAGGTCTATCTATCTTAAATCTATCCCCATTTTTAGAAAAGGTTAAGGCAAAGGATAGGTTTGAATGGGAAGAAAAAAGAAAAAACTTGACAAACAAATAAGATGATAATAATATATAGATAGAATTCACAGGAAAAAGCACCTCTTAAGGTTTCGTCCTTCTGCGGTGCTTTTTCATTTCTTATCCTTTGTATTCTAATTTTTTTCGTAGATTACCCATAAAAATAATCTTCTCTTTGGCAGATCTTTTAAGTAGACTTGAGCAAGTTTTGTTATATGGGCTCATCACACACCTTAATTTATTCTTTTGATAAAGATATTTAACTAACGAATAATAATCACCATCGCTGGAAACAATAACCGCTTTGTCATATTCAGAAAAATCAATCATTGCTTGAAGAACAAGGTCTGCATCAATGTTTCCTTTTATGTTTCCGTCATTATCAGGGATAGTCGGCTTAAAAACCAAAATATAACCTGCTTTCTGTAGTTGAGAATAAAGATCCTGATTTCCGGAAACATATCCTATG
>CAZAJW010000160.1:0-1717 GCA_964485485.1 uncultured Atribacterota bacterium | reverse complement strand
CCGGCAAGATAGTCAATAAAGATCAATATGCTCAGATTATGCAGGAAGAATTAACATGGGCAAGACGATCAGACAGGGAAAATTTATTTATCATTTTCGGTCTGTTGCTGATACCTGTTATTATTGTGCTGAATATTATTATAGCAATTCGGCTTTATTTTAAATATGACCGTGAACTTAAACCAGAGATTCAGTTGGATTATTATCGGGAATTGCCTGCTGATATTACCCCTGCAGTTTTGAGTCATTTAATGAGTGTTCAGGGGGCAGGGACCAAAGATATTATGGCTACATTGATGGATTTGACCCGAAAGAAATATTTGAAGATAGAGGAAGTAACAAGTGGAGGATGGATAAAAAAGAAAGATTATAAGTTTATTCTTTTGAACAAAGATACTTCCTCTTTAAAACAGCATGAAATTCATTTAATCAATTGGTTTTTTTATAGTATAGGAGATGGAAAATCTGTTAGCTTAAAAGAAATTGAATCCTATTCCAAAGCATCCAGAACGCAAAGCTCTTTTCGGCATCAGTATCAACAATGGCAAAAAGGCGTGAACAAGGAATTTAAAAAATACAATTACTTTGGTAAATCTAAAGAAGGTTTTAAGGTCTCATTTAAAATATTTTTGTTGGAATTAGCCGGTGTTTTGATATTATCCGTGGTTGGATCTTTCTTTGGCTTGCCCTGGATTATCTTTGCCCCTTTGTTAATGACCGTCATTATTACCGGCATAGGATTAGTTATCTACGGAGGCTTAATTAGAAAAAAGACCCGGGAAGGGGTAAATGAACATGAAAAATGGTCTGCATTTAAGAGATTCTTGTTGCATTTTAGTAATATGAAAGATTATGAGATTCCTTCTCTGGTTATCTGGGAACATTACCTGGTTTATGCTATTTCTCTTGGGATAGCTGAAAAAGTCATTTCAAAATTACGAATTGTGCTGGCTGATCAGAATATTAATATGGGAAATTCAGCTTTGCTTTATCATATGACTGATAGAAATGGACAGTTAAATGCATCTATGTTCCGCTCTTTTGATAAAGCATTCAGTAATTCATTGGTAAGAACTAGCTCCTCCAAAGGTTCCGGAGGCGGATTCTCTTCTGGTGGAGGCCGAGGTGGCGGTGGTGGAGGCGCCGGCGCTTTTTAACATAATAAATGTTAAATAATAATAACTATTAATCCGGCAACATTGCTGGATAATTTTCAATAGAATTTTAATAAAATTTAAATAGATTAAAAAGGAGCTATAAATATGAGTTATATCTTGATTTTTCTGGTACTAATTGGCTTATGGGCAGTTGTTACCTATAACCGGCTAATTGTTTTAAGGGGAAGGGTCGATAATGCCTGGGCTCAAATTGATGTTCAGTTAAAGAGAAGATTTGACCTGATTCCCAACCTGGTTAATACGGTTAAAGGTTATGCCCAGCATGAGAAAGAAACATTGGAAAAGGTAACTGAATCCAGAACAAAATACCTGTCAGCAAACACTCCGGATGAAAAATTACAGGCAAATTCAGAGTTAGCAGGTGCTTTAAGCAGACTATTTGCTGTAGCAGAAAGCTACCCTGATTTAAAGGCCAGTACTAATTTCCTCGACCTGCAAAATCAATTAAAAGATACTGAGGATAAAATAGGTTTTTCCCGACAGTTCTATAATGACACTGCCATGAAATATAATATTGACATTGTTAAAGTTCCTGCTTC
>CAZAJW010000159.1:0-2021 GCA_964485485.1 uncultured Atribacterota bacterium | reverse complement strand
TATAGTCTTACTGATTGCTACAGCCAGCTTCCTTAAAGTATCTTCATCACACCATAAGTTAAACTTATCATCGGGTAGGAAATGTATTTCATATTCCTTTTTATCCTTGCCGAAAACTTTTATTTCTATATCATCACCACTAAAATCATATTCAGTTATTATCATCTCTAACCTCCCTTGCTAACTCTGGATTTTCATATATGTTGCCGATAATTTCACCAGTGCAGTAATCAATTGCGTTACGATGGACGGTTTGTTTTAATTCCCAACTGCCGTCTTTATCTGAAAGAAGCCAGCATAACCCTACATCGCATTGTTCCCCCCACTCCACATAACCAAAATAATCAAACTGTTTATTATCTATTAATTCATATCCATATAAATAAGAAGTTCCTTTTAAAATATCCCCCTCATAAATCTCTTTACCATTCTTATCATGAAGTCCTGTGTATTGCATAAGAATGTCTATACCCTCTTTTCCACTATTTAATCTTCCACCATTAACATCTCTTTCAAGACTCCATAGATTAGGCTCTATATCGTTATCTTCGGGATAATACATATGTAATAGATTTTTATTCCATACCCTAAATTTAATCTCTCTCATTATCACTAACCTCCCTTTGCCATATATAAGATTTAATTTTAAAAGCTACGAGTTCCATTAAGTTCCAGAACCAAAACTTAAATTTATTGTAGCTATGATATTTCTTCTCATATGCCTTATGCTGCATACTACTTGCAAAACATAATAATTTGTTATAATCATTTTCATCTGTCCATCTAAACATTTTTACTCCTTTATAGTAGGGCGGTTTTTTACGCCGCCCTTTTTGTTTCTATTTTTTGATTTGTCTCCCTGCAATGTTCCAGAGATTTTTCTATTTGAATTTGCAATATTTTTATTAAATCTCTGGCGTCCAGCAGAGTTGCCTGATTGTCCATGTTTTTATATATTATTTTTAGCTTTCCCTGCTTCACGTTTCACCTCCTCTCGTTTAAGTTTCCTCTTGAGAGCTCTCTCTTTTTTCTTTTCCTCACGTTCTACCTCCTTGTAGAAATCCTTTATGTAATCTGTTGTAGTTTTAGCTTTCATTTTTTGCCTCAAATGATTTTTCTAATAATTTAGCTTTATAATATTCCGGGAAACCAGCTCTTGCCTTTCTTAAAATCTGGTCTTTAAATAATTTATATAATCCATTCTTGATATTTAATTCCTCTTCTTCAAGCAAGTCTCTTTCAATTTCTTTTAATAAAATACCTATATCTTTGGGTTCGTTTACTAATTCCCCCTTTTCTTTTAAGTGCTGTATTACCTTATCCCATCTTGCCTCTGTCCTAAAACTATCAATAAACATCTGCACCCTGTCTTTACCCGTTGTCCATTCTTTATTATGTTTTTCCTTAAAACTTTCACGAACATACTTACCAAATACTGGATAGAGATTGCCGCCTATTAATACTGTTTCGTTATAATTTTTTATGACTATTCCCTCAACGGTTTCTTTTCCCAGACAACTCGGAGTTTCAAGATATTTGGATAATTCCTCATAACTGTTTACTTTGCCATGATAAAGAATTGGTACAGTTTCAAGCCCTAAAATTCTCCCCCATTTTTCTAACTGATTGTATTTTGAGATATAGCCATTGCCCTCTATCCTTACACCAAATAAGATTAAATTATTTTCCGGCACTCTTTCATAACACAGGATATTGTGTTTGGGTTTTTGTAAATATTCACAGTAAAAATAAGTTCCGGGATATTTTAAGATAAGCCCCTGTTTGTCAGCTACAAAATCAACTGCTTTGTTAAACAGTTTCTCGTAAGATTCAAAATACATTTCTTTACCCTTACTACGCATTACAATTTGATTATTTTCATCACAACCAAAATCAAATTGGCTGCCGTCTATTTTTTCGGTAATCTCTACATCACCTTTAAATAAATTCTGTATGTAGTCTGAACCAACTGGAAATATTTTAGGGAATGCTTTCATTGTTTTACCCTTTCATTTTTCATA
>CAZAJW010000158.1:0-5631 GCA_964485485.1 uncultured Atribacterota bacterium | reverse complement strand
TCGGAGGGAGAGGGTCAGGGTGAGGGGGAGGAAATGATAGAAGAGTATCGAGTGTGAAACACAGATTTTAGTTTATAGTTCTCAGTTTTCAGTAAAAGTCAAATACAATTTTTCTAATTAAAAACCTGTTGTGTAAATCATTCTAAATGTAACGCATAGCTAATAAACTTATCATTTGTTTTGATTACTTATCAAAATAATACTAAATATTAACGAATAACCACTTTGTTATAAGTGGATGAGATTAGTTTGTCACTTTTTTCCTCGCAGTGACATGATTTTCTATTTACAGTATTTATATTTACTAAAAACAAAAAACGATAAACTAAAAACTGTTATACTAAATTAACAAGGGAGCACTTTAAAATAAATCTTTTAAGGAGCTCCTTTTATTTTAATCCATTGCTTTAAGCATGTTCTTTGTTTATAATGAGTATAATTAATTTAAGCATTATACGGGGGTATATCAATGGAATATTTAAGCATATTCTTCTGGTTTTTCATTATTTTTTCAATGCTCTCTCCTTGGTTACGGCAAAAGGGTTTGGAATCTTCCCGTATTTCTCTTATTCATCGTATTGAAAAAAAGAGAGGTTCCAGAATTATAGCTATGATTCATCGTCAGGAGACCATGAGCATCCTGGGCATACCGCTTATTAGGTATATCAATATTGAAGATTCGGAGGCTATTCTAAGGGCAATAAGACTTACCGATGACAATGTTCCGATTGATATTATTTTGCATACACCGGGCGGTTTGGTATTGGCAGCAGAACAGATTGCTTCTGCCTTGATAAGACATAAGGCAAAGGTTACCGTTTTTATTCCGCATTATGCCATGAGTGGCGGAACCATGCTTTCACTGGCAGCAGACGAAATAATTATGGATGAAAATGCTGTATTGGGTCCCGTAGACCCCCAGTTAGGTCAGTATCCAGCGGTTTCAATCTTAAATGTACTTAAAGATAAAGATAAAAACGAAATTGATGATGAAACAATCATTCAGGCTGACATTGCCCGAAAGGCTATAACTCAGGTTTATAATTTTGTTAAAAAATTGCTCACTGAAAATAATTGTACTGAAGAAAAAGCTCAAAAAATTGCCCAAACCTTGACTGACGGAAGGTGGACTCATGATTATCCCATTAAATTCGAAGAGGCAAAAGAGTTAGGATTATGCGTTTCAACTGAGATGCCTAAGGAAATTTATGAATTGATGGATTTCTATCCTCAGAGTCCCGGAAAACGCCCATCTGTCCAATACATTCCTATACCTTATAAGAAACCCTCCATTCCGCCTGTTAAAAAAAATAAATCATAAACAGAAAAAAAACAAGTAAGGAGGATAAAAATGAAGAAAAAAAATATAAGTAAAAATAAACAGGAACATGACGTTTCTATTGTTCTTTGCGGTGGAGCAGGACAGGGTATTCAAACAGTCGAACAATTATTAACCCGAATGCTGAAACTTTCCGGATACCATGTTTTTGCTACCAAAGAGTATATGTCCCGTGTAAGAGGGGGGAGTAATTCTACCCAAATCCGCGTTTCCGATCACCCGGTTCAGGCACCTGTTAGGCGAATAGATCTTTTGATACCCCTGGATAAGGATGCTATTCCACATGTTGCAAATCGCCTTAGCGAAAACACAACCATTATTGGAGATAGGGAAAAACTTGATACTGATAGGGAAGTTGTAGATGTTTCCTTCTCCAATATGGCTAAAGAAATTGGTAATATTATCTTTGCCAATACTATAGCAGTGGGCCTTTTATTGGGATTAACTGATGGAGATATTAAAGAAGGAAAACAATTTTTAAAGAGTTATTTTACTCAAAAGAAAAAAGAAGATTTTATTCCCGATAATATTCGAGCCCTGGAGAAAGGATTTCAGGAGGCAGCTAGATTGGTTAAAGAGAAGCATATAAATTTTGACAAATTTCTTCATATGAAAAAATCCAAGGAGATTAAAGACAATCTTTTAGTTAACGGAGCTGAAGCAATTGGTTTAGGGGCGATATCCGGTGGATGTAATTTTATTTCTTCCTATCCTATGTCTCCTTCCACGGGTGTACTTGTTTTCCTATCCCAACATGCTAATGACTTTGATATTATTTCTGAACAGGCTGAAGATGAGATTTCGGCTATTAACATGGCCATTGGAGCCTGGTATGCCGGAGGACGTGCTATGGTTACTACTTCAGGAGGCGGGTTGGCTCTCATGACCGAGGGTATCAGCCTGGCCGGAATGCTAGAAAGCCCTCTGGTTATTCATTTAGCTCAACGCCCCGGTCCCGCTACCGGTTTACCTACCCGTACCGAACAAGGAGATCTGCAGCTTGCCCTATATGCCGGTCATGGAGAATTTCCCAGAATTATTCTGGCTCCCGGGCAAATTGAAGAAGGTTATGAGGTTACTCAAAAAGCTTTTTATCTGGCTGATAAGTATCAGGTTCCGGTGTTTATTCTGACTGATCAGTATACTATGGATACTTATTATAATATAAAAACATTTAATGTTCCACAGGGAAAAATAGATAGATTTATCATTAAGACAGATGCTGACTACCAGCGTTATAGTCTGGATAAAGATAATGGAATAACTCCTAGGGGAATTCCCAATCATGGTGAAGGATTAGTAAGAGCAGATAGTGATGAACATGATGAGTACGGCCTGATTACTGAAGACATGGAAGTCAGGATTAAGATGATGGAAAAGAGAAACAGTAAACTGAATGACTTTAAAAAAGAGGCTTTTGCACCGAATCTATTGGGACCGAAAGATTATCGTGTTCTTTGTGTAGGATGGGGATCTACCTACCATGTTATCAAGGAAGCCCTTGATCGACTGCATCTACCCGATGTAGCCTTGTTGCATTTCAAACAGGTGTATCCTGTTCCTGCAGAAAGTATAAAATATCTAAAAAAAGCCAAGCAGATTATTTTAATAGAAAATAATTATAATGGTCAATTCGCTCAATTACTAGAAACCTCAACCGGTATCAATATTGATACAAAGATATTAAAATACAACGGTTTACCTTTTTACAGTGATGAGCTGGCTGAGGAAATTAATAATGCTATTTCCAAAAAGGGAGGTCAAAAATGACAAAAATTAAACAGTTTGAAATAGAACAAGTTAAAACAGCCTGGTGTCCCGGTTGCGGCAATTTTATGATATTAAAGGCATTACAGCAGGCTTTAAAGGAACTATCACTCAAACCTCAGCAGGTGGTAATAGTTTCGGGTATAGGCCAGGCTGCCAAGACACCGCATTATCTAAATGTTAATATGTTTAACGGATTGCATGGCAGGGCTTTACCTCCAGCTACAGCTATTAAAGCTTGTAATCCTGAATTAACAGTCATTGCCGAAGGAGGAGATGGAGATATGTATGGTGAAGGTGGAAACCATTTTCTTCATACAATAAGGCGTAACCCTAATATTGCTCATTTGGTGCACAATAATATGGTCTATGGATTGACAAAAGGGCAGGCATCTCCTACCAGCGAATTTGGTTTTAAAACGCCAGTACAAACTAATGGTGTGATTTCCGAACCTGTTAATCCCCTGGCATTGGCTATTTCCATGGGTGCTTCTTTTGTAGCCAGAGTATTTTGCGGGGATACTAAGAAAACTGCTGATATTATTAAAAAAGCAATTCAGCATTCCGGATATGCCCTGGTAGATATTTTTCAGCCCTGTGTCACTTTTAATAAAGTAAATACCTTTAAATGGTTTAAAGAACATACTTATGATTTAGAAGACCATGACTCGCATGACCGTAATCAAGCTTTAAGTAGGGCGATGGAAAAAGAAAAGCTACCCCTGGGAATTTTCTACCAAAATGAGGATAAGAAACCTTTTGAACAGCAATTATCTGTGCATGAAAATAAAAAAACACCTTTTATCTGGAGAGAATTGAACCAAAAGAAACTAAAAGAATTACTCAAATCAAAACAGTCCTAAAACAAGTTGCCTAATTTAAAGGGAACCCATTGCCTGGATTAGATGCGAAAAAATTGTGGTTGAATTAAGTGTATAGATATAACATAAAAGTAGTATTAAAGAAATATAAAAAGGAGAAAGATAGGTAAAATGTCGAGAGAATATTTTTTCTATAAATACAACCATATTATTTTGGTAAATGTAATAAATATCTTAATTATTATTTTTAGCTTAACTAGTTTTTCTATGGCAGAAACTATTCATGATAATGTTGCTGTAAGAGATTATATTGAAAATAAATTTGATTCAGCCATATTTCATTTGTATTTAGGGTCGATGGAAGACCTTGATAGCAAGGAAATTGAATTTATTGATTTGCTGGTTGACCAACCTAGAGATAGCCAAATTATTTACAGCAAAAAAGTCTATCAGGAAGGTTTTAAATTGTCCCTTTTGGAACAATTAAAAGAGGAAATCAAAGAAAGAGAAAAGCTAGCAATCGAAAAACTCGAGGAGGCTATTGTTGATGTTCCTGTATTGCCTCTACCCACCTTGCCTAGTATGAAATTTTGGGAGAGAATGTATGCTCGCATGATTTCTATGCAAAAAATGATCACTACTACCGATTATAATCGTTTTTCTTATTGTGGTGTTGACCCAGCTCGTAGTGAACGAGTAGTCAAGCGGGTTAAAAATTATTTTGACTGGTGTGAAGAGTGGACTAAAGAAGGACGGGAATTGGAAGAGTTGGCGGAAAATGCCAGAAAAGAAGGCAATTTATTTTTATCTCGACAACTTTTTCATAGCGCAGCAGGCTGTTACCATATAGGTGATTTTATTAACTATTATGATGTTGAGGAAAAAATTGAGGCTCAAAATCTTGCCAGGCAATGTTATCAAAAGGCAATTGCTTTATATAATGAAAAAGAAAGACCGATTAGAATCGAAATTCCCTTTCGAGGAGTGGAGATACCAGGATATCTTATGTTGACCAGCCAGCCCGGTCAACCCTTGATAATATTTGTCAATGTTTTGAATAATATAAAAGAAGTAGAAAACCATTTCTTTGCCCAGGATTTCTTAAGAGCGGGATTTAATGTATTTAATTTCGATGGACCTGGCCAGGGTGAAATGCATCAAAAAATGCGTTTAATACCTGATTATGAGAAAGCTATCCTTGCTATCATTGACTGGTTGGAAGTAAATAATGACTTTAATATTAATATAGATCGAATTGGAGTCATGGGAATTAGTTTCGGAGGATTTTCTTCTATAAAAGCGGCGGCTTTGGATTCCAGGATTGATTGTGTTATAAGTAACGGTGGTTATGCCTATTTCCCCTCACTTTCACATCTTAAAAAACTGAGCATTCCTAGTAGGCGTTCAATTTATTATATGACTGGTTACCATAGTATGAGTGAAGTGTTTGAACATTTTGGCCATCTTGATATTAAATCATGTCCTCCTATGGATCGTCCTATGCTGATTATTCAGGGAGGCAAAGATAAAACAGTGCCTTCCGAACATGCTTATTACTTTATGGAATGGGCGAAGAGTGATGAAAAGGAATTGTTTTATATTGATGATGCCAATCATTGTTGCCAGGATTATTTTGATATAATTGTCCCTTATATGATTGATTGGTTAGGGAGGCACTTATTATAATGATAGCTGTTAAAAAAC
>CAZAJW010000157.1:0-4575 GCA_964485485.1 uncultured Atribacterota bacterium | reverse complement strand
TCCAAAAGCAACTATATCTTTAGGCAAAAAATTGGGAAAACTCCTGCAAAAGGGCGATATAATTGCATTTATGGGTGATTTAGGAGCGGGGAAAACATGTTTTGTTCAAGGTATTGCTTCAGGGTTAGATAGTAAAAGCCACACCTCGAGCCCTTCTTTCTCTCTTATTAGAGAATATAATGCAAAGATACCTATATATCACTTTGATTTATACAGGCTTAATTCACAAGAAGAGATTGAGAAACTAGGGTATGAAGAATATTTTTATGGTAATGGGATTACTCTAATTGAATGGGGTGATAGAATTAGTGATTACTTGCCAGGAGAATTATTGGTAATAAACATAAAATTAGGTGAAAAATATTCAAAGAGGATTATTACTTTTCAACCAATTGGCCGCAGATACAAGGATTTAATGGAGGATTTTAAAAAACTTGAAAATATTGGGAATTGACACAACTACTGATATTCTTAATCTAACAATTATTGAAAATAAGGTTTTAATTTTCGATTATATGATTAATAAACCTGGAATTACACATTCTTCTATATTAATTCCGTCGTTAAGAAATATAATGAAAATTTCTGAAATTAATTTGAATGAATTAGATGGTATTGCTGTTTCAGTTGGGCCAGGTTCTTTCACTGGACTGAGAGTAGGACTTGCTACTGCTAAAGGATTGGCTTTTTCACTTTCAATTCCAATTATAGGGGTAAATTCATTAGAAGCATATGCTTTAAAATGGAAAGAATTGCCTGGTATCTTATGTCCAATAATTCAAGCACGGAAAGACGAATATTATTTTACTTTTTACAAAAAAGAAAGAAATAATGAGAATTTAGTTAGAATTGAAGAATATCAATGCCTTAATTGGACGAAAATAAGCCAGATATTTGCTAAATACAAGGAACAAATATTTGTTGTTGGGCAAGGATTATTAGGCATTTTGAGAGATGACAAAAATAAATATTATCATAACGATAATATTAAATTTATTGTTAGAGAACAAGATCCCCCGGGAGCAAAATATGTAGCATTGATAGGAGATAAAAAAATATCGAAAAATGTACAAGATAATATATATGAAATGTCACCTTTTTATATAAATAAATCTGGTGCTGAGATAAAAAAAGAAAAGCAAAGAATAACTGCAGAAAGATATAAATCAAAATGACTAAAAAAATAATTATTCTAGGAATCGAGACTTCCTGTGATGAAACATCGGTTGCAATAGTTGAAAGTGGAGATAAGATTTTATCTAATATTATTGCCTCACAAATGGATATTCATCAGGAATATGGTGGTGTAGTTCCGGAAATTGCCTCCAGAGAACATATGAAAAATATTCTTATTACCTGCGAAGAGGCAGTAAAAAAGGCAAAAATAAAATTGGGAGATATTGATGCGATAGCAATAGCAAATGGGCCTGGTCTAAAAGGGTCGTTGCTTGTTGGTCTATCTTTTGCAAAGGCAATGGCATTTGCTTTAGGCAAACCACTAATTGGGGTTAATCATATAGATGGTCATATATATGCTAATTTTTTAGTACATAAAAAAATAAAAATTCCTTTTATATCATTAATTGTTTCTGGAGGTCATACATCATTAATATTAGTTAAGGAAATCGGTAAACATGAAATATTGGGGGCTACTAGAGATGATGCTGCAGGTGAAGTTTTTGATAAAGTAGCTAAATATTTAAATCTTGGATACCCAGGAGGTCCAATTATTGAAAAAATAGCCTTAAAAGGTAAAAAAAATGCTATTTTATTCCCTCGTCCTTTAACAAAAACTCCTAATTTGGATTTTAGTTTTAGTGGGTTGAAAACAGCTGTAATTTATTTTGTTAATGAAAAGAAAAAAATAAAAGAAGATCTGCAAATTGCGAATATCTGTGCATCTTTCCAGCAGGCAGTAATTGAGACCTTGGTTAGCAAAACATTTTATGCTGCTGAAAAATATAACATAAATAATATAGTTGTTGGTGGTGGAGTAGCAGCTAATGAATCATTAAGAAAGGAAATGCTGGAATCTGGTAAGAAATTTAATAAAGAAGTATATTTCCCATCCAAGGAATTATGTACTGATAATGCAGCTATGATAGCAGTTGTTGGATATTATAAAAAAATAAAAGGATTTTCTGATTCTTTTGATATTGATGTCTATACGGAATAATAATATAGTTAATGGTATAAATAGGGATATATTGTTATATAAAAAAGATTATAAGAAAAATATGATAAAAAAAAGCCCAAAATAGCCTAAAATGGTATTTGCAAAATAATAATACATTATATAATATAGTAAAGGTAAATTTAGCACTCTCACTATGAGAGTGCTAAATATTTTAAAATAATCATTTAAGGAGGATCAGATATGGATATTAAAAAAATTAAACCTTTAGGTGACCGCATTTTGGTTAAACCATTTGTGGAAGAAGAAAAAACTAGAGGTGGTATCGTTTTACCTGATACGGTATCAAAAGAAAAGCCACAAGTAGGTGAAGTGTTGGCTGTTGGACCTGGAAGGACCAATGATGAGGGAAAAACTTTCCCAATGAATTTCAAAAAGGGCGATAAAGTTGTTTATGCAAAATATTCAGGTACGGATTTAAAAGATGATGATGACGAAGATTATCTACTTTTAAGCGAAAAAGATGTATTGGCTATCTTGAAATAGCAAAAATAAAAATTTGTAGGTTTTTGAAATTATTTAATAGATAACATTGATTAAGGAGGAAGAAAGAACATGGCAAAACAGTTTAAATTTGATGAAAATGCTAGGAATGCATTAAAACGAGGTGCAGACACATTAGCTGATAGTGTTAAAATTACCTTAGGTCCCAAAGGAAGAAATGTAGTTTTAGAAAAGAAATATGGTTCTCCTACCATTACCAATGATGGCGTTACTATTGCTCGAGAGATTGAGGTAGAAGACCCATTTGAAAATATGGGTGCTCAATTTGTTAAGGAAGTAGCTACAAAAACAAACGATATTGCTGGCGATGGTACTACAACTGCTACAGTATTGGCTCAAGAAATATTGCATGAAGGTTTAAGGAATGTTGCTGCTGGTGCAAATCCTATGATGCTAAGAAGAGGAATACAAAAGGCTGTTGAAAAGGCTGTTGAGGAGATTAAAAAGTTAAGTATAGAAATCAAAGATAAAGAATCTATTGCAAACGTAGCGTCAAATTCTGCTGCTGATAGGGAAATTGGAAACATAATTGCTGATGCTATGGAAAAAGTTGGAAAAGATGGTGTAATAACTGTTGAAGAATCTAAAACAATGGGAACAACTCTTGATGTTGTTGAGGGAATGCAATTTGATAAAGGATTTATCTCTCCATATATGGTAACCGATGCCGAAAGAATGGAAGCACTACTTGAAGATCCTTTAATTTTAATTACAGATTCTAAAATTAGCAATATGAAAGGTCTGCTCCCTATTTTAGAAAAAGTTGCTCAAATGGGTAAACCCTTGTTCATTATTGCTGAAGACGTAGAAGGTGAAGCATTGGCAACTTTGGTTGTTAATAAAATAAGGGGTACATTAAATTGTGTTGCAGTTAAAGCCCCAGGTTTTGGTGATAGAAGAAAAGAAATGTTAGCTGATATAGCTACTGTCACTGGTGGTCAGGTTATCTCTGAAGAAGTAGGTCTTAAATTGGAAAATGCTGATGTTGCTATGCTAGGAACTGCTCATCAGGTAAAAGTCAACAAAGAAGAAACAATTATTGTTGGCGGTAAAGGCAATGTGGATGATATAAAGAAGAGACAAGCACAGATAAGAACACAGATAGAAGAAAGCACATCTGATTATGATAAAGAAAAATTACAAGAACGTTTAGGAAAATTGGTTGGCGGTGTAGCTGTTATCAATGTCGGAGCAGCTACTGAAACTGAATTAAAAGAAAAGAAACATAGAGTAGAAGATGCCTTGTCTGCTACTAAGGCAGCTGTTGAAGAAGGTATTGTTGCTGGTGGTGGAACAGTTCTTTTGAATATTATTCCTGCCTTAGCAAAATACAAACTTGAAGGCGATGAACAGATTGCTGTTGAAATTATAAAGAAAGCATTAGAAGAACCTACTAAACAAATTGCAAAAAATGCGGGTTATGAAGGTTCTGTAATTGTTGAAAAGTTGAGAGGAAAAGACAAAGGAATTGGATTTGATGCTGCAGAGGGTGAATATGTAGATATGTTCAAAAAAGGAATAATTGACCCAACTAAAGTAACGCGTTCTGCTTTACAAAATGCTGCAAGCATTGCAGGGATGGTCCTTACTACGGAATGTTTAATCGCAGATAAACCTGAAGAAAAGAAGGATTCTCCAGGCATGCCAGGTGGAGGCGGAATGCCAGGCGGCATGCCAGGTGGAATGTACTAAGCATGTACTAATTAGAAGAATGATAACTATATTTGTAAATGAATATTGTTTTAATGATAAAGGACCCTTTACTTTTGGAAGTAAAGGGTCCTTTATCATTAATTAAAATAAGAATATTTTTATCTGTACAGTTCATCAATCGGATAATAGGTAAAACCAAAAGTATCTGCTACCGGTTTATAGGT
>CAZAJW010000156.1:0-9567 GCA_964485485.1 uncultured Atribacterota bacterium | reverse complement strand
TGGTGATTCTTTTGGTGGAAAAGATCATACCACTGTAATTCACTCCTGTAATAAAATAAAAGAACAATTAAAAAATGATAAAAAACTAAAATATAATATTGATAGGTTAATTAGCCAGATACAAAATAGTCCGAATAGTTCCTAATATTTTATAATTATTGATAATTTAAAAATTTTTTTCTTTTAAAATGTTATTGTTAATATTGTTAATTAAAAATAATGTTATTAAGAATTATATTCACACCTTTAATTATCAAAAAGTAAAAGAATAATGGTGTTATTAACACTATTAACAGTATTACTACTTCTAATACTATTTTTATATATAAACAAATCTAGTTAAAATTAATCTTCTATAATTAATAAGAGGAGAAAAATAATGAAAGTTATTTGTTCACAAAAGAGTTTAGTTAACGGAATTCAAAAAGTTCAAAAAGCAATTTCTACAAAACTTGGTTTACCTATATATAACGGCATACTTTTTGAAGTAAGTAAAGATAATAAAATTCATCTTTTTTCAACTGATTTGGAAATAGGGATTGATTGTTATATTTCAGCCCAAATAATTGAACATGGCTCAGTTGTTATACCAAATAAAATTTTTAGCGATTTAATTAGAAAATTTCCGGAAGGAAATATAGAAATTGAAGTTGGGGAAGATAATATTATTTATCTTAAAGAAGAAGATTCCTCTAATTATAAAATTTTTGGTTTTTCTGCTGAAGAATTTTCACCTTTTCCAGATATTCAAAGTAAAACAAAAATAAAATTAACAAAAAAAATATTAAAAGATGCTATTCAGGAAGTTATATTAGCTGCTTCTAAAGATGAAAACCGTTCATTTTTAAATGGATTATTATTTAAAAGAATAGAAAATGGAATTGAAGTTGCTGCTACCGATAGTCATCGTTTAGCTCTCAAAAAAATAAAATTAACTGAAAAAAGCAAAATAACAGCAGAAAACGATTTTGAAGTTATTATTCCTCAACGAGCGCTATCTGAATTAGTTAAATTACTTTCCCTTGAAGACGAAGGTATGATTGAAATAGGTATAGGAGAAAAACAGGTAGTTTTTATATTGGATCCGGAAGGAGATAAAAACAAAATCAGGGTATTTTCTCGAATCATTGATGGAAAATTTCCGGATTATCATCAAATTATTCCCAGTCAATTTAAAACAACCGTTAAAATAGAAACCGAAGAATTTAGACAAAGAATGGAAAGAATTACACTCTTTGTAAAAGAGGATTTAAATACAGTAAAAATGGAAGTTCATAATTCTAAACAGCAAAAAGGAGAGAATAGGGGAGAGGTAATTATTAGAGTAAAAACCCCTGATATTGGTGATGCATATGAACAAATTCCCTGCATTATTGAAGGAGATTATGTAGAAATTGCCTTTAATTCTCGTTATATAATGGACGTTTTAAGAGTTATTAAAACAGACAATACGGAGATGAAACTAAATGAAAATTTAAATCCTGCTATGATTAGGCCAATCGATAAAGAAAAACAATATAGTTATATTTTAATGCCAGTACGAATGGATTAAAAATAGAGGAAGGGAAATAATTTGAATGTCCAAAAAATACGGCTGATTAATTTTAGAAATTTATTAGATTTATCTATTAACCTTAATTCTTCCTTAAATATTTTTATTGGTAATAATGCACAGGGTAAAACTAATATCATTGAATCCATTTATACTTTAATGAGAGGAAGTTCTTATCGCACAACTGATGATAGTAATTTAATTAACTGGAATAAAAAGAAAACCTATATCTTAGGAGAAGTTCAATTAAACGAAGAAACTTTTCATGTTAATATTTTACTGCAAAATAATGAGAAGTCCAAAAATCAAACTAATCAGCTTAAGAAAGTTATTAAAATAAACAAAAAATATCAAAAAAAAACAGGACTTTTCAAAAAATTTAATCCTGTTATTTTTACACCAGAAGACCTTCAAATTATTAAAAGCGCTCCCTCTATAAGAAGAAAATTTTTAGATGAAGTGGTCATTAATATTAACTCGACTTATTATCAATATTTAAAGAATTATAATCGAATTTTATTTCAAAGGAATACATTATTGAAAAACGAAAGAAATAAACATGAAATTACTAATCAATTAGCAGCCTGGGACCAAAAAATTATAGAGTTAGGAACATTAATTATTTTATATAGAATTAAAATTCTTCAAAAAATAAATCAAAAAGCAAGAATTTTTCATCAAATGATGACTGAAAATAAAGAGACAATAAAACTTAAATATAACAGTAATGTATTAACTGATTATACTGACGACAAAGAGGAGATAAGTAAAATTATGAACTTTAAGCTCAAAAATGCTCTTGAAAAAGACCTACAATTAAAGGTGACCACAATAGGTCCACACCGAGATGATTATTTTATAATGAACAATACTGTTGATTTGGGAATTTATGGTTCACAAGGACAACAAAGAACGGCTGTATTGTCTTTAAAGCTTGCCGAACTGGAACTTCTTAAGGAAAAAGAAAACGAATACCCCCCATTATTGTTGGATGATGTTATGTCTGAACTTGATCCGGAAAGAAGAATTTTTTTAATTCAGTTAATAAAAGAAAGGGCTATGCAAACATTTATTACCAGTATTGGACTGGATAATTTATCACAGATGGATATAATTAAAAGTGCAAAAATTTTTCAAGTAAAAAACGGAATAGTGGAAGAACAATGAAAAATATTCCCCCAAAACATATTGGAGAGATTATTAGTTCCTATTTAAAAACCCGTAATTGGACACAGAGAATTAACGGGTATAATATATTTCAGTCATGGGAAGATTTTATTCCTAACAAAATAGCCCTTAATGCTAAACCTATAAAAATTCAAGATAACAATCTCTTTATTAGAGTAAAAAATCATGTCTGGGCTAATGAATTAAAAATAAGAAAAGGTGAGATTATAAATTTAATAAATCAAAATATTGGACATAATATAGTAAAAAATATTATTATTAGAATCGATACCAAGTACTTTAAAAATAAATAAAGCATAACATACATATTCTTAAGTTATTAAAATATATTATAGACATAAATAGTTAATAAAACATATAAAAATGATTATAAATACAACAATAATATAATCTTTCACGGCTTATTTGTTGACAAAATTCTTATTATATAGTATTATATTAACTAACAAGCTACTAAATATAAGGTTTATTCATAAGCCGTGGCTACTAGTCACGGTTTAATTTTGTCTGTTGGAGTACAAAAGAAATGGTTAAAAATACAATTCCCAATAAATCTCAATATACTGCTAAAGAAATCCAGGTCCTAGAGGGTCTGGAGGCTGTTAGAAAAAGACCGGGTATGTATATTGGAACTACCGGGACTCGGGGTTTACATCATCTTGTTGATGAGGTGGTGGATAACAGTATTGATGAAGCAATGTCAGGGTATTGCAGTAAAATTCAGATTATCATTCACCAGGATAATAGTGTCACAGTCATTGATGATGGTCGCGGTATCCCGGTAGATATACACAGTAATACAAACCTACCCGCCGTTACCACTGTTCTTACTAAATTACATGCCGGGGGAAAATTTGGCAGCGGAAGTTATCAAGTTTCCGGAGGTCTTCATGGTGTTGGAATATCTGTGGTTAACGCTTTGTCAGAATGGCTGGAAGTAACGGTAAGTAGAGATAAAAAGATTTATAGCCAGAAGTTTGAGAGAGGAAAGCCAATTAATGATTTGACAGTAATTGGAAGTACCAAAAAAACCGGTACTCAAATCACCTATCGGCCGGATCCTGAAATATTTGAAGAAATAAATATTAGTTTTGATATTATTGCTCATCGCTTAAAGGAACTCGCTTTTCTTAATGCAGGAGTAAAAATAGAATTAATAGATGAACGGGATAATAGGAACGTTATCTATAAATATGATGGCGGAATTATTGAATTTGTTAAATATCTAAATAAAAACAGGGATGTGCTTTTTAGTAAACCCTTTTATATTAGTGGTAAAAAGGATGATGTAGAGGTAGAGATTGCTATTCAATATAATTCCGGTTATTTAGAGAACATTCTTTCTTTTGCTAACAATATTCATACCGAAGAGGGCGGTACCCATTTGTCGGGATTTAAAACTGCTTTAACAAAAACTATCAATGATTATGCCAAAAATGATAGCATTCCAAACCAAAAAAAATATTCACTAAAAGGAACGGATCAAAGTCTTTCCGGAAACGATGTGAGAGAGGGATTAACAGCTGTCATTAGTGTTAAACTGCTAAATCCCCAATTTGAGGGACAAACAAAAACAAAGTTGGGCAATAATGAGGTCAAAGGTATTGTTTCCTCCATTGTAAATGATAAACTAAGCACCTATTTTATTGAAAATCCTGATGTTGTACAAAAAATACTGGCTAAATCAATATCTGCCTTAAAAGCAAGAGAAGCTGCCAGAAGAGCTCGGGAATTGGTCAGACAAAAAAATGGATTAGGCCTGGGTTCCTTACCAGGCAAACTTGCTGACTGTTCTGAGCGCGATCCTTTTCACCGGGAAATATTTATAGTTGAGGGAGATTCGGCAGGAGGATCAGCAAAACAGGGTAGAGATCGAAAGTTTCAGGCTATTTTACCACTCAGGGGTAAAATTTTAAATGTTGAAAAGGCACGGCTGCATAAAATATTAGCAAACAATGAAATCAAATCAATTATTACTGCATCCGGCATACAAATCGGAGAGGATAGTGAATTTGACCTGGCACAGTTGAGATATCATAAAATTATTATTATGACTGATGCTGATGTTGACGGAGAACATATCAAAACTTTATTATTGACATTTTTTTATCGTTATATGAGACCTCTGGTCGAAAAAGGGAAAATCTTTATTGCCAGACCTCCTCTGTATAAACTGAGTTATAACAAGAAAAATGATTATCTCTTTACCGATGAAGATTTAAATAAAAAAACAAAAGAATTAAAAGGAAATTATTCCATCCAGCGTTACAAAGGGCTTGGGGAAATGAATCCTTCCCAATTATGGGAAACTACTATGAATCCGGAGACCAGGGTAGTAAAAAGAGTTGAATTAGAGGATGTCTTGGAAGCAGATGAGATGTTTACCATCCTTATGGGTGGAAAGGTAGAACCCAGGAAAGACTTTATTTACCAGCATAGTGCAGAAGTTGAAGAACTGGATGTCTAATATTTTTAAAATGTATAAAGAAAAAGAAATTAAAAAACGAGTTGGTATATTATGAGTAATGATGAAAGCAAAGAAAAGCAGGAAGAAAAAGAAGAAAAAGAAGAAATAGAAGTATCAAAACCTCAGGAAATGCCCACTGATATTACAGGTGAAATTAAAACTGCTTATTTAAATTATGCCATGAGCGTTATTATAGGCAGGGCGATTCCGGATGTTCGTGATGGCTTAAAACCGGTACATAGGCGTGTTCTTTATTCTATGTATAAGTTAGGGAATACCCCGGATAGACCACATAAAAAATCAGCCAGGATTGTAGGGGACACACTCGGTAAATATCATCCACATGGTGATACAGCGGTCTATGATACGATTGTCAGGATGGCACAGGATTTTTCCATTCGTTATCCGCTGGCAGACGGGCAGGGAAATTTCGGGTCCATTGACGGCGATTCGGCAGCAGCCATGCGTTATACCGAGGTTAGAATGTCTCCTCTTGCACAAGAATTGTTAGTCGATATCAAAAAAGATACGGTTGATTTTATCCCTAATTTTGATAATTCTCTGGAGGAACCGACGGTATTGCCGGCGCCTGTTCCTCAATTATTAATAAATGGTTCCTCCGGTATCGCGGTAGGCATGGCTACTAATATTCCTCCACATAACCTCGGAGAAGCAATTGATGCCTGTGTTATGTTAATTGATAAGCCCGAAGCAGAGATCAAAGAAATTATGACAGTTCTACCGGGACCTGATTTTCCAACCGGTGCCACTATTTATGGTTTTTCGGGAATACAGCAAGCCTATCAGACAGGCAAAGGCATTATTACCCTGAAGGCCAGAATTATTACCGAGAATTTTGAAAAGAAAAACAAAACAGCTGCCCCAGTATTGGTTGTCAAAGAATTACCCTATCAGGTGAATAAAGCCAATCTGGTAGAGGACATCGCATCTTTGGTTCAAGATAAAAAGATAACCGAAATTAGCGCATTAAGAGACGAGTCAGATAGAAACGGAATGCGGATTGTTATTGAATTAAAGAAAAACAGCAATGTAAATGTAGTTTTGAATAAACTATATAAACATACCAAACTACAAACCTCTTTTGGTATTAATATGTTAGCTATTGCGGATGGAAAGCCTAAACTACTTAATTTGCGTGATGCATTAAATAGCTTTTTAGCTCATCGCAAGGATGTCGTAGAGCGCCGGTCCCGTTATGAGTTAAAACAAGCAAGGGAAAGAGCCCATATTTTAGAAGGACTTAAGATTGCTCTTGCTAATATTGATGAAGTGGTTCAGATTATTAAGAAATCAAAAGATGTGCAAACGGCTCATCAGGGATTACGAAAACGCTTTAACCTTAGCGACAAGCAAGCCCAGGCAATCCTGGATATGCGTTTACAAAGACTTACTTCATTGGAAATAAGGAAATTAGAAGAAGAATATAGACAGCTAATTAAAAGAATTGCTTATTTGCAGGATATCTTAGAGAATGAAAGAAAACTTATGCTTACCATCAAAGACGAACTTCTGGATTTAAAGAAAAAATATGCTGATAACAGGCTTACCCAGATTGTTAAAGAAGAAAAAGAATTTGAAGTGGAAGATTTTATTGCCGAAGAGGATATCGTAATTACTTATACCAAAGACGGATATTTAAAGAGATTACCCCTAAATACTTATCGGAAACAGAGAAGAGGCGGCAGAGGCATTATTGGGATGGGAGTAAAAAAAGAAGATTTGGTAGATAATCTTTATATTACCACTAATTTACATGATATTTTATTTTTCTCTAACAAAGGGACAGTGTATCGAAGAAAAGCTTATCAAATTCCCGAAGGAGGACGGACTTCAAGAGGTATTGCAGTCGTTAATTTATTAGGAACCCAAAAAGATGAACGCATTACAACAGTTATTCCGATTCGCTCAGATGAGCTTAATAAATCTCGAGAGGAAAACAAATGGTTTCTTTATATGGCAACCAAGAACGGAAAGGTCAAAAAGACTCCTTTAAGTGCATTTTCAAGCTTGAAGAACAAGGAGATTATTGCTATTTCTTTAAATCCCGGTGATGAATTAATTAGGGTGAGATTGGCAGGTGGTAGGGATAATGTTATCCTGAGCACACGAAAAGGGAAATCAACTTACTTTTCCGGCGAAAATATTCGGTCTATGGGCAGAACTGCCATGGGATGCCGAGGGATGATATTATCAAAAGACGATTATTTGCTTGATATCAGCTTGGTAAATCCTGATTCTGAAGAGGATCTGCTTTTAATTACCGAAAACGGTTCAGGCAAAAGAACTCACTTAAAATCTTATCGCTTAGCTAAAGCAAGAGGCTGTAAAGGCGTAAAATCGATACGTTTTAGCAAAGAACGCGGAGAGGTGATATCTGTTAAGGTGGTTAGCGAAAGAGACGAATTGGTTATTATCAGCCAAAAAGGTATTATTATTCGTGTTCCGGTAAAAGAAATCAGCCGTACCGGTAGAAATTCCATGGGTGTAAGGGTTATGAACCTGGACCAGGATGACAAGGTTGCCAGCGTAGCAACTGTCCCACAATCCCAGGTGATTGATTAATTTTTTATATCACAATTTTCTTTTGACAAAAAAAGAAACCGGTGATAGAATAACAAAAAATTTATATGGGAAGACCGATGAAGGGAAGAGTAGGATAATAAATATCCGAAGACCAACCCGGAGGTTAAGATAGATGAGCTGTCTGGACAATTAATACAATTGTTCAGAAAATAAAGTGGAACCGCGAAAAGCCTTTCGTCTTTAATATGACGGAAGGCTTTTTTTATAAACAAAATAGATTTAATACAAAATTAATTGATGAGGTATTTAGGGATGATGGGAAACAAAGAAGTTGGAATAGGGATTTTGGGATTAGGAAATGTGGGGAAGGGAGTCCTGGAAATTATAGATAAAAAGAAAGATTTTATAGAAAAAGGAATAAGCCCCCATAAGATAAAATTAATAGGATTAGTCGATTTAGACATAAATAGAAAGCCGAAGTCCAAAAAATACGATTCTATTTTTACTAGCTCTGCTGAGCAGATTATCGACCATCCGGAGGCACAGATTATTGTTGAAGCTATTGGTGGTGAATACCCGGCTTATAATCTAATAAAAAAAGCCCTAGAGGCAGGAAAGCATGTGGTAACACCAAACAAAGAAGTGGTGGCAAAACATGGCTATGAATTAATCAGGATAGCTCGCCAAAATCAGGTACAGTTTTTATTTGAAACTTCGGTAGGAAGTGCAATTCCTATTCTGGGGGTTATTTCAAATATTTTAACTTCTTGCCCTCTAGATGAGATTTCGGGTATTTTAAACGGTACTACTAATTATATTTTAGACCTTATGTTTGAGCAGAACATGACCCAGCGGGAAGCATTAACAAAAGCCCAGGAAATGGGCTATGCTGAGGCTGACCCAAGCAAAGACATTATGGGTATTGATGCCCTTTATAAAATTTTTATTTTATCTTCACTTGGCTTCCGAACCCGCTTAAGTATCGATAAGATTAATTATTCCGGCATAACCAATATCGAACATGAGGATATTGAGCTGGCTAAAAAGCTTGGTTATCGGATTAAACTTTTGGCTATGGCCAGGAAGAAAAGGGATTGTCTGGATATTCGGGTAGAACCAATGCTTGTTGACCAGAATAATTTTCTGACCAATATACATGGTGCCGATAATGGAATAATATTATATGGTGAAAGTTACGGAGAATTGTTCTTTTCCGGGGCAGGCGCAGGAGGGATTGCCGGTGGAAGTATGGTTGTCAGTGATATTGTACGAATAATCAGACAGCCACAATATTTCGAGTATGATTACCTCTTACAGGATTTTAAGGAATTAAAGGTTCAGCCGTTTGAAAAGGAAGAAAATTACTATTTTATAAGAATTCAAAAACAAGCGAAACAAGGTGATAGTGATAAAATAGAGAAAATTTTAGCACAGAATGAACTATTGGTTGAGAAATTTGCTGAAATAAACAACAAAGATAGCGAGTTAAGTATTGGAATCTTAACTGCTTTGTTAAAAGAAGATAAGCTTAAAAAGGCCATTAATGAAATAGAAAAACAGAGTAAAGAAATTAAAATAATGAATTTTATGAAACTATATAAAAATTCAAGTAAGTAATATAATATTTATTTAACCATAAAAAGATTAAGAGTAGCTAGATGATAATTTTTCACCTGAAGTACAAAGTTGGAAGTTATATTGCTTGAGAAATATTATGGCTAAAGGTTAAATAAAAAATTGAAAGAAAAAGAGCTAAAAAGTAGCAAATAACTAAACCTCTTTTGAAGGTTCTTAAAACCACCCGCTTTACGGGTGC
>CAZAJW010000155.1:0-1662 GCA_964485485.1 uncultured Atribacterota bacterium | reverse complement strand
TCAGGATATAGTGCTTTTTTATAATTTTCTATTGTATAGTTTTTAGAAAAAAAAGTAGTTGGAATATCAAACTGCTCATGTTCTGGTTTTAATGAAAAGCTGACCATCCAGACGATGGGAAGCAGAATAACAACAAGCATAATCAGATTTATGGCAGTAAATAATATTTTTGAAAGAATACTCTTTTTACTTAAACCATATGACATCAAATCACCCCTGACCGGCGTAGTTGTCTAATATATAAAATACCGAAAATTAACAATATTAAAACCGAGATAACAGCATACGTTGATGCGAAACTGTACCTGACCTGTGAAAATGCAAGGTCATAGATCATTGTAGGAAATATCTCAGTAGCATTGTTTGGGCCTCCATTTGTGGAGACATATATTATTTCAAAGTAATTAAAAGTCCAGAAGGTTGTCAATAATAATGCCAGTTTGATTATAGATGATATCTGGGGAATAACTATCCAGATTAATCTTTGAAAGTAATTAGCGCCATCGATCATTGAAGCTTCTACCAGGTCGTTGTCAACTCCCTGAAGCCCTGCTAAATACATAACTGCTGAAAATGGGAAACCCTTCCAGATTGCTATAATTATTACAGCAAGCAGTGCAGTATTTTTGTTACCGAGCCATGGGAAATAATTATCAAGCCATCCCAGTCTCATCAAAAAAGAATTTATAATACCCAGCTGTGGGTCATACATTAATTTCCATATAATAGCTGCAACTACACCCGGGATGACCCAGGGGATAAGGATCAGACCCCTTATCAATCCCTTTCCAGCAACCTGTTTATTTAAAAGTAATGCTACTGAAAATCCTAAAATGAACTGAAAAAACACAACAAATGTTGTCCAGATAATGGTGTTTACTATGACTTTTAAAAAAAGAGGGGAACTAAATATCTTAATGTAATTTTCAAATCCAACAAATTTTGGTGCTGTTGTTATAAAAGAAATATTAAAGAAACTTAAGTAAGCTGTTTTGAGCATTGGGAAAAATATTATAGCTGCAAGGACTATTAAAGTTGGTATTATAAAAATATAAGCAGTTAATAAGTTATTTTTATCCTGTTTCATTTATCATTTAATGATTTTATAATTCTACAATATTAAAAATTATAAAATTAAATTTATTCAACTATTGTTCTATAAAAGCTGTTTAGATTATATACTTTTCTTTAGCTGCTTTTAATCTTTTAAAATAATTTTGAATTATAATCTCTATAATCAGGGAATGGATTTTTATCCATTCCCTGATTTAGCAACATAATGATAGACAAACTACTGGTACAACTCATCCAGTATTGCCTGTATTTCAACATTTGCAGATTCAACTGCTTCTTCAACTGAAGTACCGCTAAATATCTCCTGAAGCATATCCTGCTGTACTTCTGATATTTGCGGATAAACTGGGGAAATAGGTCTTGGTTTTGCTTTTGCTATACCTTCTATAATAAGGTCTGGTCCTACCCTATCTTTTGCGAATTCTTCAGCAGCTTCTACGTTTGCCGGAAGCAGTGAGGCAGTTTTCAGATTAACATCTTTACTTGTTAGAAACTCTATAAATTTAAAAGCCATATCTTTATTGGGGGCATCTTTGTAAACAACCAGGTTCCAGCCACCCAGAGTTCCTACTGGATCATGGTCTCCAT
>CAZAJW010000154.1:0-2031 GCA_964485485.1 uncultured Atribacterota bacterium | reverse complement strand
ATAATATTTACCATATCGCCTACATTTACCAGATATGATACTCCTATTACTTCATCAATTGGAATAGATATGGCTACCATATCATCAGGAATTGTAAAGGCAAGACCTATCTGCTCGGGTTTTACAAAATTTGTTGTTGTTATCTGTTCGCCTTTATTTATAGGGGCAGCAGTCACAAATCCTTCATAATCTTCAAGCGTAGTAAGTACCCCATTTGCCAGGTATTTCTGGGGAACAGCTTCAAGGACCACCGCCTCAGAAGAAATTATTGCCTCGACAGGTACTTCTCCGGGTATATTCTGGGCCGCAACCAGCACCTCTACCTTTTCGACTTCTTTCTCAACTGATGTCCTTATGCTGGAAATATAGCTTACAACAGCGACAACAGCTACAATTCCTATGATAATTGCTACAATAAGTAATATGATCCTTAACTTCATTTTTTTTCCTAACTATATATTTATAATTATTTCTTTATTTCAATTTTTATTATTCAGTAAGCCTTATTACTTTTATTCCACCAGAGTATCCAGTAATTTCACCTGATGATTCTGCTATACATTTCTCTACGAATCTGCCACTTACGTTAAATGAATTCTTGTCAATTTCCTCAACGTTTTCTAAAAAGAATATATAAAAATTTATAACTATAGCATCCTTATGAGGAGGTGTAGGACTTTCTTCAATTACTGGAATATAAACTACCCTCGGACATGATTTTCTAACATAGTACTCGCCATCATCATTAGTGCCTATCACCTCTCCAAAGGTGCAGTCTTCATGTCCTTCAATCCTTTCTTTGACGGATGCTTCTGTTGGCCCAGCCTTATTTCCGTCCAAGGAATCATAAGGAGGATCCCATAAAAAAATTTCTGTTTCACATCCATTAATGATAGTCTCACCATAAATACTAGCTCCCGGCCCATCAAATGCCATAAGCTGAAACCAACCCGGCTCTTCTTTTTCATTTGGTCCTACTTTTAAATCATATATTTCTCCGTATTCTATACCTTCAGGGTATTCATTAATTGGTAATGCCCATGGCATAAGTCCGTTCATTGAAATAGGAGCACCAGCTACCGCAGTAGCAGCAGCATTTACTGTAGCAGAATCAATATCTAATACAGGGGCAAAGAAAAGTTGTGCCTCTATATCTTTAGGATTTACTCTAATAGTATCATTGAGTACATAAGTTTGTGAGATATCTACATCTGCTTCTGTAATATTTATTCCATTAAGATCTGCATAGATTATCGCTGTCTGTATCGCTTCATCAGGATTTTCCGGTAGATCTTGAGCACCTGCAAGAGCTGCAGAATCTGCTACGGTCTGGACATGGCGCCTTTCCTGATACAATGATCCAACATCAATAGAGAGTGCCGCCATTCCCATGAAGCAGACTATAAGAAAAGCTACGATAACTGCTACCTGTCCTTTTTCTCTTAAGATATTTTTTTCTTTTAGCATGCAAACCACCGTAAATGATTTATAAATCAGATATAATTATTGTTCTAATCTTAAAGTCGCAGTGCTGGTCAATTGTACTGGCCAGCTTCCTGCAAGTGGTATTTCTATATTTAAAACTTCTCCTGTTACGGTCACACTTACAGTATCACCAATTTCACCATCCTGACCACTTAGATCAATACTTTCGATATTCACAGTAGGAGCACTTTCCCTTATCCTGGTTTCAAATTCATCGATTCCAGGATCTTCATCGTAATTTACTGCAGCAAGTCTTGCTCCTTCCCTTGCTGCATGAGTTAATGCAATGTAATTATTAAATGCTATACCAAATTCAAAAATAGCAAAAAAAAGCATAACTATTATCGGCAGGAGAATTGCAAACTCAACTGCACTTGCCCCTTTTTCTTCATCTTTAATAATAAATATTTTATAAATTAGCATTTTTGTACAGAACAAAAGGTTTACTAGGAGCCTGTCCGAGAATAGAAATTAATTGGGTATAAGCCTATAAACACATAGCAGTAAATAAACAAATATGTTATAATAATTGACAGTTATTCAAAC
>CAZAJW010000153.1:0-3415 GCA_964485485.1 uncultured Atribacterota bacterium | reverse complement strand
TCAGTTGACGATGCTTCTTTATAAATATCAATTTTTTTCTTTTTTTCAATCATTTTTTTAAACCCCTTAAATTTATAAATTAATAATTTATTATCAATTTTTTGATTGATTGTTATACGTTGTTGTGGTGCTAATATTTTGCAGTTTATCTATCTGGATTAATTATATTTTCATCTAATAGCTCTATTTTATTGGCTATCATCAAAAAGTCAACAGTTTTTTATTATCTATCAAATTATTTTAATTTACTCATTATTCCCCGGTTCCTGAGGTATAATGAACCAGGCAATCATAGAGCTAATTCTTCATTTGCCTTCCTTTTTTTATATAGCTTATTTGTATAATTACTATGGCTATATATTCTATTACTATATTATAAAATAAAAATCTCCTGATTCCAAATCAAAAGGTTTTCATTTTCAGTAAATAGCTGTAAATTAAAGAGGTAATTGTTCTAAAATAACTTTGACTCCACCGGAATCTCCGGTCACAATATCCATCGTTTTAACTTCTCCCGGTTGAAATTTCCAGTGTTTGCTTTCACCTTGTTGCAGAGATAATTCAAATTTTTCTATGGGATCCTGATATTCTCCTTGGAAGAAAGTGATTTCAAATTGAGAAATACCGGATGTTTCATTATCCCCGGTAATCATTAATTGGACTTGTTTGTCTTCACTGAAAAATAAACCTTGCCCAAAATTTTCCAATAGATAATATTCTTTCCGTTCCACATCATCCGCAAAATGGGATTCTTGCAAAACCGTTGCTCTAACAGTTCCTTCCTTAAGCCTTATTTCAATTTTTTCAATATTTAAAGAACTACTGAAAGATGGCTTAGTTTTCCCTTTTGGAGAAACAATCTTTTCGGTAATTTGATTGTCAATAGGTTCTCCTGAACGATAGGGGATAATGGTTATTGAGGCCTCTTTATTACCTATATTTTCCATGACCAGGTTTTTCTCCAGAGAAGGAATAACCCTTACCTGCATCACACCTCCCGAACTTAAGATTCTTCCGATGGGTGCCTCGCCTTCAATAATGTTACCAGTTACTGTTGAGTTATCTTTGGAATTGGTTTCATCCTGTATTTGTTCTTCTGGAGAGACCATTTTTTCATAATCTTCCGGAACCTGAAATTTTTCTTCACTCTGAGACATTACTTTTATATCCAGTAATTCAAAGATACTTTGTTCAGAGTTAATCAGGGGAACAATTACTTTTATTCTCTGCTTTAACTCAGGGGAATACCAGGCCTCTATAACTCCCTCTACCCCTTGCCGGGTATAGATGTATTTTTCACATTCAAAACCGGCAATAACTTCTGTTCCTGCTTTTTCCTCTTCATATTCATTTGTAATCATTTCCCATCCGATAATTGGATTAAACAGGAACATCTCTTCCCGGGAGAATTCCATGTAAAATTTCATAATCGGATGCAGACCAATATAAGAATCATCTTTACGATTAGCAATAATCACCATGGGTTCTCCGCTGCTGTCTTCACCTTCTAGCCGGTAAAGATGATCCTTCACGAAATAATCAAAATGATACGTTTCCTTGGGTTGTTCAATTTTAATCTGAGCTGAAAATTCCTGAGCAGCTACTGAGCTGCCAAGTATCGCCAAACATAAACAAAAGAGCAAAAGAAATGTACTAAAGAAAAACAGCCAAAATTTCTTTTCCATTTTATTAAACTCCTTTTTCATTTATTTAGTTTTACTTATATTATTTTACCTTTAAAAAATAAAAAAATAAAAGTTTTTTTATTTTTTAGCACTTGGCTCTGGCATGATGATATAATTAAATAAAAAATATTTCTTAAAATATTGATATAGAATACATTTAATTAACCGTTCTTTCTCTACTCATTATAATATGAAATTTTTCCTAAATAATCTGCAAAGAAAATTTTTTCTGACAATTATTATATTCAATCAAAGCGGAGATAAAGAGGTAGACCTCCATGAGCCCAATGAGGCAGTATCTAAACTTTTAAAGACTATCTCCGCTTTGATCCCTGAAAACTGAACGAAGGAATGTCAGGGCATAGACCCAGCGAGAAATGATAGGGTTAGTTTTGGGATGATATCGGCTAATAATTTTAAAATTCTTCGTATTCCTAAGAATAACGGAGATATATAAAGAAAAACTTTCAAGAAAGAGATAGGAGGTCTTACTTTATGGATAGAGTGAAATATGATTATTTAATTGTCGGTTCTGGTGCAGGAGGAGCAACTTTAGCCAAAGAATTAAGCAAGAAAGGTAAGACAGTACTTATATTAGAGAAGGGTAAATATGAAAAGAAATTAGGAACATTTCAGGACTCTCTTCGCTTCTATGATGCGAATCAAGTAACCAGAATACCCAGGAAATCAAAAGAAGGGGTCATTATTTGGAGGACTATTATGGCAGGTGGGTCTACGGTAGTTTCCTGCGGAAATGGGACGCGGTGTTTACAGAAAGAATTTTCTGATTTTGGGATTGATCTTGAAGAAGAATTTATAGAGACTGAAAAGGAAACGAACGTTAAACCTATTTCTGAGGAATTTTTGTCAGCAGGTTCAAAAAAGATTATGCAGGCAGCAAAAGAATTAGGTTATAAGATGCAGCCCATGCCGAAATTTATTGATCCTGAAAAATGCAAAAATTGTGGTCAGTGTGCTTTTGGCTGTTCCCGGGATGCCAAATGGACAGCCTTAGATTATTTAGACAGAGCAATAGAGCAGGGAATTCAAATTGAATATAATTTTTCAGTAGAGAAGGTTCTTTCTGATAATGGAAAAGCAATCGGGGTTAGAGGTGTTAGCCAAAACGGAAGGCAAGATTATTTTGCAGATAATATTATCCTGGCCGCAGGAGGGTTAGGTACACC
This sequence comes from uncultured Atribacterota bacterium, assembly GCA_964485485.1. GTDB lineage: Bacteria > Atribacterota > Phoenicimicrobiia > Phoenicimicrobiales > Stramentimicrobiaceae > Oleincola. Next base: position 543 of record CAZAJW010000153.1, on the reverse strand, counting down.
GGTTATTCTGCAAAATTCCGGGGTTCAAAATGCAGGCTCGGGACTTTTTGTTGACCTTTTAATTAATACCTATGGCGTGACTGATGATATTAGTCAAAAAAATGAGCCTGTTATGTCTTTGATTGATAATGAATTCCATGAAAAAAAAGGTTTTATTTTGTCAACATTTATTAATACAAGCCCAATGGTCAGGTTTATTGAACTTGGACCAAAGGGTTTTACTTTACCTACTAATAGGCTGATTGGAATGATGAATAAGACTGCCGATGAGGCTGATGGCCATGTTTATCCCAATGGCACTATCTCTAAACCGATAACAGAGAAAGGCTGGCAAAGGTTAAAAGAAGGTTCGGCTATTGCAAAAGAAATACTGTTAAAAGCAGGTGCCAAACCAAACTCTATATTGTTTTCCAAAATACAGGGTGGACACCCCGGAGGAACGGCAGCTATTGGAAAGATTGTGGATAAGGATCTGCAAACAGAGATAGAAAATCTTTATGTTTGCGATGCAAGTGTGTTACCAAGATCTCCTGGTATGCCTCC
>CAZAJW010000152.1:0-14302 GCA_964485485.1 uncultured Atribacterota bacterium | reverse complement strand
GCCTTTCCGGCAGAAGCAGCGAGGCAATTGGGTTGGAATAAAGTTCCTCTTTTTGGCATGCAGGAATCAGATGTAGAAGGGGGATTAGGAAAATGCATTAGAATTCTTATTCAAATTAACAGTAATAAAATACAGGATGAAATACAACATTGCTATTTACGTAAAGCCGAGAGGTTAAGGAGAGATCTAGTCGATATAGAAGGGAAGGAAGAGGAAAAATGATTTTAGTAATGGATAGTCGCTCTAGCGATATAGACTTAAATACTATATCTGAAAAATTAAAAAATTTAGGTTTTGAATTGGAAGTTAGCAAAGGAAGAGAAAAAATAATATTAGGAATAATTGGAGATACCAGAAAATTATTAAATTTTCCTTTTCACTCTTATCCAGGCGTAATCGATGTTTTGAAAGTTTTAAAACCTTACAAATTAGCTAGCAGTGAATTTAAAGAATTACCAACCGTTATTAAAATTGGTGATGTCTCTATTGGTGGAAAAGAAATAGCGCTTATGGCAGGTCCTTGCTCTGTTGAAGATGAAGAACAAATTTATGAGGCATCTAAGGGTTTAAGTAAGCTTGGAATAAAGATTCTGCGTGGAGGAGCGTTTAAGCCCAGAACTTCTCCTTACAGCTTTCAAGGACTAGGCGAAAGAGGATTAAAAATGATGAGTGAAGCAGCAAAACAATTTGGTTTATTGGTAATTACTGAAGTTATGTCTATTGAACAAATAGATATAACTGCACCTTTTGCGGATATCCTTCAAGTAGGTGCCAGAAATATGCAGAACTTTATGCTCTTAAAAGAATTAGGAAAGATAAAAAAACCAGTTATGTTGAAAAGGGGGCTGTCGTCGACCGTTGAAGAACTATTGCTATCAGCTGAGTATATTATGTCTGGTGGAAACAAAAAAGTTATCCTCTGTGAAAGAGGGATAAGGACATTTGAATCCTATACCCGCAATACCTTAGATCTAAGCGTAGTCCCGGCTATCAAGACATTAAGCCATTTGCCAATTATTGTCGATCCTAGTCATTCAACCGGTAGGAAAGAGCTGGTATGTCCAATGTCTAAAGCAGCCATAGCTGCAGGAGCCGACGGTCTTATTATCGAGGTTCATCCGAATCCAAAGATGGCTTTGTGTGATGGAGCACAATCCTTGGATTTAAAGGACTTTGGGAGTCTAATAAAAGAAACAGAATTGGTAGCAAAGGCGGTTGGAAGATCTTTAAATAATATCAATGTTACTGTTTAGCAAAAATTTCCAGAATATATATTTATAAATTCAAAATAATTAAAAATGACTTACTAAATATAAAAGGAGAAAAAAATGGTTATAGTAATGGATGGTAAGGTAAATGAAAGTCATATTGATAATCTTAGTAACAAACTGAAGAGTATGGGGTTTAAGCTGCAAACGATTAAAGGTAAAGATAAGACCGTAATAGGTATTATCGGAGATACTAGAAAATTATTATCTTTCCCTTTTTATTCCTATAACGGTGTAGTTGATGTATTAAAAGTCTCCAAGCCTTATAAACTTACCAGCAGAGAGTTTAGAGAACTTTCAACCATTATCCGAATTAATGAAGTAACCATTGGTGGCCAAGAGACCATTCTTATGGCTGGACCTTGTGCTGTTGAAGGTGAAGAACAAATTGATAAAATTGCCCAAAAAATAAGTGCTATTGGTGCAAAGGTCTTACGTGGAGGAGCATTTAAGCCTAGAACTTCTCCTTACAGCTTTCAAGGGTTAGGTGAAAGAGGATTAAAAATGATGAGCAAAGCAGCAAAAAAGTACGGCCTGTTAGTCATTACTGAAGTGATGGCTATTGAGCAAATTGATATGGTCGCCAATTATGCAGATATTATTCAAATAGGTGCCAGAAATATGCAGAACTTTATGCTCTTAAAAGAATTAGGAAAAATCAAAAAACCAGTCATGTTAAAAAGAGGCATGTCAGCTACTATAGAAGAGTTTTTATTATCCGCAGAATATATCTTGTCAGGAGGGAATAAGGAAGTCATACTTTGCGAAAGAGGTATTCGTACTTTTGAAAATTATACCCGTAACACTTTAGATTTAAGTGCCATTCCGGCGATAAAAGAGTTAAGCCATTTACCGATAATCGTTGATCCGAGCCATGCTACGGGGCGAAAAGAGTTAGTTGGGCCTATGTCTAAAGCGGCTATTGCAGCAGGGGCTGACGGATTAATTATTGAAGTGCATCCCAATCCGGAAGAGGCATTGAGTGATGGCGCACAATCACTGGAATTAAGTGATTTTGAACGTTTGATATCAGAATTGGAACAAGTAGCCCAGGCAGTTGGTAGAAGCATGAATCATAGTTATACCTCTGTTTAGAAAGGAACTCTTAAATTGGATATAACTGTTGAAGGAAAGAAAAAAAAGCAAATCCGAGGGAATATTACAGTGCCCGGTGATAAATCAATCACACATCGAGCGATTATTTTTAATTCTATTGCCAGAGGGGAATCGAAAGTCCGATATTTCCTGGATGGTTTGGATTGCAGGAACACATTGTTATGTATGCAGGCTTTGGGCGCTAACATTGAAAAAATAAGTCCTTTTTTATTAAAGATAAAAGGGAAAGGTCTTGCTGGTTTAAAAGTGCCAAAAAATGTCCTTGATGTAGGCAATTCCGGAACAACCATAAGGTTATTATCCGGGTTACTAGCTGGACAAGATTTTTGCAGTGTTTTAGATGGAGATGATTCAATAAGAAAAAGACCGATGGAAAGGGTTATTCGACCACTATCTCTAATGAATGCCCAAATAAAAGGATTATTTCATGCCAATTTTGCTCCTTTAAATATAATCGGTAAATCCCTGCAAGGAATTGATTACACTTTACCGGTAGCTAGTGCTCAGGTTAAATCTGCTATTCTCCTGGCAGGCTTATTTGCCAAAGGAGAAACTATAGTAAGAGAGAATCAGACCACAAGAGACCATACGGAACGAATGCTGGCCTTGATGCAGGCAAATATCCAATCTTTCCCTGATCAAAGCATCAGGCTAATTCCGGGAAAAAGATTAAAGAGTGTAGATATTGATATTCCGGGAGACATATCCTCAGCTGCTTATTTCATAGCAGCGGGATGCGCGAGAGAAGGGTCAGAAATAATTATAAGAAATGTGGGAATCAATCCTACTCGCACCGGATTTTTGGAAGTATTAAAGGAAATGGGGGCTAATATTCAAATGCTTAATCAAAAAGATATTTCCAATGAACCCAGGGCTGACATTCTTGTTAAGGGAGCTTTGTTGAAAGGGATTCAGATTGATAAAAAAATTATTGCCAATATTATTGATGAATTGCCCTTAGTGGCAGTTATTGCAACATTGGCACAGGGGAAAACTGTTGTAAAGGATGCACAGGAACTCAGGGTGAAAGAAAGTGACCGAATTAAAGCTATTGTAGAAGGATTGTCCAGAATGGGGGCATATATTATTGAAAATAAAGATGGTTTTGAAATATCAGGACCGACTGACTTGTCCGGAAATACAGTAAACAGTTTTGGTGATCATCGAATTGCTATGTCTCTAGCCGTAGCGGCTTCCTATGCAGAGGGCAAAACAGTAATCCGGGGAACAGAATGTATTAATATTTCCTATCCGGATTTTATGGCTGCTTATCAAAAGATAATGGAATAAATTAATAAGGAGAAAAAATGAATCTTATGACTTTGACAGTTGGTTTGTTGGGTGAGCATCTTGAAAATAGCCTTTCTCCCTTGATACACCGGAGCTTTATTTGTCATTATTCTTTAAATTATTGTTATTTGCCTTTTCAGATAAAAACCGAAAATTTGGAAAAGGCAATATATGGGGCAAAGGCATTGGGAATTCATGGGCTGAATGTAACAATACCTTTTAAGGAAAAATCTATGGGGTTTATGGATAGTATTGACCCGGCAGCAGAAAAGATCGGAGCAATTAATACTATTGTCAGAAAAAATGAAAAACTATATGGGTATAATACAGACTGGAATGGTTTTAAGGAACCACTGAAAAAAAATATGAAGATCAAATTAATTGATAAAAAAGCGATAGTCTTAGGGGCAGGTGGAGCAGCAAGGTCAGTTGTCTTTGCCCTGGCAGAAGAAGGATGTCCGGTGATATCAATCTTTAACAGAAGTAAAGATCGCGCCTTAGGGTTAAAAAGAAATTTCAATAATATTTTTCCTCAATGTGAAATAAGGACATTCTCTTTTCAAAGAAAAGATTTGCAGGAAGAAATTGATAATGCAGATTTACTCATAAATACCACTCCCCTGGGCAGCTGGTATTATTCGGGACAAAACCCCCTACCGGAAGAAATTAAACTCCCATCTAAATTAATTGTCTATGACCTAATCTATTGTCCGGATAGAACTCCATTGCTGAGGTGGGCAGAAATAAACGGTAATAGAATATTAAATGGTAAAGAAATGCTGATATATCAGGCAGCGGAAAGTTTTTATTTATGGACTGGTCTTTATCCTGATCAGGACATAATGACTAAAATATTGAGCAAGATAAGGAAAAAGGAAAATTTGTAATTTTATTGAGAGGTATATCTATGGTGTTACGTTTTTTAGATGCCGGAGAATCACATGGAAAATGTCTGCTAGGTATTATTGAAGGATTCCCTCAGGGATTCCCGCTAAGCAAAGAAAAGATTAACCTGGAATTGGAGAGAAGACAGGGGGGGTATGGAAGAGGAGACCGGATGGAGATTGAGCAGGACCGCATTGATATTTTGTCAGGGATGATTTCAGGTAAATCAATGGGAAGTCCTATAGGCTTAATGATAAAGAATAAAGATTGGGAAAATAAGAATCCCAAAAATCAGGAAGAACTGACTATTCCTCGTCCCGGACATGCTGATCTGGCCGGACTAATCAAATATGGTTTGAATAATTATCGGCCAATACTGGAAAGGGCCAGTGCCAGGAAAACAGCTATGCGGGTAGCAATAGGTTCTGTCGGGCAGCAATTGCTGGATTATTTCTTAATAAATTCTTATAGCCATGTTCTAAGAATTGGCAGTATTTCGATTCAAAATCAGATAGTAAAGGAACTTGAAAAAGAGGGAACAATTAAAACAATAAAAGATAAAATTAACCGGTCACCAGTTTACAGCTTAGACCCGGAAATTTCTAAAGAGATGTGCCAGGAAATTGATCAGGCTAAAAAGAAAGGAGATTCACTGGGAGGACAACTTGAAATTATAGTGAGAAATGTTCCGGTAGGGTTGGGAAGCCATGTGTTTTGGGATAGAAAAATTGATACGCGCATTGCCGGAGCTTTAATGGGTATTCCCAGTGTAAAGGCAGTAGAAATAGGCGAAGGGATAAAGGGCTCAGAAAACAAGGGTTCTCAAGTTCAGGATCCTATCTATTATAAAAGGGGGCAAGAGAAAGATAATTGCTCTGGTTATTACCGCGAGAAGAATTGGGCTGGTGGTATCGAGGGAGGAATAACAAACGGAGAAAATATTGTTGTACGTGTTTATGTAAAGCCTATTCCTACTTTACTCAACCCTCTTCCGTCAGTTGATATAAGAAGCAAGAAACAGACAAAGGCAAATTACCAGAGGTCAGATACCTGCGTTGTTCCGGCGATTAGTGTTGTCGGAGAGGCAGTTATGAATTGGGAACTTGCAGTTGCCTTTATAGAAAAATTTGGCGGAGATTCTATGAATGAAATAGAATCTAATTATAAGTGTTATCAGGAAAGGTTAAAAAAGTGCTGAGAAAGAATATTTTTATAACCGGGTTTATGGGTACCGGCAAGAGTACGGTAGCCATGGCACTTGCCGATAAGATGAATAAAAAATTTATAGATATGGATATTTTGATTGAGAAGAAGGAAGGGAGATCAATTACTGATATCTTTAACGATGAGGGAGAACCCTATTTTCGAAAAGTAGAAAGAAAAGTCCTGAAAGAAATTATAAAACAAAATGATTTAGTTATTGCAACCGGAGGAGGGAGTCTTCTTAATGATAAAAATTATCAGTTAGCGCGTAAAAATAGTGCAATTATACTTCTTCAGGCAAATCCGGAAATTATATTTAACCGATTAAAGGAAGATAGTGAACGTCCTTTATTATCAGAAAAAAATAAATTGGATAGAATAAAAAATCTGATGGAGCAAAGAGAAGATAAATACAGCCGTTTTGAATATTCTGTTGATACATCTAATCTTACTATTGCACAGGTGGTTAATGAAATAATAAAAATATACCGGAGTGAATATGATGAAGACAATGTCTCTGAAATTTGAAAAAAAATATAATTGCAATATGTTTATTGGGAAAGGTATTTTATCAGATATTGACACCTACCTTATTCCTCTATTGCCGGGAAAACAGGTAGTATTAGTTACTAATTTGCTAATTAGACAACTCTATGGTAATGAAATTGCTAAAATACTTTCCCAAAAAGGCATTCTTGTCCATATCATCGAAGTTCCTGATGGAGAAAAAAGCAAATCTTTCTCTAGTGCTGAAAATATATATGATAAATTGTTGCAATTTAAAGCAGATCGTTCTACTACATTGATTGCTCTGGGTGGTGGCGTGATTGGTGATTTGGCTGGATTTGTTGCTGCTACCTTTATGAGAGGCATTCCTTTGGTGCATATTCCAACTACACTTTTAGCCCAAATTGACAGCAGTATAGGAGGAAAAGTAGCCATTGATCATTCAAAGGCAAAAAATATTGTAGGCAGTTTTTATCAGCCAATTGCTAACTTGGTTGATTCTGTGGTTTTAGAAAGTCTTCCCCTGTCTCATTTAAAAAACGGAATAGCAGAAGCCATCAAAATTGCCATTATCAGTTCTCCTTCATTTTTTAACTGGATAGAGAAGCATATAGACCGTTTATTACAGAAAGACCCGGTTGCGTTAGACTATCTGGTAGGTCGGGCAGCGCAATTAAAAATCGATATTATTTTGCGGGATCCATGGGAAAAACATCAGAGACATTTGCTGAACTTAGGACACAGTATAGGCCATGCCCTGGAGACGGTGAGTGGTTATAGATCTATTACTCATGGTGAGGCAGTTGCGATGGGGACTGTACTGGAAACCCGCATAGCTTATTATAAGAAATTATGCACCTGGAAAGAAAAAGAAAAAATTGAAAATATTATCAGTAAATTAGACATTTTCCCGAACTTAAATCTATTACAGATTAATGTAGAGAGATGCTGGGATACCATCCTTTTGGATAAAAAAAATAAAGATGGGGATATCCGTTTTGTCTTACCTGAGAGAATAGGGAAAGTTGAACTAATTCAGCCGATTCTTAAAGAAGATGTGGATTATGCTTTCAATTCTCTCAAGAAGAGTGAAAGAGAGGAGGAGAACTTTGAAAATTAGTGTTATTCATGGTCCGAATTTAAATCGTTTGGGAAAGAGAAAAAAAGAACATTATGGTGTGCTTACTCTGGAAAAGATAAACAACAGTTTAGAAAACAAAGCTTCTAAAATGAATATCCAGCTGGAAATTATGCAATCAAACCATGAAGGAGAAATCATTGATTTTATTCAGATGATTTCAGAAAAGACAGATGGTATCATTATTAATCCGGGGGCTTTTACTCATTACAGTTATGCCATAAGGGATGCTTTAGAGGATTGCCTGATTCCAGTTATTGAGGTTCATTTATCTAATATTTTTGCCCGGGAAGAATTCCGTGCCAGGTCAGTCACAGCCCAAGCTTGTGCTGGCCAGATTACCGGATTAGGATACCAGGGCTATTCATTGGCAATGGAAGCACTTCAGTCTTTAATTAAAGAGCACAAACCTAAAAAAACGTAATAAGGAGGCTTAGAATGAGTGAAGAAACTGACTTTACCGGGTTTAAAAAGATTAGTATAATTGGTTGCGGATTAATTGGCGGCTCCATTGGCTTGGCATTAAAGAAAAGCTTCTATGCAGGTGAGATTGTAGGTGTTGACCGGAAAAAAGTAATTGAAAAAGCAATTTATTCGGGTGCTATTGATTGGGGGACTGAAGAAATAGAAAAGGGAGTAAAAAATGCAGAAATGGTTATTCTAGCTACCCCGGTTCAGGAAATTATAAGATTACTGTCCAAAATAGAACCTTTTTTGACGAAACAGTGTTTGATTACTGATACCGGGAGTACAAAAAAAGAAATTCTTCAAGAGGCTCGGAAACTATATTCGGATAAATATGATTTTATTGGCGGTCATCCTATGGCTGGTTTGGAGAAGGGTGGAATAGAATATGCTGATCCTGATTTATTTTCCGGGAAACCCTACATTACAGTTTCCGGAAGAGAGAATACTAATTTAGCTGGTTTAAAAATGTCTGCTTTTTTAAAATTAATTAATGCCCTGGAGATAAAATTAAATGCTTCAGAGCACGATCGCATTATTGCCCTGGTCAGTCATGTCCCACAGTTGATTGCCGTTATTATGACCAACCTGTTCGGATCTCTGGTGCAGGAAGGTTATAATGAAGAATGCCTCAAAATTGGCGGGAATGCTTTTAACGAAATGACCAGAGTTGCCAGCAGCCCTTTTTCTATGTGGAAAGATATCTATCAGACTAACAGTAAATGGACAATAGGTTATATTAATGATTTAGAAGATATGTTAGATCAGGTTAAAGAAAAAATTGCCAAAAATCCTGATAAGTTGGAAGAAGATTTTAAAAAAGCCAGTTATTATAAAGAAAAAATGTTATAAAGGATTGAATGATTTTATAACAGGTAAGCTATTTATAAAATAATCAATAATCAAAAGAGGTATGAATTTATGGATGAAAAGGATGATTATCACTATAAAAAAAGTAAAAGAGTAGCACTACAGGGAGAAATTGGTTCATTCAGCGAAATGGCTGCCCTGCAATATTTTGGTTCTTCTGCAGAGATGTTATCCTGCAGTAGTTTTAACCAGGTTAGCGAGGCAGTTAAAGAGAGAAAGGCTGATTATGCTATTTTACCAATTGAAAATTCCCAGACAGGAGGAATTAACAATGTGCATGATTTATTATTGAGCGAGAATCTATTTGCAATCGGTGAAGTTATCTTAAAAATTGAACATTGTTTGATTGCTCATCAGGAAACTAAACCCGAGCGAATTGAAAAAATCTATTCTCATCCACAGGCGCTAGCTCAATGTGAAAGATATTTGATGAAAAACTTCTCTCACTGTCAAATTATTCCAGTATATGATACGGCAGGAAGTGTCAAACAGATTAAGGAATCCAGGGAGTTAAAAGCAGCAGGCATTGCCAGTCGAAGAGCTGCTACTTATTATGAGATGAATATTTTAGAAAATAGCATTGAAGACAACCCTTCCAACTATACACGTTTTTTGGTTTTTTACCCTGAAATACTGACTAATAAATTAAATAACAAAACATCTATTATTTTTGCCGTAGTCAGCGTTCCCGGAGCTATCCATAAATGCTTAAGAGAATTTGCCATTCGTGATATTAACTTAAGTAGATTAGAATCAAGGCCTAGCAGGATGAAACCATGGGAATATATTTTTTATATGGATTTTGAGAACGGATTGCAGGAAAGCGTTACCCAGGAAGCTTTGAAGGCACTAAGAAATTGTACCACTTTTATTAAGATTATTGGTACCTATCAATCACATTCAAGTACGCTTGATTCTGCCCAAAAGCACCTTCGGGAATTGAGTGAAAACAAATAGGTAATTTTATTGCCCTCAGCAATTATCTTGCAATAGAAAAAGAACAGAGAGTTAAACAAGGCATGGATTTTTTGTTATAAATGTTGTAATATAAATAAGATTAATATATTACCATTGCAAGGGGGCTAAAGATTCAATGCATTCTCAGGAGAACAATAATTCTAAAGAATCAGTTAATTTTATTCAGAGTATTATAGACCGTGACAGGGAAAATAATAAGTATGGGGGACGAGTTCATCTTCGTTTCCCTCCGGAGCCAAATGGGTATTTACATATTGGACATGCCAAATCGATTTGTTTGAATTTTGGCTTGGCAGAGAAGAATAATGGCTTGTGCAATCTTCGTTTTGATGATACCAATCCCTCAAAAGAAGATATAGAATATATAGATTCGATTATTCGGGATGTTCGGTGGTTGGGCTTTAATTGGGAAGACCGTCTTTACTATGCCTCTGACTATTTCGATAAAATGTATGAAGATGCTGTTTCCCTTATTAAACAGGGCAAAGCCTATGTGTGTGACTTAAATCCGGAAGAAATTAAAGAATACCGGGGTACTTTCACTAAGCCCGGGAAAGACAGCCCCTATCGGAACCGTTCAATTGAAGAAAACCTAACCTTGTTTAAACAAATGAAAGATGGTATTTTCGAAGACGGCTCTCGGGTTTTAAGAGCGAAAATTGACATGAGTTCGGCTAACCTGAATATGCGTGATCCCGTACTCTACCGCATTGTAAAAAAATCACATCATCGAACTGGTGATAAGTGGTGCATCTATCCAATGTATGATTATGCCCATCCTTTAGAAGATTATTATGAAAAAATTACCCATTCTGTCTGTACTTTGGAATTCGAAGACCATCGTCCACTTTATGACTGGTTACTTTCGAATCTATATTCTTCTGAATTGCCACAGCAGATTGAGTTTGCCAGATTAGATCTGACTAATACGATAATGAGTAAAAGAAAATTACGTATACTGGTAGAAGAAGGCTATGTAGACGGATGGGACGATCCACGTTTGCCCACTATTTCAGGTTTACGACGCAGAGGTTATACACCACAGGCAATCAGGAATTTTTGTGATCGTATTGGAGTAGCAAAGACTAATAGTGTAGTTGATATTCGTTTTCTGGAACACTGTATCAGGGAAGATTTAAATAGAAATGCACAAAGAGTTATGGCTGTATTAACCCCTTTAAAGCTAATTATTGACAATTATCCTGACGATTTAACAGAAGAACTTGAAGGTGAGAACAATCCTGAGGACCCCTCAGCCGGTAGCCGTAAAGTGCCATTTTCTAAAATATTGTATATTGAAAAAGAGGATTTTCAAGAAAATCCGCCTAAGAAATATTTTAGATTGGCTCCTGGACGTGAAGTGAGATTAAAGAATGCTTATATTGTAAAGTGTCAGGGATTTGTAAAAGATGAAAAAACAGGTGAGATTTCTGAAGTTCATTGCACCTATGATCCGGAAACCAAGAGTGGCGGAGCAGGAGCTAAGCGAAAAGTAAAAGGTACTTTACACTGGGTTTCTGCCGGACATGCTCTGAAGGCGGAGGTTCGCTTGTATGATTATCTTTTGTTGAGTAAAGATAAAAAGCAAGAGGAAGAAGAGAAAACTAATTTTATCGATCGACTAAATCCCAACTCTTTGGAAGCTTTACCAGATTGTTTAGTAGAGCCCAGCTTGGCTAATGCCGTTGAAGGTAACAAGTATCAGTTTATGCGTAAGGGGTATTTTTGTGTTGACCCCGAATCAAAACAGGGGAATTTGGTTTTTAATCGTATTGTTTCGTTACGTGACAGCTGGGAGAAAATAATGAAAATAAACCGGGATAAGGGTAAATAAGTGCATATTATTTATAGGGTTCAGTGGTAATATATGAAAATAGCTTTTTTTACAAATTGCTATAAACCTTTAATAAATGGTGTGGTCAGTAGTATTGTATCGTTAAAAAATGCCTATGAAAAAAAAGGGCATAGTACTTATATTTTTGCACCCAGGGTAGAAGATTATACTGACCAGGAAGACAATGTATTCAGATACCATTCAGTTAATTTAACAGGAAAAGTGAGATATCCCATTGCTATCCCATTGTCTTTAAGGGCCAGAAAAATTATTAATGAATTTAAACCTGATGTAGTACATCTCCATCATCCTTTTGTCCTCAGCATGCCGGCAATTATGTATGGTGAAAAATTAGGAATACCAAAGGTATTGACTATTCATACACAATATGAACGTTATGCTTACTATGCATCACCAATTCCACAAGTCATTGTTAATGAAGCAATTAGAAGAATTATTTTTAATCTTGCAATTAAAGTTGACATCATTACGACTCCTTCTAAATCCATGAAAGACCTAATAGGTCGTTATAAAATTAAAAAAGAGGTTGTAGTTGTTCCCAATGCAATTAATCTAAAGGTATTTCAGGACAAAAATATACAGCAATATAGAGAAATTAGGGACCAGTTTGGATTAGATGAGGAAGATGTTGCTGTTCTGTATGTAGGGAGAATTTCCTTTGAGAAAAATATAGACAAAATAATCAAAGCCTTGGCGATTGTGCGAGATAAAAAGATAAATAATGTCAAACTTCTATTAGTGGGGGAAGGGACAGCCATGAAAGAGCTGAAAAAATTAGTTGAATCATTGGGTTTAGAAAGTTTGGTTAAATTTGTAGGTCCGGTTAACAGTGATATGGTTAAGTATTACTACCAGGCATCAGATGTATTTGCCTTTACCTCCACCTCCGAAACTTTTGGTATGGTTATAATTGAAGCTTTTGCCTCAGGACTCCCTGTTTTAGCTGTCAAAGCACCAGGAGCTATTGATATCATAACGGATGGATTTGACGGAATTTTAGTAGAAGAAGATATATCTCAATTTGCAGAGCAACTGGAGAGCTTGATTCTTGATAATGGTTTAAGAAAAAGATTATCAAAAAATGCATTAAAGACAGCCCAAATCTATAGTGCAGATGCTGTTTCCGAACAAATGCTTAACCTTTACCAGCGGCTCAGAAATAAACAATAAAAATTTTGCAGGTGCGATAGTTACTTGTTCCATCAATTGCCTCAAAGATAAAAAAACCAGATGTTATCCCTGAATAAATATCTACAAATTGTTCGTTGAACAAGAGTAACATAAAATCAACCTATTTATACTACATGATATAATTAAGAAAATATGGAAAGGAAGTGATAAATATGGGGAAGTTAACTAATAATAAATATTATAATAATATAAATAAAAATAAGGCAGCCAATATAAAAATATTCTTTATATCGCTGACTATTTTATTGCTGATTATTTTTTTTACAAGCATGATGGTTTTCAGCCAATCAGGCACAGAAAAGGCAATTTTTGCCGGGGGTTGTTTCTGGGGTATGGAAGCAGCATTTGAAGAATTGGAGGGTGTATTAGAAGCAATATCTGGATATACCGGAGGTGATACAGTTAATCCCACCTATAAAGAAGTTTCAACCGGAACCACAGGTCACTATGAAGCCGTAGAAGTAATTTTTGATCCTTCTCAGATTACATATTCAGAATTGTTAGACGTTTTTTGGCAGAATATTAACCCTACTGATCAGGGAGGACAATTTGCCGATAGGGGCAGTCAGTATCAGACGGCCATTTTCTATTATAATGATGAGCAAAGGATCATTGCCGAAAAATCAAAGGATAAATTACAGAATTCAGGCATATTCCAAGAGGATATTGTTACAAAAATATTAGCAGCCTCAGAATTTTATCCGGCAGAAGAATACCATCAGGACTATTTTAAAAAGAGTTCTACTGGATATAAAACGGATAATACAGGCTCAGGTAGTTCAGATTACATTAAAACCAATTGGGAAGGAGAGAATATGGAAAAAAAATGGGATGACAGTTATCAGAAACCATCCGAAGAAGAACTAAGGAAAGCTCTGAAACCTTTACAATACCAGGTTACCCAGGAAAATGGGACAGAAAGACCTTTTCAAAATGAATACTGGGATAATAAAAGAGAAGGGATTTATGTAGACATTGTTTCAGGAGAACCGCTTTTTAGTTCAACTGATAAGTTCGATTCCGGAACAGGCTGGCCAAGTTTTACCAAACCGATTGATAGTGATTATATTATTGAAAAAGAAGATAAAAGTCTTTTGATGGTAAGGACAGAGGTCAGAAGCAAATATGCGGATTCTCACCTGGGTCATCTATTTGAAGATGGGCCACAGCCTACCGGATTACGGTATTGCATTAATTCAGCTGCTTTACGCTTTATTCCTAAAGAAGATTTGGAAAAAGAAGGATACAGACAATATTTGGAACTTTTTAAATAACATATAAATAATTCTTATATAAGAAACATATAATGGCTGATATCTGAGCCTATACCTATAAAAGTTCATAATATCAGCCATTTTTATATTGCCTATTTTTTGAATTCTTAAAAACAGATAAAATGGTTAGTGTAAAATTTACTGTGGTACCTGAAAACTTGCTCTCTAACATAAAAAAGGTGTAGACTTACCTAAAAATACTCATCAAAGTATTCCTTTTATAAAAAAGGAGGTAAGACTACACCCATGAGTAATGATATGA
>CAZAJW010000151.1:0-6427 GCA_964485485.1 uncultured Atribacterota bacterium | reverse complement strand
CATAGCAAAATCAACGACCACTCCGTTTTGCAAAATAATAATCTTTGAATCCTGTCCGCCTATTTCAAAAATAGTACGAACATCCGGATTAATATAAAGCGCTGCAATAGCATGAGCAGTAATTTCATTTTTAATAACATCTGCGCCGGCCATAGCGCCGGCCAAAACTCTTCCGCTGCCGGTTGTTCCAACACCTATTACTTCCAGAGAAATTCCTTGATTCTCTTCTTTTATAATAGAGAGGCCTTTTTTAATCATCTTAATAGGCTGGCCTTGAGTACGAAGATAAACATCACTGACCACATTATTATATTCATCCAACAAAACAAGGTCAGTGCTTACTGCACCTACGTCAATCCCTAAAAATGTTTTCATGATACTTTAACCCTCTTTCTTCTCATCTTTAGTAAATCAATAAAGGCCTCGATACGAGTATTAAGGCCTTCTTCCCCTGTCTGCTCGTCATATGTTAGTGTCAAAGTAGGAAAGTCTAGATCTTCACTTACTTTTTTCAAAATAGTCTCGGCTACGATTTCCGGCATACAGGTAAAGGGTACCACCTGGATTGCACCATCTAATCCTTCTTGATGAGCCAGGACCACATTCCCCACACTAGTTTGACCTTCACCGCCTACCGAATGGGCTAGGTACTGATAAGCTGCCTGTTCAATATCTTTTTCTTCTTTAAAACTTTCTTTAAAGATATGTAATTTCATAATAGGGGCAATCCAGGCTTCAATAGAATTTTTCCGAACCACCTCTACTCCCAAATAACCCAGCTTTTCTTCCAAATGATGGTTGACAAAAGGCTCCAGTGATACATAAAATTCTCCCACCAAAGCAACCCGAATAAGATTTTGCTTAAGATGATTTGTAGCTTCAGCAAACTTTTCCATTGTTTCTTTTCTAATCTGCTCTAAAGTATTTATATCTTTAGCTTGCTTTATTTCTTTGATACTTTCCAATAGTATTCTGGAGGCTGCTCCTTTTCTCTTCTCTCTAGGTCGAACCTGTAATACTTTGTTTTCTAATTCTTCGGTCAGCAGAATTTGCTGCCAGGCAAATCGAAATTGTTTTACCATGTATGACCAGCTTTTCCCGTTACGTAAAATGTTGATATTTTTCCACAAGGTTCTTATGCCTTCTTTTCTAGGAAGCTCAAAAATCATCATTCTAAAGTCATGCCCTAAATCCAGAAGTACATCCCTTTGGACCTGAGCATAATAGCCAAAACGGCATGGCCCCCATCCACCGGCCATAATCAACCCTTCCGCACCGAGCTCCAGGGCTTCAATCATATTACCAAGGGCAATTTTCAATGGTAAACAGCAATATTCGGGAGAATATTTTACTCCCAAATCCATAGTTCTTTTACTGTTGGGAGGTGCTTCAACCAGTTCATGTCCCATATCTGTAATTAAAGTATGGTTAACCACTTCAATGTTACCAAGACGGGGTAAGGCCAATTTCATATCTCTTTTTCCTCCTAATCATATCAAGAAATGCCTCGATACGAGTATTGATACCGGCTTCCCCGGAATGTTCGTCAAAAACAAATTCAGTATAGGAAACTTCCGGATATTTCTGACTTTGATGATGAATAAGTTCACCCACCATAGAATCCTCTCCACATTCAAATGAGGTCAAATGTACTATTCCGTCTACTTTTTTTTCAAAATAATAAAAAGCGGCACCCACTACTTTCCTGGAAAGACTCCAGAAAATAGGTTTATATAATTTTTTTAATTGTTTTTTGATAATAGCAGGAT
Organism: uncultured Atribacterota bacterium; assembly: GCA_964485485.1. Taxonomy (GTDB): domain Bacteria; phylum Atribacterota; class Phoenicimicrobiia; order Phoenicimicrobiales; family Stramentimicrobiaceae; genus Oleincola. Next base: position 4,658 of record CAZAJW010000151.1, on the reverse strand, counting down.
GGACTATTTCCGGTGTTAATACATTAACATTCATCTTTTTTAGTTTATTTATCAAACCCATATTAACATAGGGATCATTTGTCAAATAATTATGACCCAGTACAGCAATATTGACCGGTATTTCAATATCCCTTCGAGGAATATCTGATATTTTATTTTGCACAGAAGATTTGAAAAGTAGATTTGGGTCTAAAATGTTTGCCAGATAATTCTGTTGAAAAATTTTCCAGGAATCATAAAAAGCTCTGGAAATCTCCGATGAGTTATCTGTAATAAGCTTGCCTACCTCCATCAGGCTGTTTTTCCAGGTACCATAGGACTGACGGACATCAATAATTGGAGTTAATTGGGTTGGTAAATTCTGCAAAGAACTACGTACCATATCCGGCAATCCAATCATCTTGGGACAAAAAAAGGCTCCTCTTTCAATACATACCATCCTGGGAATTAAGATATAGTCTACCTGCTCGGATAGGCTTAATACATGGCCATAAAAAATCTTAACTGGCAGACATACTTCGCTTAAAGCCGAACGAATCCCTAAATCTAATATTTTTTTATTAGTTGGCTGTGATAGAATAACATCTGCACCCAGGCGGGTTAAGAATTCTTTCCAAAGAGGATAATATTCATAAAAATAGAGTGCATAGGGTATACCAATTTTCTTTTTTTGCATTTTTGATACCACTTTCTAATTCATTCTAAATTCATAATTATTTTAATAAAATACAGCACTATATACAATGACAATTATAATATATTTATATCAGGATGGTTAATCAGGCTGACTTATCATAGGGACAAATCTAACCCCGGTAATTCCTTCGGATAATCTTTTTCCCTCCAGCATATAAATTTTCAACAGAGTTTGCACCATCCAAGCACCTCCAACTGGAATAACCATCCTTCCATGCCCCGGATGTAACTGTTCTAATAAAGGAGGAGGAACATGGTCTGGAGCACAGGTCACAATAATTGCATCAAAGGGTGCCTCTTCTTCCCAACCGTAATAACCGTCCCCAATCTTAAAATTAATATTATTATAACCTAACTGTTTTAGTAAATTCTCTGCTTGCAGGGATAAAGATTCGTATATTTCAATAGTATAGACTTCGTCTGCAATTTCTGCCAGTATAGCTGCCTGGTATCCGGAACCTGTTCCAATCTCCAGAACCTTTTCATCTCCATTTAATTCCAGTAATTGGGTCATCAATGCTACTATATATGGCTGAGAAATTGTTTGACCTTCACCAATCCCCAGAGGGTAGTCTTCATAAGCTTCATTCTGAATCGCTTCATCAACAAATTCATGCCTTGGTACTTTACCCATTGCATTCAATACGTTAGTATCACTGATGTCACGTTTCTCTAATTGGTTCTCTACCATTAGCTGACGATTTTGCGAGTGAATAGATTCTTCTTTTTTCTCTTTAAGGGGAAAAGCAATAAATAATAATAAAATTAGTACTAATACTATTAATATAAAAGGTAATTTTCTTTTTACCATTTTTACCCCGATTCAATAGATACTAACCGATTAACAGCATGGTTTTCTTTTCTATTACGGGTTAATAAAATCAGAATCAAATACTATTTATCTCTTTCATATAAGGAAGTTCCTTATACTTAACAATGTTACCTTCTTATATATTTTTTTTCAAGATAGACACACTCTTTATCTGACTCTATTATCTTACCTTTTTGTTGTTTTAAAATCCATTTATTTAGCCAAATTTGGGTAAAATTTGTCTGATATTTTACTGAAATTCGACTACAAGAATAGATGAAGAAGGTTATGATAAATGACCAATTGGTTAAAACAATTTTTTATAGGAGGCAATCATGGCTATTTGTAAAAAGCTAATTCAAAAAGCTAAGCAGGGAGACAAGAAGGCAATGACCATTTTATTACAACAATTTATTCCACTATTAAAAAGACAGGCAGGATATTTCCGCCAGATGGGCCTGGAATATGAAGATGCCTATCAACAGGCTGCACTACTATTTATTTCCGGTGTATATCAATACCAAGAAATTCCTCCGGTCACATTTGCCGGATATATAAAGAAAAGAATTAAGTGGGGATTGTGGGGGTATTGGAGAAAAACTTGCGGGTATAATTGGAAGAATAAAGGTTTTTAGTTTTCTGATTATGGTTTTTAGATTAAGAAAGAATATACAACAAAAATAACCAGTTAATTAATCAAAAATAACTATCTCTGTTTATGTTACTCTAAAACTTGTCTAAATACGATAACAAAGATAACAAATAAATATAAATTTACTTATTCCGTTTTAATAATATTTATCAACTTTAAAACTATCAGTAATTTATTGAAGAAATTATTTTTAGAATTAACCAAAAACCAAGAACTAAAAACAAAAAACTTTTCGAAAGGAAATAAAAATGTCAGAAAATTCAATCGAAGATTATATAAGAAATATTGATATTCAGCAATTAGTCAATCTACTTGAAGAAGAGGATAGACAGATTATTATTCTTTATTACTGGTGGGGATATAAGGATGCGGAAATAGGCGAAATGCTTGGTTTATCACAACAGGTTGTTAATTACCGGCGCAAAAAAGCGGCCAAGATAATGAAAGAAAAATTAAGCATTAATATGTTTTAAATTCTAACTCGGGAGATATTGATTCTAAGATTATCTAAAATTTTTTAATTGCCAGAAGAAATCATTTTATAGTAAGTAAGGGCAATTTGGGCAGCTATAGTGGCATTATGCTTCAGTAATTCCATATTGGCTTTTAAGCTTCTCCCTTCACTTAATTCTTTTATCTGATTAAGTAAAAACGGGGTAAGTTGTTTTCCTTTAATACCTTCTTTTCCAGCAATTTCCTGAGCTTTGGATATCCAATAATCCATTTTCTTTTTACCCAAAGCAAATTCAGTTGGAACCGGGTTGGCGATTAGTAAACCGTTTTCTAATTTTAATTGTAGATGTGTGTTGATAATCTGCGCAGCTTCCAGGGCATCTCTCAGAGAGTAATCAACTTTTAAATGGCTGGATTGGCTGTAAAAAGCAGGAAATTCATTTGTCTGATAACCAAAAACCGGGACACCCATGGTCTCCAAGTATTCCAGGGTACTGGGAATATCCAAAATAGATTTAGCGCCAGAACAAATAACTACAACAGGTGTTCGGGCAAGTTCGGTTAAATCGGCAGAAATATCCATAGTAGAATGTTCAATGCTTTGATGAACTCCCCCAATTCCCCCGGTAGCAAAGAACAATATTTTACAGCGATGGGCGGCCCACATGGTTAAGGCTACTGTGGTTCCGGCATCCATTTCTCTAACAATAATAGTGGACAAATCTCTCCGGCTGGCTTTAACTGAACTTTTTGAATGGGCAAGTTTTTCGATTTCACTATTGCTTAAACCAACTTTTATCTTACCTTTTAAGACAGCAATTGTTGCTGGTATAGCCCCCTCATCCCTGATGTTCTTCTCCATATTCAAGGCAGTAGTGATATTTTCCGGGAAAGGCAAACCATGGGTAATTAGATTGGATTCAAGTGCTACAACAGGTTTTTTATTATCTTTTTGGTTAATAGCTTCCTGGATTTCTTCAGAAATCTCAAAATAATTTATTGGTTTCATAATATTTTAAACATCCTCACAATTTTCTTTTTGATAAGAACTTCATTTATCTGAGAATATACGGTTTCCTGACTGGTTATAGTCAAGCCGGAAATAATCAACCCGATTTGGACCGCTTTTAGAAGAGCATAATCATGGTACAAACCATATGCCATACCGGCTATCAAAGCGTCACCCGCACCTGTACTGTCAACCATTTTTTTTCGCCTGGAGCTAATTAATTCACCTTCAGGGAATTCCTTTGAAAATATAAATACTCCCTGAGCGCTATTGCTTAGTACAATATTCTTCACTCCTTTTTTTATCAACTGTTGAACGGCCTTCCTGCGGTCTGTGGAGTTTTGAATAACGGTTCCAGTAAGAGCACTTAGCTCACTGCTATTGGGAGTCAGATAAGTTATTTTTGGTAAAATACCCAGTATTTTTCTGCTTTTAACTACAGAAACCGGGTCAACAATTAAAGGAATTTTTTCTCTATTACATAAATAGGCAACATAGTGAATGGCCTGGGTGGTCAAATTGGCATCAATTATTACATAGCGGCTTTTTTTAATAATTCCTGCTTTGGCGATAAGATATCGAGGAGATACTCTCTTCATAATTACGGTATCGCTTACTGCAACCTGCATATCTCCCTTTTCATCAAGGATGGCAATATATTTTCCTGTTGAATCCTTCTTTGATTGAATTATTTCCCTGGTTTCTACCTTTGCGTTTCTTAGTTTCTCCAATATCTCCCTACCTTCATCATCATCCCCGACGATTCCCAAAAAAGTCACCGGTATATTGAGTAATCCTAAGTAATGAGCAATATTTCTCCCTACTCCTCCATGGCCAATACTTATTGTTCCCGGGTTGGACGTTTCCCATTGGATTACATTTTTTGGCCTTCCTTTAATATCTATATTTGCACCACCGATTACAGTAATGCCATTCTTTTCTCTTTCAGAAAAATCTGCAATCAATTTAGAAAATATTCCTTTCTTATTCCAAATTAGATAATATAAATCATATCACAAATTAATTATAACATAGTA
>CAZAJW010000150.1:0-10162 GCA_964485485.1 uncultured Atribacterota bacterium | reverse complement strand
AAAATAGAGATAAATAATATAATGCAATTAAATTGCAAATTAATAAAAAAGAAAAAATGCAGAGAGGCGGAGGAAAGCCGAATATGAAGCGAAAAAAATTACTGGTAGAAACCAGAAACAAAAAAGGTAAAGAAGAGAATAAAAGACTTAGAAATTCAGGTTATGTTCCAGGAGTACTTTATTCTCCCCGTGATAAGGAAAATCTCTTACTAAAAGTACCGGAAAAAGAATTACATCATTTTCTTTCTGATAAAAAACATTCTCATGGAATAATTGATTTGAAAATAAAGAAAGATGATGCCAAAGATGTGACTCGTTTAGCAGTCATTAAAGATTTTCAATATGACTCATTACAGAAGAGAATCAACCATTTCGATTTTTATGGCGTTACCATGAAAGAGAAAGTTACTTTACAGGTTCCCCTTGTACTGGAAGGAGAGCCCAAGGGTATTAAAGAAGGAGGAATATTAGATATTTCCTTAAGGGAAATTGAAGTAGAATGTCTTCCAGTTGATGCACCTGAGGCTATTACTGTGGATATCAGTCAATTAGGATTTAATGATGTTATAACATTACAGGATATTGAGTTACCTAAGGACGTAAAACTATTAACCGATATTGACCGCACCATTGCTTCGGTAGTTGCTCCTACTAAGGAAGAGGAAGTAGTCTCTGAAGAAGAAGTAGCAGAAGGTGAAGAAGTAGCAGAAGGTGAAGAGAAGATAGAAGATAAAGCAAAAGAAGCGCAGGCAGAAGAAAAAGACGAGAAGAAAGAGAAAAAAGAGTAATAGTAATAGTATTTTTAACTTAAATAATGCCAAGGTCGTGATGGTGTGAAATTATTTGTAGGACTTGGAAATCCGGGTAAACAATATCAGTATACCAGGCATAATATTGGATTTAGGGTTCTGGAAGCATTTATTATTCGTAATATAGGGGTAGACCAAAAATGGAAAAAAGGGTTTTCTTCCCAATTTTTGCAATACCACTTTAAAGGACAGAAAACTATTTTTGCTAAACCACAGACCTATATGAATTTGAGTGGCAAGTCCGTAGAAAAAATTATTAATTATTACGGCATTTCTAACCATCAGCTATTAGTTGTTTATGATGATATTCATCTATCATTGGGCAATATACGAATACGAAAACAAGGAAGTTCCGGTGGACATAAGGGCATTGAATCAATCATTGGTTCCCTGTCAACTGAAGAATTTCCACGTTTACGAATTGGAATAAGAAATGATTTATTGTTACAGCAAATAGACTACCCATCTTTCGTATTATCACGTTTTTTGCCCGAAGAAGAACATGTTTTAAAAAAAATAATTCATCGTGCGGTTAAAGCATTAGAAGACATTGTGGATTTTGGTTATGAATATGCCATGAGAGAATACAATCGGTCGGAAGAGAAAAAATCTGACCAAGACCAGGGATGAGTTTTCGATTTGAAAATAAAAATGAGTAAATGATTAATAGGTACAAAAAATGATTAATAAAATTGCCGTTTTAACCAGTGGAGGAGATTCTCCGGGAATGAACGCAGCTATACGAGCAGTTGTTCGTACTGGTATTTACCATAATCTTGAAGTAATTGGAGTGCACTCCGGCTATCAGGGTCTATTGGGAAAAAAATTATTGCCACTTAATCTAAGGAGTGTAGGTGGAATCATGCAACATGGTGGTACACTCTTGATGACTTCCCGTAGTGAAGAGTTTAAAACAAAATCAGGGGTAAAGAAGGCTGCTAATATCTTACGGGAAAGCAAGATTGATGTTTTGGTCGTAATTGGAGGAGATGGCTCGATGGCTGGTGCCCAAGATCTTTATCAACTAGAAGGCTTCCCGGTTATATGTCTGCCGGCTACTATTGATAATGACCTTTATGGCACAGATATGTGCATCGGTGTAGATACTGCTTTAAATACAGTAATTTCCGCCATTGATAAAATAAAAGATACGGCTTCCTCTCATCGTCGGTCATTTATTATTGAGGTTATGGGTAGAAACTGTGGGTACCTTGCATTAATGAGTGGTATTGCCGGTGGTGTGGAGTATGTTATTATTCCCGAGTTCCCCGTTAATCTTGAAGATGTAAGTAATAAATTAAAAAAAGGCTATCAGCGGGGAAAATCCCATTGTATAGTCTTGGTAGCCGAGGGAGCAGGGGATGTTTATGATATCGGCAAATTTATGGAGGACAAAATAGGTTTTGAGATGAGAGTAACAGTCTTGGGTTACTTACAAAGGGGCGGTTCCCCTTCTGTTTTTGATAGAATTCTAGCCAGCCGTTTAGGCTCAGCAGCAGTTGAGCAATTATTAAAGAAAAATGACCATCATATGATTGGTTTATTAGGAAATGAGATTAAAACGATTCCTCTAGCTGAAGTACTTTCTCAAAAAAACAAACTCCGAAAATCCATGTATGAATTAGCGAATATTCTTGCTCAATAATTTAGATTAATTATAGCAATGTATGACATAAGAATGACATTTCTATTTAGATATTAACCAGACAATTGTATATAGTAAAAAAATTCAGGCTTTGAATGATTTCAAAGCCTTTTCTTTTCCAGGTGTAAATAAATGAATTTAATTGAATTATGGAATAAAAATCCTGTTTATAGACAATTATTACAGAATTTTAATAAAAAAAAGAAAAAACAACTGAACATTAATGGTCTGCAGGGAAGTGCAATTTCCTTTTTCATATCATCTTTGATAAACAAACAAGAAAGAACCTCTCCTTTACTTTTTCTTGTGAATGACAGAGAAAGCGCCTTGCATTTTTTTCAGGATATTGTTAATTTTACAGGGTTACAGGAAAATAAAAATATTTTTATTTTCCCCTCCTTTGAAGTCCTGCCATATGAGGATATCAACCGGGATACCCAGATTATAGAACAGAGAATGAAAGTTCTAAGTTCACTTGCTTTATTACAGAAAAATAGTACTGCCGATAAAAAAATTCATTCTTCTCCATTAATAATTATAAGTAATTATAAGGCAATATTATCCAGAATAATGCCTATCGGGGATTTTAATAAACAATATAAAGAATTAAAAGTTCAAGAAAAATTATTATCAAAAAATTTTCTAAATTACCTGATTAATCAGGGCTACCAGTCTTCCTACATGATTGAATATCAGGGTCAATTCAGCCAGCGTGGAGGTATTATTGATATTTTTCCTTTTACCGAGGAGAATCCGATTAGAATTGAATTAAACGGTGATTATATTGAATCAATTCGTTTCTTTGATTTAGAATCCCAACGTTCTATTAATCAGATAGAAGAGATAGCGCTTCTTCCACAAAAAGAATTAAATGACTTATCTAACAATAAAAAGGTAAAGGCTAACTCTTTTTTTGATTACTTACCTTCTGAAACAAACATTATTATTCAGCAATATTCTGAATTTCAAAATACGGTTAAAGAATATGAAAAAGAAAGTAAAAAATGTTATTGGGAAAAGAAAAAAAATGGCAATCAGGAAATTATGCCTCCAGAGTATTACTACTTGAATTGGACACAGATAAAAAAATCAGTATATCAGAAGAAAAAATTGCTTATTCTAGAGCCCAACCAATTAGAAAAAAATACGGATAATACTGACAAACAGTTAAGTGTAGAAGATTATGAAATTGATACCAGCCTAGCCAGAAATTATTATGGCCAATTAGACCTCTTTTTTGAAGATCTAAAAAAATGGCAACAGGAAAAACAAAATATATTATTATTGACTGGTAATAAAGGCAGAGCAATGCGTATGGCAGAAATATTTGCTGATCGCGATATTTATAATTATCAGGTAACACCATTGGTTGAAGTGGAAATTAGTCCAGACAATATTTCTTTGAGCTACGGACAGGTTAATTATGGATTTTCAGTCCCTTCTCTGCGACTTATAGTGATTACTGATCAAGAAATATTTGGAAGGGAAAGAGATAAGGGTTATCGTACTAAAAAATACCAAGGGAAAGCTTTTAGTCATGTTGATGAATTGAAATTAGGGGATTATGTTGTTCATATTGAACATGGCATTGGCCGCTACGCAGGAGTTCATTCTAGAATTAGAGAAGGTGTGAGCAAGGACTATGTGTTGATTAAATATGCCGAAGATGATGAACTATACGTACCGATAGATAAATTGAATCTTGTTCATAAATATATCGGAGTGGGAGGACAGCCTCCCAAACTTTATCGATTAGGGGGTAGTTCCTGGAAAAGAGTTAAAAAGAAGGTCAAGGAGTCTATTCAAAAGATAGCCCGGGAATTGTTTGAATTGTATAAAAAACGAAAGAATATTAGGGGTTTTTCTTTTTCTCCTGATTCGGTTTGGCAGCAGGAGCTGGAAATGGCTTTTCCTTTTGATGAGACACCTGACCAGGGTAAGGCATTGCTAGATGTTAAAAAAGACATGGAATCAATTGAACCCATGGAAAGATTAATCTGTGGTGATGTTGGTTATGGTAAGACAGAAATCGCTATCAGGGCGGCATTTAAGGCAATTATGGACAGTAAGCAAGTGGCAGTATTAGCTCCTACTACTATTCTGGCACAACAGCATTGGGAGAATTTTAGCGGTAGGATGAAGCCTTTTCCGGTTAAAATTGAAATGCTTTCCAGGTTCAAATCGAAGAAGGAGCAACATGATATTATTGCTGATTTGAATAAGGGTAAAATTGATATAATTATTGGAACTCACCGACTTGTTCAGCAGGATATTGTTTTTAATGATCTGGGATTACTGGTGGTAGATGAAGAGCAGCGATTTGGTGTTATCCATAAAGAAAGAATAAAAAAATTGAAAGAACAGGTTGATTCACTTACCCTAACAGCAACTCCAATTCCCAGAACGCTCTATTTTTCTTTGATTGGAGTAAGAGAAATGAGTCTCATGAATACACCACCAGAACTTCGTTTACCTATCGTTACCTATTTGAAAGAAAAGAAAGTAGGGACTATTCAAGAAGCAATAAGACGAGAGATAGAAAGAGGTGGACAGGTTTATTATGTCCACAATCGCGTTGAAGATATTGATGAAGCTGCTTATCAGTTAAGCCAAATTGTACCGGAAGCCAGTATTGTTACTGCTCACGGTCAAATGCCGGAAGAAGAGTTAGAAAATATAATGATTGATTTTTTTAATCGAAAATATGATATTCTAGTTTGTACCACCATTATTGAAATTGGTTTGGACATCCCTAATGTAAATACTATCATTATTGATGAAGCTCATAAATTTGGTTTGGCTCAGCTTTATCAGCTTCGCGGTCGTGTGGGACGTGCAGATAGAAGGGCATATGCCTATTTACTTTATCCTTCCAAAGATATTTTAACTGATAATGCCAAAAAGCGCCTACAAGCAATTAGGGAATTTAGTGATTTAGGTTTAGGTTTTCGGCTGGCAATGCGTGACCTGGAAATTAGAGGGGCAGGTAATCTATTGGGCAAGGAACAACATGGGTTTGTCAGTGAAGTTGGTTTTAATTTTTATTGTCAACTCCTGGAGAATAGCATTGATGAGTTAAAGCTACTAGAGACCGGGGAAATAAGGGAATATAAAAAAGAGCCGGAGATAGATGTTAAACTGGATAGCTATATTCCTGTATATTATATTTCAGATTCAAAAAATAGAGTAGCCTATTATCAGAAATTAAGCCAGGTAAAAACAATAGCTGAGCTTTATGATATCAGCAGAGAATTAAAGGATATTTATGGTCCATATCCGCAGGAAGTAGGAAATCTGATTTCTGTTGTTGATATAAAATTAAAATTAAAAAACCAGGGTGTTCTGCAGGTTCGGATAACACCTCAATATTTTCTCTTAAGATATGAATCCGGTTCTCCACTGAAGAGAAAACTCAAAGAGATTAATTATAATAATTCTTTAATCAGGAATTACAAGAGAGGTTCTCATTATGAATTGAAGCTGTTGTCAGAATCTACTAATGGTAATAGTAAATCTAATAGTATTTTATATCAAAGTCGCCGTTTTTTAGATAAGCTACTTGGCTGAAACAATTGACATTGGTGATATAATTACTTCGAAAACAATAGGTATGAAAAGTATGAAAAGTATGAAATATTATTCATTTCTACCTTGAGGAGCTGTTATTATGGCCAATAATTCAGATTTATACTTTACCACTGTAACCGTTGGAAAAAGAGGGCAAATCGTAATTCCTGCAAAATTGAGAAAGGAATTAGGTATCGATCCCTAGCAACAGTTGGTCGTTATGTCCGGACCTAATCATGAAGGATTTGTTGTTATGAAAACAAACAGTTTTATTTAACCATTACCACCGTCTTAAAAGGTGGTTTTTATGGTTAAATAAAGCATTGAAAGAAAAAGTGATAAACAGTTATACCTCTTTTAGAAGTTTTTGAATCCAAGCGCTCTGCGGGTGCGATTTTTAATTTTATAAAAATTTTAGATTTTCTTAAAACACTTTTTATTTTTTAATAATATAATAAATGTAATTAATAATATAATATATAATAATAGTTAATATAAGAATCACATCAAAATTTTAAGAAAGGGAGTTTTTATTTTTAAATGCATGAAAAAGAAAGCGAATTATTTTCAGAACTAATTTCTATTGTTGATAAATTAAGAGGTCCGCAAGGTTGCTTGTGGGATAAGAAACAGACTCTAAATTCCATGGTTCCCAATATTATTGAAGAAGCGCAGGAAGTTCAAGAGGCAGTAGAGAATGAGGATTATCCGAACCTCTGTGAGGAGTTAGGGGATTTATTGATGGATATTTTAATGGAAATCCAAATAGCGCATGAAGCCGGCTTATTTGATTATCAGCAGGTATTGGATGGTGCCAGGGAAAAATTTATTCGTAGGCATCCCCATGTTTTTGGAGATGTTAGCGTTAATACTCCCGAAGAAGCATTATTAGTATGGAAAAAAATGAAAAAAGAAGAAAAAGAAAATCGTTAAAATCAAGATAAATAATATTTTTGATTTTACCTGGGAGTATAAGGATTTAAAAAGGAGGTCTGGATATGAAAAAACTAAAAGCTGTTAAGGAAAATAAAGGAATTTTTTTATTTTTATGCACAGGATTGACAATAATATTGGTTTTACTATTTTCGGTTAGCACCTTAGCATCTCAGAGGCTGGATTTGAATTTGGATAGGTGTATTGAAATTGCACTGGAAAAGAATTTGGGTTATCAGGTATCACAAAGCTCAGTTGAGGTAAAAGCAGCACAATCTGATGAGGCAAAAGGAGCCAAAAAGACAAATGTTAAGCTAAAAGCAGGCTATATTAGAATGAACGAGGCTCCTGATCCGGAAAGTATAATAGAAGGTGATTTTAGCTATCTTTTTTCAACCGGACAGGGAATCCCCCAGATTTCAGTAAGCATTTCTAAGATTTTATATAGCGGAGGAAAACTTGAATCTTTTATAGAACAAGCTGAGGCAAATCAATCGATTGCTTTTAATGAGCTGGAACAAAAAAAACAAGAAGTTATCTATCAAGTAACCCAGGCTTATTATAGAGTACTGCAATCCGAAGGACTTGTTAGGGTAAGCGAGCAGGCATTAACTCAAATTAACGCTCATATGGAAAATTCTCAGGCTCTATTAGAGGAAGGAATGATAGCGCCAATTGACCTAAACCGGATTAAATCTCAGCTTTCCAATCTGGAACATAATTTAATCAAGGCAGAAAATGGCTATGAATTAGCGGTCTATAACCTGAATTCCATTATGGGAATTGATTTGGATACTATAATTAACCTACAGAATAATCTTTCCTATGAGCCTTGTGAAATTACCTTTAGTGAGGCAATGGAAGCAGCTACCAAGCACCGGCCTGAAATCAAAAATGTGGGGCAACAGAAAATCATCATGAAAGGAATGGTAGATATAGCAGAAAGTAGCAAAAAACCTCAGATAGTAATGAATTTGGAGTCTGGATTAACCGGATGGCAGGTCGCTGTAATGGGAGAAGTTCCGATTTTTGATGGTGGAGTAAATGATGCTAAAATCAGACAGGCAGAAATAAACCTTACCCAGGTAGACCAAAGTAGAAAACAAGTCGAGCAATTGATAGAATTAGAAATCCGCTCTGCTTATCTAAATATGAAAGAAGCAGAAAAATTAATCACGGTGGCAGAACAGGGAATCGAGGATTCAACGGAAAGTTTTCGAATTGCTCAGGTTAAGTATAATGAAGGGATTGCTACTAACACTGAAGTAATCGATGCCCAAAGTGCTTTAATAGAAGCAGAAACTAATCATTTGAATGCCCTTTATGATTATAATACAAACTATGCTGCTTTAATTAAAGCAATGGGAATATGGTAAATAATAATAGTTAATTAAGGATATGATTATTATCTTTACAATTTAGCAGAATTGAGTTTTTACTATTTTAGTAAATTTATGTCTTTGGAGAGGAAACATGTAGATGAAAGTTACCAGGCGCAGAATTTTTTATTTAATAATAATAATAGTCATTGGTTTACTTGCTTTTCGGGTGGCCAGTCGTGTATATCAAGAAAAACAACAAGAAGATAATGATACAGCTCAGGTTCAGCAGGAGAGAGTGGTTCCTGTACAGGTAGCTAAGGTGCAACGAGGGAATATTAGGTCATTCCTAACTGTTTCAGGCCTGGTTGAACCCAAGGAAACTGTTAGAGTGTATGCTAAAACTGTTGGACAAGCAAAAGAGTTATTGGTTCAGGAAGGTGATGATGTAAAAAAAGACGATATCTTGGTGCGGATGGATGATGAACAGATTCGATTACAGGTAGCACAAGCGAAAGCAACACTTGATTCTGCCCAGGCATCTTTGGAAAAAGTCCAAGCCGGAGCCAGGCCTCAGGAAATAAGCCAGGCAGAGGCAGCTATGCGCCAGGCAAAGATAAACCTGGATAGTGCAGAGGAAAACTACCTACGTATGGAAAAATTATTTTCAGAAGGTGCAGTCTCAGAGCAACAATATGAGCAGGCTAAAGGACAATATGAAATTGCCGAGGCACAATATCAGTCGGCTAATGAGAGCTATAAACTGGTGATAGAAGGAGCTTCTCAGCCGGATATTAGAGCAGTTGAAGCACAAGTTAGACAAGCCCAATCTGCACTGGAAATAGCTCAATCCCAGTTAAATAATTCGATTGTTAAAGCTCCTATAAATGGAAAAGTAATTTCTATTTCAGTTAAAACAGGAGAATTGGTAGCATCTGCTGTGCCATTATTATCGATTCTGGATGTCAGTGAATTATATATCAAAGCTGGAATATCAGAAAAAGATATTGCTTCTATCCAGATTGGGCAGGAAGCTGAAATTCTTATTGATGCTTATCCTCAAGAAAAGTTTTATGGAGAAGTAACTAGTAGAGGTGTAATGGTTGACCCTACTAGTAAATCAATGGAAATAAAAATTAAAATTATCGAACCTCATGTCGATATTCCTCCCGGTGTATTTGCCAGAGCGAATATTGTGATTGAAAATAAAGCAAATGCACTAATTATACCTTCTACTGCTTTAACCAGAAAAACTGATGGATTATATGTTTTTGTATTGAATAATGATAGGAATAGGATAGAAAGAAGAGCCATAGTTACCGGGATGATACAGGATAATCAAGTGGAATTGGTAGAAGGACTACAGGAAAATGAAGTTGTTGTAATATTGGGTAATATTGATTTGGAAGAAGGAGACCAGGTCAGAGTAACCAATAGGGAGGTTACAGAATGAACCTGCCCAAATTTTCAGTCAATCGGCCGGTAACAGTTTTAATGCTTTTTATTGCTTTGATTGTTATCGGCATTGTTTCTTATCAGGGGTTAGGACTTGATTTGCTGCCAGATATGTCTTTTCCCATTTCTGCAGTTATGGTGTCTTATCCGGGAGTTGCTCCGGAAGAAATAGAGACACTGATTACTATTCCATTAGAAGAAGCAGTTAGTACGATTCATCGAATTGATACCCTGAATTCTTTTTCCCAGGAAGGTAGCTCCACGGTGCTTTTATCTTTCCAATGGGGTACTAATATGGATATAGCTAACCTGGAAATAAGAGAAAAGATTGATCAGGTAAAAGGTGTACTACCTGACGGTGCCAGTGACCCTACGGTCTTTAAGTTTGATCCTTCAATGATGCCTGTCATGGTATTGGGGATGAGCTCAGAGCA
>CAZAJW010000149.1:0-3179 GCA_964485485.1 uncultured Atribacterota bacterium | reverse complement strand
GAAGAAGCGGAAGAAGAAGTAGCTGAAGAGGTTGAAGAAGCGGAAGAAGCCCTAGATCTTACTTTTGGTTATGTCTGTAAAAGATTAGAGAGCAATTGGTTTGTTATTGAATCAGCGGGCATAGAAAAATTCTGTGATGAAATGGGTATAGAATACATTGCAGCTGATGCAAAGTTGGAAGAAGAAAGATTTCTTGAATTGGTAGATCAATTAATTCTTCAGGGTGTAGATGCACTTATGGTTGTGCCTCCTTCTCCACAAATAGGTCCAGCTATAACCAAAAAATGTGAAGATGCTGGAATCCCTGTAATGACAATAGACGATCCCATTATAGATCATTACGACAATCCTGTTCCACATATAGGTATGCCTACAAGGGAAGTTGGTATTTTAGGAGGCGAGGCCTTATCAGAATTAGCCAAAGAAAGGGGTTTCTTTGATGATGGAAATGTAGTCAAGGTTGCAAATGCATCTGGCGAAAAAGTTCCTGTTTGGATGGAAAGAACTGAAGGATTCACTCAAGGATTATTGGATAATACACCCTTAGAAGCAGAAGATATTATTTTTGTTGAGACAGAAGATACCTATATTGATAACGCCTTACCAGCAGTTACATCAACTGTTAGTCTAAATCCAGACGCAACTCATTGGATCGCCACAGGTCCTAATGATGATGCTGCTATTGCAGCTATTAGAGCATTTGAATCTTTAGGAATAGAACCAACAAATTATCTTGCATGTGGCCTTGGTGGATATAGTTTAGCTTTGGAAGAATTTGATAAGGGGAATGACAGCTTTATAACTGTTGGTTTAAGACCAGACTTGGAGGGCTATCAAGCAGCAGAAATACTTTATAATTATCTGGTGAATGGTGTACCAATGCCAGAACTAACATTTGTTGGGGGAACGATTTTGACTGTAGATAATTATAAAGAATTATCACCCTTTTATGAAGGAGAATAGCCAAGAACGTCTCTAATATTCGATAAAAAATTGGGTATTTGTTTTTAAAACAAATACCCAATTTAAAGAAAGGTTTTCAGCTTGAAAACAATAGCTAGAAAAAATAGTATAAACATTTTTAAAAAGAATATTAATTCTGTCTTTATTTTTGGATTGCTAATAGTGGTTTCGATCATTTTTAGCATTGGAAGCGAATTCTTTTTATCTTTGGGAACTTTAAAGATCTTAATGATTTCAATATCTACTATTGGTATTGTTTGTATAGGGCAAACATTTTTACTAATAGCAGGTGATTTTGATATTTCAGTGGGTTCTGTAGTAGGTTTTTCAAGTGTGCTACTAGCTAAGATGATTAACTTGTTTGAAATCACTGATGTGTGGAAATCCATTCTAGTTATTATTCTGACGCTAACAGCAGGAGCTGTAATTGGTTTTATAAATGGATTATTAGTAACAAAGACCAAAATAAATGCATTAATTACAACAATAGCAATGTTGTCTATTGTAATTGGTCTAGCTTTGCTTATATCAAATTCATTGCCAATAAGCCTTAATGCACCTTTTTTTATTGCTATTGGTTCTGGAACCATTTTTGGTTTTATACCTTACACTTTAGTAATATTATTATTTTTATATTTAGTTTCATATCTACTTCTTAAGAGAACTGTTTTTGGGAGATATGTTTATGCGGTTGGAGCTAATGAAGAAGCAGCAAAATTGGCTGGTATAAAAGCTGGAAGAATAAAGATACTCCTTTTTACAGCAACAAGCTCTTTAGCAGCTCTGGCTGGTATTTTTTTAGCTTCTAAAACTCTTTCTGCATTAGCTAGCTATGGAAAGCCCTATCCTTTAATAACAATAGCCGCTTGCGTTTTGGGAGGATGTAGAATAAGGGGCGGTGTCGGCGGTAAAGGAGGAGCCCTAGGATCATTATTGGCAATAATTTTTTTAATGGTCATAAGAAATGGACTCGTATTAATAGATCAACCCCAGGCAATTCAAGATATACTTACTGGTATAATTTTATTACTAGCTGTTTTTTTCAGTGAAAAAAAATAATAAGGATTAAAAATGGATTTAAATATTGGAATGTTTACAACTGCAAATGCAATCTACTGGTCTCAGATGCCAAAAATAAAAGATGAGATTGAAAAATATGCCGATTTTGTAGAAAAAAAATTACAGAAGTTTGGGAAAGTATTTAATGCTGGGATAGTTGATAGTGTAAAAAAAGCAAGAGACTCGGAAATCTATTTTTTTACTAAAGATGTTGACGTAGTTGTAATACATGCTGGGTCCTATGGTATGTCCGGAAATATAATCCCATGTATCCGCAGACTGAATATACCGATAATTACCTTACATCTGCAACCCATAGATTCATTTGATGAAAAATCTAATTCAGAATATACACTACCTAAAAACCCATTTTCAAATGCGGGAGAAATAAGTGCAGTTCTTAAAAGAATGGGAAGGAAGTTTTTCCCTTTTGCCGGTAGATTATTTAATGAAGATATATGGCTTAAACTTGTTGACATTTTTGAAGCCATAAATATTCTAAAAATGCTTCGGCAAACAAATATTGGGTTAATTGGTAATTATTATAAAGGGATGTGTGACTTATATGTTGATGAAACACAATTGATATATAAGTTTGGTGTTAATATTGAGATCCTGGAGATAGGTGATTTAAGGAGATTTGTTGAAAAAGTCACTGAAAAAGAGATTGAAAATGAATATAAGAGAATTGAAAATAAATTTTTAATAGAGAAAAGGATTGGAAAAAAAGATTTAACCTGGAGTTTGAAAGTTGCGGTAGGGATGAAAAAATTGGTCAAGGAATATGACCTAAGCGCTTTGGCGTTTCAGTATAAAGGTTATCCTGGCAGCATTGAAGAGAAAATAGCTTATTCTATGACACTTGGGGCTATACTGCTTACAGAAGAAGGAATTCCCTGTGTTGTTGAAGGAGATATTATTGTAACCATAGCTATGTTAATGCTTGGATTTAATGGAGGTGGAGCATCACAGGCCGAACTAAATGTAGCAGATTTTGAAAAGGGAGTGAATTATATCAATCATGGTGGGCCAGGTGACATTTCCATATCAGAAGGTAGGCCAAAATTAAAATGGTTAGATTTCTACCATGGTAGAAATGGCAGTGGGGTAGCTAATGAATTTAGTATTAAATATGGCCCTATAACATTATTATCATT
>CAZAJW010000148.1:0-4153 GCA_964485485.1 uncultured Atribacterota bacterium | reverse complement strand
ATATGAGGCTTTATTTGAAGGGGTAGTTCTGTTTGTTATTTTGTGGTATTTGCGCAAGAAGAAATGGTTTAACGGATTAACATTAAGTGTCTATTTTATTGGTTATGGAATTATCCGGTTTTTTATCGAAAATATAAGACAGCCATCACCTATTTCGGAAGCAAAATATCTAGGTTTCATGAATTTAGCCCAGGTGATGTCTGTACTGATGATTGCTGCCGGGTTAATACTTATTATGATTCGAAAAGATAAACCATATTTGTCCATAACAAAGGAGGATAATCATGGGTAATCAATTTATAATATATTTAGCTATTATTGCATTGGTAGCTTTTTTGTTTAAAGACGGATATCTGAACATATAATTTTTACATTTTATGGCAAAAATAATAAAATTGCTAGTTAAAGTAATTAATAGTATTAGAATAAATGTGATATCAGGGGAAGGGGGAAATTATGTTAAAGGATTTAATTTTAAAAAACAGAAGTTATCGTCGATTTGATGAGAGCAAACAAATAACCGAGGATCAATTGCTGGAACTGGTTGATTTAGCAAGATTATCACCTTCTGCAGCTAACCGACAACCTCTTAAGTATTATTTATCCTATGAAAAAGCTAAAAACGAACTTATTTTCAGCACACTCGCCTGGGCTGCTGCTCTAAAAGATTGGAATGGACCGGCGGAAGGTGAAAGACCTTCTGCATACATTGTTATTCTAGGTGATAAAAATGTTTATGAAAAGTTTGGCGTTGATCCGGGAATTGTAGCACAGAGTATTTTACTTGGAGCTACCGAAAAAGGATTGGGTGGCTGTATGTTCGGTTCAGTTTCCCGGGGGAAATTAAGGGAACTTCTAAATATACCCTCACAATATGAGATATTATATGTATTAGCTCTGGGTTATCCTGTGGAGAAGGTTCAAATTGATGATTTAGACAAAAACGGAAGTACCAAATATTGGCGTGATGAAAATCAGGTTCACCACGTTCCGAAAAGAAGCCTATCAGAGATTATTGTTTCTTGAATGATTAATTCAATTTTCTAATCTCTAAAGAAGAATAGTATAAGGGGAAATATTTGAAAATAATACGCATTTTATTGTGGTGGATTTTTATTCTCTCAATTCCTGTTTTATTAATTTCTACGGTTGTAAGAGTAGAAGTCCAATGTCTGCCATTTTATGAGTACGAATATGAGAAATATAACATCAGCGAAGTGACCGGATTCGACAGCCGGCAATTGGGAATAATTACCCGTCATTTAATCCAGTTTTTTAACGGAAAAGTTGAAAGCGCTCAGCTTGTTGTGGAAAAAAACAATAATCAAATGTATTTGTTTCATGACCACGAAATAGTTCATTTAGAAGATGTAAAAGAAATATTTCAGTATGTTTATAAGATACAGCTTATTTCCCTGGCTTATTTTTTGTTCTATTTGCTAATCAATATAATTTTCAGAAAGAGGAAAAAGCTTATTTATTTCTGGAAAGGATTAAAAAATGGCAGTATCCTGACTATTGGATTACTGATTACCCTGGGAGTGGGTGCTTTTTTTGGTTTTCATCAACTTTTTATCCAATTTCATTATCTGGTTTTCGGTGATCCCCAGAGTTCTCCCTGGATACTTGATCCCAGGACAGATCACCTGGTGATGATGTATCCTCTGAATTTCTGGCAGGATGCCTTAATGCTAGGAATTTTAGCAATTCTAACAACATCAGTTATATTAATCGGGTTGAGTTGGCTTTTTTCAATAAAATATCACCATAGCAGGAGATAGACAACAAATTATTATACTTGAAAGAAATAAAAGATGTTAACTATTCCTTTTTTGGTTTCTATTTTTATAAATGCAATAATCGGAACATTGCCTGTATTAGGCCCCTTATTATCCGGAATTTTAATAGGAATGATAGTTCGCAAGAAAAATCTGGCCATGGTAGTCGCTTTTATAGGATCAATTATGGGAGGAGTATTTTGTCGAATATTTTTATTATACCCGGACAACGAATGGCATAGGTATTTGTTGAATATTTTAGGAAGCCAGGTTGGACGATATGCCGGGATTATCATCAGGGGGAACATTTTTTTCTTTGCACTTTATTTTGGCTTGCTGGGTATAATGGGTGGATTTACGGGTGCTCTTTTTATTAATAGAATAAGAAAATCATAAAAAATTATAATGAATGTAAAAAAATAAGAATTATAGGAGGCGAAAATGTCTTTAGCAATTAATACAACCATTCCCGAGGGAATTGTATTGGCAGCAGATAGCCGTCAATCCTACCGCAACCGAAAGGGGATGGCTAGAATAGGCAGTGATAATGCATCAAAGCTTTTTAAATTAAACCAGAGAATGGGTATAGCAGTAACCGGTCTGGCTTTCCTGCCTGACAATGGCGTTCTAAAAAGCATAAGCAGCTATATTAAAGAATTTATCAAAAACAATCAATTAGAGAGGTATTCTGTAGAGAAAACAGCAGATCAGCTTGTCCGATTATTTAATGAAAAATATGAATGGGAAAAACAATTAGAGCAGGCAAAGCAGCGGATCGAAAAGGATTTACTTATGAAAAAATGTGAAATACTGAAGATATCAAAAAAGGATTACTATATTGATTTTCACTATAAAGACCCCCAGGGAACGGTCAGAAGCGGAATTGGTAGAATTGACCCGGTCAGTTTTGTTATTGCCGGAGTGAACCAGGATGGCTCTCACCAGGTATTTACTTGCCATATTCCCGGAGATAAAAAGAAAAACAGAGACAGCAAAGAAAGAGGACGTGAATACGGAGCAAGCTGGATTGGTCAGACAGATGTTGTTTCCCGGATAGTGCTGGGATTTGACGGAAGGATTGGTAATTTGCCTTTTGTGGAGCAGGCAAGCAAGCAAGCAGATAAGGATATAATTGGAAAGCAGTTGCGCAGCCTGGAATATGTTATCCAATGGGGAACGATGACTCTTCAGGATGCCATAGATTTCTGCACCTTAATGATTGAGACGACTTCAGCTATTCAGAGATTTTCAGATGGCATAAAAGCGAATCCCGGTGACTTGCCGGGTGTAGGGGGACCGGTAGAAGTACTGACGATTACACCGGAAGAAGGATTCAAATGGGTACGCAAGAAGAAAATCATTGTTCGTGACCATCTTAACAGTGATTAAAAAATTTAGGAGAGTTTTTCAACTACCTGCCGAAATGAATTGCCCCTATCAAATTCATTTTGAAACATACCAAAACTGGTGGCAGAAGGGGATAGAAGAATATTAGTTTCCGGTACAGCTTTTTGATAAGCTATCCGGACTGCATCAGACAAAGAATTACAGGTCCGTAATTTATTTGCTAAACCAAGTTCATGCAGATATTTTAATATCAATTCCGATGCATCATATTCCGGATGCCTGAGCACAACAAGCTGGTCAATATTATTACTGTTTTTGATGGCTCGACACAGATGGCTATATTTTAATTTTTTGTCTTTCCCCCCCAGAATCAGAATAATTGGCTTACCAGGGAAAGACTGGATTGCTGCAATTGTGGCCTCTGGAGTCGTTGCACAGGTATCATTATAAAAATTAATATTATTCAATGTCCGGATTTTCTCCAGTCGGTCAGAAATACCGGTAAATGTTTGGATGCCCTTATTGATCTTATCTGATGGAAGATTCATGATATAAGCAACATTGGCAGCAGCCAGGACATTGCTGATATTGTGTTCTCCCGGAATGGGTATATCATCGACCCTACCAAACTCTATCGGCTTATTTCTAAACCGAAAGAACAGTCGAGCGTCTTTCAGATAACTCCCTCGTGAAACCATTTTCTTTGTACTGAACCATAAAATTTCAGCAGATGCTTCATGAATAAGTTTTTCTGTAACAGGGTTATCATAATTGGTAACCAGATAATCTGATTTATCCAGATTTCTGCAGATTGATTTTTCCGAACAGGTATAATCATCAAAGCTATCATATCGGTCCAGATGGTCAGGCAAAATATTGGTTAAAACTGCCACATGCGGCTTAAAATGCATTTGTTGAATACCTTCCAATTGCCAGCTGGAAATTTCCAACAATACCAGTGTTTCCGGTTTAATTTCAGGTAAGACATCAAAAACAGAGATGCCGATATTGCCGGCATGTACAGTATC
>CAZAJW010000147.1:0-9906 GCA_964485485.1 uncultured Atribacterota bacterium | reverse complement strand
GTATTTATTATTTCTTCCAGTTTAGTTGCAATTTGATGAGCCTGTTCAAGTTTCATGTTTCCCGGAAGAACAATATGAAAGGTTAGTTCCCGGTGATTACCGTATTTATGCAAATGGATATGGTGTAATCGAACATCGTAAGAGCTGTTTTTATTTACAATATCTTCTAGTTTTTTAATAAAAGATTCCTCCGGTTTTTCACCGATCAGGGTACTTGCTGTATCCTTTAAAAGATTGTAAGCAATCCGAGCAATTATGATGGAAATAATAATTCCCATTACCCCATCTATCCACCAGAAATAAGGATTGACGAAAATACCTACAATAATCATAAGGTTAGTAAGTGCATCGCTTCGATGATGCCACCCGTCAGCAATAAGAGAATCAGACTCTATTTTCTTACCATTACGTATGGATATCTGAGCCATCACTTCTTTAATAAGAAGTGAAACAATAAAAATAATTAAAACTGTTTGACTGTAACGAACAGATTGTTGTTGTATCAACCTGGAAAAAGACTCTATTATAAAATTAAATGCTACCAGTGATAGAATAATAGCAATTATCAGAGAAGAAATCACTTCCATCCTACCATGACCGAAGGGATGTTCTTTATCCGGTTGCTTGGCAGCCATTTTAATACCTACCAGTACCACGATTGAAGTTAGTGAATCACTCAGGGTATGCCAGGCATCTGCCAGAATTGCAACAGAGGAAATTTGTAAAGCTACCCAGAATTTAATAGCTGATAATAGTATATTACCTATTAATGAGATACTAGCAACAACTATTCCCCTGGTTGTCCGTTGATTGAGCTGCTTTTTTAATGTATCCGGTTCCATGTGCCTTAAAATCCTCCAAACTGACTTTGAGAAGGTAGAAAAATTATTAAAGTTATATGTTCTATCTTAGAATCTAACTTAGCATATATTTGTGTCTTGTTTAAGCAATAATGATTAATAATCATTGTATTGACTCTTATCTAAAAATGCAAAAAATTATTTATTTTTCTATCTCTACGGCCACATTTACATCAAGCAATAATCCTCTCCCGGGGAACACTTTTAATATTTTTTCCCTAATATATTTATCTGGTAAATTTGATAATTTCTTTTCCAGGATAATTTTCTGCATATTGTTTCTTAATTTTCCCAGGTGATACCAGAGACGATGATAAGTAGCATCCTCATCATCCGGCCATAAAGTATTGATGATATAATCATAAGAAATCATCTTTCCCTTATTTCTTACCAGAAGTAAAATAAGTTGAAAATTTGTTCGGTTTACTGCTATTGTTTCCTGTAAAAAGAAAATTCTATCCGGTCTATCTTGATTAATAATAAGAACGGGTCTGAATTCTTCTAGTTTACTGTCAGATAGTCCTATTAAGTTGTGTTTAACCCTCTCTTTATTATCACTCGAAAGAATTTCAGCTTTATCTGATTTATCTGGCCGAAGGTGTTTTTTGATTTTCTGAATCAATCGTTTGGGAAGAAGATGACTTAATTGCTTTTCATCTAATTCTTCCAAACATTGTTTATTATCATATCCTTCCTGAACCATTTTTTGAATATAAGCTCTGGTTAAATCAGGAATTTGTAGCCTTGCCAGAGCAAGACCATCAGGTTCAATTCCGGTTATTAATCTTTCCGAGAGTTGGTTAATTTTGTTCAGGTCTGCTGCTCTATATTCTCTCCAGCCTATTTTTCTTGCTATTGCTGCCAGGGTATCCACCAGCCAGGAAAATCCTTCTCCAATTTTCTGAATAGCTCCGTTTAATATACCGTAATCTTCTTCAATCTCTCTTAATTCCCTACCATTAATCCAGTCAAACATTAGCAGAGTTTTTTTAATTGCCAGGATTTTTTTCAGGTCATTTTTTCTATTTATATTCGTTTCCTGATTTGAATATGTATCGAGACTAATTTGGAAGATAGGTTTGTTATCTTCTCCCAGTTCAAAGACCAGGCTTAACATTTGCATACGTAGGTATTCCTTCCATTTGTCTGTTAAGGGTTTTTTATTTTTTAATTTTCTGTTTCCGGGCGAAGGAATAAAGAAATTTTCTCCGTCACTGCTGTTGGCAATCAAAAAAAGGATTTCCAGCTCACTGATATCATTTTTATGACAACTACTAAACCATTTTTGGAAATGGATATAGGTATTAAAGCAAATACCTCTTGACACGATTAATGAGCCCATATCAGTAATATAGTAAAAATTATCGTTATCATGCTTAATAAGCTCTTCTTTTTCTAATTGTTTTAAAATTTCCGTTTTGTTTATTTTCTGATAAAATTTATGATGCCAGAATTGCCTTTCTGTGTTTCCTCCTGCATTTTGGTTGATAGCATTGATATCACCGATAGAATGATAATTTTGAGCAATCATATGCAGAAAAAAAGTCAATGCATCATATTCGACCTTAACCAGCTTTTTCTCGGAAATGGCCGAACGAGTAGGTAAAATAGTAGAAACAGTAGCAATAGCTTCTTGGTCTATGTCATGTTTATCAATAAAATTCTCCCGAGCGTGGAAAGAATTTTCCTGAAGAGCCGGATAACAATATTGTGATGTTGAATTTACTGTCTGTACGGGGTGGTTAAAATATAATTTCTGATATGCAGTCAGCTCGATAAGCGAAGGAGCTAAAAAAATTATTCTACCAAAATTATTTTGTTGACTGAGTCTGCCGGCTCTGCCTCCCATATTTTCAACTTCAGAAATGGTCAAAGATCTTTTCTGGTAGGATGTTAATAAAAATTTGTTGTTTTTTTCAGAGATAACTTTCTGTCCGGTTAAAATCACATTATTAACAGGTAAATTAATTCCCATAGAAAGGGTATCGGTGGCACAGATTATTTTGATTTCCCTGCGGCAAACCGCTTCTTCAAGAAGACGACGTTCCTGTCTGGAGAGATCAGCACAATGATAGGCAATACTCTTTTGCAGAAGAAATAGCAACTCTTCCCGTGAGCTGGAATCCTCTATGCTACGAAGTTTATTAATAGCTGTTTGGGCAGGAGGTAAATTAATTTGATTGGCTAACCAGTTACTCCATAACCTGGCTTCTCTCCTGGTAGGAAAGAAGATAAGATTAGTTTCATTACGGCCAACTAAATATTTGAGTGTAGCATTTAAGTAGCTGGCAAGATTACATTCCTGAACTTCATTTTTATTAAAAAAGACTTCCTTCCCTCTTATTCTGGTATTATGTTCTATATATTTAAAAATACCGTTACGGATAATACCCTTGCGTAGTTCTACCGGCCTATGGGCAGAAAAAAGTACCGAGGCCTTTAGCCATACTGCTAAATTATGTACATTTTCTGTTAATGCGGAAAGGGCAATCATACGGATATCGGGGTGTTTAGCTCTGAGATAATTGACACTATTTTCTAGGCGGGGCCCACGTTGTGCGTCATTAATCAACTGGATTTCGTCCGCAATAAGTAGGGAAACATTCTCCAGAAATTGCGGATATTGCAATTGGAGGTAATAAAATTTTTCATAAACAATAACTGCAATATGAAAATTGCCGTTAATAATATCCTGGTCATCATAGCGATGGTCGCTGGAAGATACCTTAACTTTTAAGCCGATTGGCTGATATAGGTGAAGAAAGTGTTTGTATTTTTCTTCAGCCAGAATACGTAGTGGAACCAGAAAAATAACTTTTTTACGTAAGCTGATTTCCTGTATGGCAGCCATCTCACCCACCAGGGTTTTACCAGAAGAACTGGGAGAAATAACCAGGAGAGCACCGGCTATACCCTGGTATTGAGCATAAGATGCCCGGGCATGATTATCTTGCAGAATATTAAACTGACGTACTGCCTTTTCCTGAACAGGCAAGAGGGTGTCAGAGTAATGCTTTTTCCAGATTCTGATAATATAAGCAGGAATACCAAAATATTCCAGTTGTTCCATTTTTATTTTTTCTTTCAAATATTTACCTCAAATATGGTTAATGGAATTTTATAGTATATTAAAAAGTATCTAGGATATGAATATAAAAATTTATTAGTTAAATGACATGTTTATTAGATAGCAAACATATGTTTACCTCTTTATCATAAACAATTTAGATAAAAAAATCAAAAATATTTTTCAGTTTTTTTGTTTGAAAAGTATTGACAACATATTTTTTCATGTTACAATATTAGAAGTTTGAAAATTGAAAAAAGCAAACCAACCAACCAACAAATAACTTTTTCATTTTTAGACCTCCTAACTAAAAGAATAAGCCACCCCAAAAGGGTGGCTTATTCTTTTATCATTAAAAGTCTTCTTTCTATTTTTAGATAAGCAATAATATTATCCGGTTTTTCTCTTTTTTTATTTAACCATGAAAAGACGAAGATAAGCTATATGACAATTTTTTACCGGATGTTCAATGGGGAAGTGGGATTGCTAAGAAAAAGCCAAACCTCTTTAAAAAGCTTTTTAAAGCAACCCGCTATGCGGGTGCGCTATTTGCTTATAACCTTAAAATAATTTAAAAACGTTTTTATACTTCATATAATTTATAAAATAAATAGAGCAATATATTAGAATACTAAATATAATATAATTAATAATATATTTAACTATTATTATCACCCGTAATGGTAAAGTCAATATAAAAAGAGATAATCAATAATATTAGCTTCTTATTGTAATATTATTGATTATATTAAGACCTCAACAACTTGACAAAATATTTATAGTACTATATATTAGATATGATAATAATCATATATATTTTAATAGGGAATATATTTATTTATTTTATTTATATAGTAAATATAGTAAAAAAATCAAACTTGTTCTGATTTACCGTATCAATTGACTCAGTTGTATTTCCTTATAATAGAAAGGAGCTTCAAATGGAAACCACTATAATCGCAGACCAAAAAAGCAAAGATGAATTTGAAAATTATAAAAAGCAATCGAAATGGAAAGATTATCACTGGCAGCTAAAACATAGTATTAAAGATATAGGCACATTTGAAAAGCTGACCGGAATAAAGTTTAAAAAAAGAGAGAAAGAATTACTGGGAAAGGTGATAGCAAAATTCCCTCTTTCTATCACACCTTACTATCTATCTCTTATTGATGTAGAAAATTACCAGTATGACCCTATTTTCTTGCAGTCATTTCCCCGAGGTGAGGAAATGACTAAAACTAACTGTGATATGGCAGATCCTTTAGATGAAGATAAAGATAGTCCGGTTCCCAATATTACCCATCGTTATCCTGACAGAGTATTATTTTTAGTCAGTAATACCTGTTCAATGTATTGCCGACATTGTACCAGGAAGAGAAGAGTTGGGGATGTTGATTCTATCCCGGGCAGGGAAGAAATAAAAGTGGGACTTGAATATATTAAGAATAATAGTAAAATCCGTGATGTTTTATTATCCGGTGGAGACCCCTTGATGCTTTCTGATGATTATCTGGATTGGATATTATCTGAATTAAAGAAAATACCCCATGTTGAAGTTATCAGGATAGGAACAAGGGTTCCAGCAGTATTGCCTTTCCGAATTACCCAGGAGCTGGTTGATATGTTGAAAAAACATCATCCAATCTGGTTAAATACTCATTTTAATCATCCAAGAGAGATAACAAAAGATTCGCGGGAAGCTTTAAGAAAATTAGCTGATGCCGGAATACCCTTGGGCAATCAGTCAGTTTTACTTGCCAGAGTGAATGATTGTCCCAGGATTATGAAAAGATTGGTACATAAATTAGTGGAGAATCGAGTTAGACCCTATTATTTGTATCAATGTGATTTATCAGAAGGACTTTCTCATTTCAGGACACCGGTGGGCAAAGGTATGGAAATTATTGAGTCATTAATCGGCCATACCAGTGGTTTTGCAGTTCCCAGTTATGTAATTGATGCACCGGGCGGAGGAGGGAAAATACCTATTATGCCCAATTATGTTCTTTCCTGGTCTACCCATAAGGTTATCTTAAGAAATTACGAAGGAGTAATTACCACCTATCGGGAACCCGATCATTATAAAACAATATTTTGTGATAATGATTGTGAGAGTTGCAATTTGCAGCTGAACTTGAATGGAGATTCTGATGAATACAAGGCAATTGGTATAGAGAAATTATTATCTGATTATGATGAAACTATCTCACTGGTTCCGGATGAAAATGACCGGATGGAACGCCGTGAAGAATAAATAAATTAGAACATGAATAAAAAAAGAATAAATCAAAAAAATAAAATTAGTAATGTTTTAGTAGTAGGTAGCTGGGCTAAGGAGCAAATTACTATTGAAAACATCAAGAGTAATAAACAGATAAAGGTTTATGCTTATCTGGATACCAAAAATCCCGGTATATTAAAGATAGCCGATGGCTATAGGATTGGAAGCTTAAAGGATATTGAAAATATCAAGGATTTTTGTGAGAAGAAAACAATTGATCTAGTTCTTGTTACTACTGCAAGCCCGTTGCAGGCAGGCCTTGTAGATCTTCTGGAAGATAATAATATTTCAGTTTTTGGCCCAAGAAAGTCTTGTGCCCGTTTGGAATCTGACAAATCCTTTGCCCGAAAATTAGTTAGCCAGGTTGCTCCTGAGGTGGTTCCTGCATATAAGGTATTTAAAATTCCCGAAAAGGCAATTGATTATGCAAAAAAACAAAACTGGCAAGTTGCAGTGAAGCCCATTGGACTTACTGATGGTTTAGGGGTTAAAGTATTTGGGAATCAGCTGAACACGCCCGATGAAGTTAAAAAATATATTCATCAAATCTATAAAAATGAGATAAGCGGTCATTCCAAAGTTATCATAGAAGAAAAATTACAGGGTGAAGAATTTACAATTCAAACACTTGTGGCTAATAGCAAGCTTATTACTACTCCGGCGGTTCAGGATTTTAAAAAACTATTGCCAGGAGATAAAGGGCCTAACACTGCGAGTATGGGTTCTTATTCTTCAAATGGATATTTGCTTCCGTTTATGCAGGAGTCAGAATATCACAAGGCAGTAGAAGTAATGCAAAAGACTATTTTTGCCCTTCAAAAAGAAACCGGTCATAATGTTTGCGGTTTTCTCTATGGCCAATTTATGCTGACAGAACAGGGAATTAAGTTAATTGAATATAATTTTCGTCCGGGTGATCCGGAATGGATGAATACAATAAGAGTGCTGAAAAATAATATTGCTAAAATGGTATTTGATTTCATGCATGGTAAAGATGTTAAGGGGCAGTTTCTTCCCAGATCTACTTTATGCAAATATTTAGTTCCCAGAGATTATCCTAGATTATCAAACCAGATATTAAATATTCAAATTGATGAAGAAATATTAAAACAAAATAAAACCAGCCTGTATTACAGTTGTGGGTTAGATGACTCTTCCCAGCTGAGGGTAGGTGATGAAAGGGGAGTAGCCCTTTTAACAGATGCTTCCTCATTAAAGAAAGCTAATGAACAGATAGAGAACGCTCTGCAAGGCATTGATGGTTATTTTTATTACCGCCCGGATATTGGCGATGAACAGGTAATAAAAAAGAAATTACAGAAATGTCAGGCCTGGAGAGAGGGAATTATAATCAGAGAAGCCAGAGAGGATGAATTTTTAGAAGTTTATGACTTGGTATCTCAATCCCCTCCCCTGGAAAAATATTTCCAGCACTTCTACCGAATTATATTGAGATATTTTTCGACCACCTGTTTGGTTGCAGAATATCAGAAAAAATTAGTTGGCTGGCAGATGGGATTTGTTTCCCAGAATGACCGTCATACCTATTTTCTGTGGCAGATTGGGGTTCATCCTGATATGCAGGGCAGAGGCTTGGGTGGATTATTGCTGGCGGAAACAGAGAAAAAAGCTTATGAGACGGGATGCAGCAGGATTGAGGTCACTATTGATCCGGATAATTTAACTTCGGAAAAAATGTTCCTAAAAAATGGTTATTTTAATATAAGCCGAAAAATGGGAAATACAATTACTGTAAATGAAAGAGAAGCTGTCCGGGATTACTATAGCCCCGGAAGACATTTTATGGTTTTTGAGAAACGAATAAAATAATTAATTAAAAAAATATAATATAAAAGTTTAGGGAGGTTGATACTATCTTAGGCATTAAACAAAATACCGAACAGGATGCCTGGCTGGAGGCATTGGAAAAGGTACAGGAAAGGTTAGAGGAAGATAGTGAATTTGAAAAAAGAATAATCAGGCTCAGAGAGCAAATGAGGGAAAAAATCAGAAGAAAAATTCAGGGGAAAAAAGTTGGTGTTTCCTGGAGTGGAGGAAAAGATTCTATTGTACTGGAGCACCTGTGCAGGGGTTTAGAGATTGAAAAAAAGTTCTGGGTTAGATGTAATTTGGAATATCAGCAAGTTATTGATTGGATTAGAGAAAATGCACCGAAAGGCCTCGAGATTGTCAATACCGGTCAGGACCTAGAATGGTTAGCAAAAAATCAACACTTATTGTTTCCTCAACATGCCGAAATAGCCTCAGTCTGGTTTAGGCAAGTTCAAAATACCGGACAACAATTGTATTTTGAAGAAAATAATTTAGATATGATTCTGGTTGGCAGAAGAACGAAAGATGGTAATGATCCCGGTGAGGAGGGCATGGACATTGATGAGCATAATGTTGTACGCTATGCCCCCATCTATGATTGGCATCATGAGGATGTATTGGGTTATATGGAATATTATAATATTGACTGGCCACCTTTTTATTTCTGGACCAACGGATTTCAGGTAGGAACTGGTCCCTGGGCTGCCCGGGAATACACCGGTTCAATTGAAAACGGCTGGCAGGAAGTGTATGAAATCGAACCAGAAATTGTAGAGAGAGCCGCTTATTATCTTAAATCTGCCGCAGATTTTTTAAATAAATAAGAGATCTTATTCAGAGCTTTCAGTTAATTTTTTTTCACTTTTGATACAAATTTCCCTTGCACCTCATAACATGCATCTTTATTTTGACCAGCAACCGAGTGACCGGTAGACTAGTATTGTCATTGCACGGAGCGAAGCTACAAAGCAATCTCATCCACCTATACCCAAAAAAGTATTAATTTACTTATCACTGGTTACTCATCATTTTTTACTTTTGATAAGAAATAGCAGGTGTAAAAAGTGTAACCTATGTCCTGAATCAAAAGTGTTACCTATGTGTTGGTTAAATTGTTAAATAATTCTATCTTGTAACTCGTAACTGCATCTTGCAACTTCTTTTGGCTGGGCAGCCTAATATTATTATTTCCTTCCCCTTGAAGGAAGAATTTCCGTGCCTAGTCTACTCCCTATTGATTAAAGGATTTCCCTACCTAATTCCCTCACCCTTGAGGAGGGAGGAATAAGGTTGGGGTGAATGTTATTCGTTACACAAGATACTATATACTTTTCTGTCATTGCGAGACCTGTTTTAATAGGTTGTGGCAATCTCATCCATTTATTCCCGAATCTTTATATTTTTGAACTATATATTCAACATATAAATATTCGTTAAAGCATAATATTATTCCACTTTAATATAATCTCCTGCTTAGAAGGTGACTATTCGTACATTCTGTCGCCCTTTGTTTTTATTTTAATTATGGATATAAGAAATTCAATAATAACAAATTAATATTTTTTGTTTTTTGATTTATAACTGCTTTCTTTATTCTTATCATTACCTACTAAAAAAGGAATTTAATATTCTTATGGCGAATAAGTAAGTAGGTTAATTACATCATCTTGGGTTAAATCCTATATTTAAAAGGAGGGCTATCTTAAGATGAAAAATTCAAAAACAAAGCTATTATTAATTCTGTTTATTCTATTGATTTCTTATTTCCTGTTTTTTCAAGTAGTTGCTTTTGCCCAGGTTCTTTTTCAGGATAATTTTCAGGACAAAGATACCAGCCAGTGGCAGTTAGAACAGGGTTGGCAGA
>CAZAJW010000146.1:0-3705 GCA_964485485.1 uncultured Atribacterota bacterium | reverse complement strand
TATCTGTCGTACATTGGAAAAGTTCAGCCATTAATTTTTGTGTCAGCCAGACTGTTTCATCTTGAAAGCGTACTTCTAATCTATCCTGGCGAGAATCAGTAGTAAACATTAGAAATTCTGCAGTACTATTGCGAATCATTAATTCTTTCGATTTTTGTTTCTTGCTTGGATTTTTCTTCAATTTGTTTTATTCCTCTCCTCCATTACCCATTTGCCGCTCAAAAGCCTGTCGGACTAAGCCCATTATATAAGGTAACTCCTCCAATGAAGATAATATTACTTCAACATCACCATTTCCCCAGCGACCAAGACCGCTAACATCTTTGCATTTACCTTTTGGATCATATATGTCTGGAAAACGCATATTTAAAGAAAGTCGGAGCCTCTTGGTTTGCGGTACAACATCAACAAAGTTAGTTTCAGCCTTATAAGCTATGTAAAATTTTAGAAACTCTTCAGTAACAACTGGATCGAGGCTTAAAACTTCCTTACGGAATGCATAAAACAATTTTTGACTCACACCGCTAAGAAGATAAGGATGATCATCGATAGAATATTCTGTTTTTACTTGTACTTTGGGTCTGTAGGCAGCCAAGATACTTTCATCTATTTGTGGGAACTGCCAAACTGAAGATGCTGTATTACTTAAACGATTTGCCCTTTCTTTAATTGTATCAAGATTCCATTGGTTAAGAGATCCTAACCCTTGATTTAGTTTGAGAGGGCTTTCTTTAAATCCACCCTGCATTTCTCTTTTTTCTGAAAAAGGACGATCGCTATACTCAGAATTATACCCGGTTAATGTCAAGTTGCCGAGTGTATGAAGCCAAACTTCTTGAATATTTTCCCATTCTGGTCCAAGGGAGTCACGCCATTCTTTTGATAAATTTTTATTTTGTGGCATAATGTGTTCAATAGTGTATTCATCCACTACGACTCTTTCCTTACGCTGATAATTTTCCAGTTTTCTCAACCAATAACTTCGTCGTGAAAAATTATAGATATCTCGTGTCTGAAACTCATTTTTAAATTCTTCATCTTGTGGAAAACGGCGATAAGAAGGCAGTAATAGGAAATGGGCTTTAATACTTTCCAAATAGCGATCCTTTTTAATTGCCTTGGAAAATGTTGCGAATGTTTTATTAAGAGAGTTAGTAGGTATAGAGCATATCGCCCGCCGAAATACATATGATTCAATTAAACGTACTACGGTCAAAAAATCATCTTTTGATAAAATTTCGTTCTCATAATCGCTATAAAGTTCTAATAAGAAAGGAAAGGCAACATCAACTTTCAATTCACGTAAATCACGAAATGCCCATTCAAGATCCCGTTCATCCTCAGTCACTAGTGCCATGGCACAGTAATACCGGGAAAAATTTCTTATATCAGATACAAGTGATTCAATTCCTTCATTTTCTATTTTTGGTGATCTACTATACTCCTTAAAAGCTTCGTAGACTTTATTCAATTTAGGAACTTCACCGCCCATTTTAACTGTCAAATAATGACGCATAAAGCTATCAAAATAATTATCATAAGCTTCTTGGCCAAAATCAATTTCCATAGGTCTCCAGTAATTCATATAAAGTTCTTTTTGTATCTCTGGATCAAGCCCCATCAATATATAATTACGAATTAAATCAGCTTGAGTAAGCTCTCTGCCTGTAGAATTCATACTCTCAAAAATCAGTTGTGGGTTGTCCTGATCTCTGCTTAATGAAATATCAACAACCATTAATTTTGCAATTCCATTACAAATTACGTCAAGATTATTTTGATATTCAGTAATCCATTTTTCAAAAAAACTATAATTATCATCAATTCGTCGTGAATAATTTTTTGGTAACGATCTTCCTACAATTTTAGCAATCAGAGATTCTTTATCTGTCTGCGATAAAATAAGTTTGTAGTGCCGATCCCCCTCTTCTTCAGGATTGACAAGATAATAATGTTTTAATTTTTTGGGTGAAAACCCATCTACTGGTTCATATTTAACATCAAATTTATTTTCCAATGCATTGGCCAATGCAGCAATTAATAATGATATTGTTGTAAGGCGCTGTTGTCCATCAATCACCAATAAAGGAGACTGATCGGTAACTTGATAAAGGCTTTTTTCAATATATACTATTGAACCAACAAAATGAGCCGTTATATCATTATTTTCACCAGAACGTATAATATCATCCCATAACTGACGACACTCTCTTTCTGTCCACGAATATTTGCGCTGGTAAATAGGAATAATAAATTGTGGTGATTTTTTTATAAAACTTAAGAATTTAGCTTCTGTAGCCTTCATATTCCTGCCTCCTTAAGACGCTTTTTATTTAATTCAGAAACATCAATCTTCCCGCTCATCAAACGGGGTAAAAGCAAATCACGAGCTTGTGCAAGTTTTTGGTTTTGAATTTTTAACTTATCCGAATTTTGAATTAAATCTTTGGCTACTTCTAAATATTTCAATATTAATTGTTTTTCTGGAATAAGAACTTTGATATTTCTAATATTTGAAAGAGTTAATTGTGGTTGGGCTGCTCCAGTAATGTAATTTCTCAACTTTTTATTTTCTAACATAAACATTGTTATTAAAAAATTTATATGGGAAAAAGTATCATTGCTTTTAAAAATAAATGAATTATTGGTAACAAAACTTGGACCATAAGTTCTTCTAATATTACCACACCCATTCCCTCTACAAGTAACTAAACACAAGCTATTTTCAACATTTTTCTTGTCATAATATCCAATTATTGTATCAGCTCCAACAACAGGAAATTTTCCTAGTTTTTTAATCTTATTTGTAGAAAGATTTTTTCCATAACTAATATCCCAAACTTGATCTAATCGTGCTTTCTCCCAACCTTCCGGGATACCATCAACAAATTTTACCTGTTGGTGTCCCGGGAAACGGAAATAGACAAACCATTCGCGGTAAAGAAGTTGCGCCGATTCTTCTAAAAGCTGGATACGTTTACGATTAATGTCAATTAATGAATCATATACAGATAAAATATTTCCGATTAGAAAACGCTCTACTTTATTTTTGTGGTTCACTTTGAATTTCGAAAATTGTTTCCATTTAACTCTTGGTCTATCACCTTTGGAATTAATATTGCAGAATTTTATAAAAATATCTTGGGCCAACAAGTAAAATACATAATTACAGTCACTCTTTTGTTTTGGCCGGATTACTGAAAATTCTGTTGAACAAACTCCATCAAATGGAGTTTTTGCTATTTTCTTAAAATATGGTCGCATAGTGCCAAAAATAATATCATCTTTTTTGAATTTATATTTTAGACTTTCTGTTATGTTAGAATAAGAATAAAAATCTATATGTAAGTCCTGTGGTAATATATGCTCTAGACCAATATATAAATATTCTTTCGAATCTTTTTTTGGATTGTGTGTCTCTCTTATTTCATTTGCTAAATCAAATAATTTCATATTCCCAACTTCTTAAAATTCTCATCAATTTTTTTGGCCAACTGGCTGGCCTGAACATTTAATTCTGCTAACCCTTTATGAATATTGTGCATAGTTTCCTCAAAATCAAAATCCGGGTCTTCCTCCTCCGTCGCTACTCCTACATATCTGCCGGGAGTCAGGCTCCAGTCATTTTCTTTCAGTTCTTCTCTGTCGACCAGCTTAACCAATCCTTCAACATCCCGATATACCTCATCGGGAAATCGCATCATA
>CAZAJW010000145.1:0-4006 GCA_964485485.1 uncultured Atribacterota bacterium | reverse complement strand
ATGCCAAGCGAAATTATTAAATTACTTATAATACTAATATTAATTTTATTTCTTCTTAAGATAAATTTGAACCTAAGTTTAAACCTACTTATAAATTCAATATTAATAGGTTTGTTATTTAGAATTGATATTATTAGGATTTTGATAATTTGGAAAGATGCAATACTTGAACCAACATCAATTGAATTGCTTAATATTATTTTCTTGTTATATTTATTAAGTATTTGTATGGAAAAATTAAAAAAATTTGAGAGAATGGTTTATTTTTTACAAGAAATGATAAAAGATTATCGATTAGTGATGATTCTTATTCCATCTTTTGTATCGTTATTACCAATACAGGGTGGGGCAATATTTTCCGCGCCCATGATTAAATCGATTGGGAATGTTAACAACATAAGCGCAGAAAAAAATATGTTTATAAATTATTGGTTCCGGCACATAGTAACTTTAATATACCCCATGAATCCAAGCATTATACTCTATGCCTCATTACTCAGTGTATCTCTAAAAAATATAATAGTACTATTTTGTCCCTTCGCCGTCATAGCTTTTTTAAGTGGTACAATATGGTTATATCTGAATTTAAAATTCTACCCGGTTAAAAAAAGAATTCTTAATAATAGTCAGATAATTGCAATAAGAGGATTTTTTTATAATACTTGGCCAATTATAATAGTTGTTTTGTTGACTTTAATCTTTAATGTTATGCTCTTGTTTTCACTTTCTCTGGTACTTTTATTATTATTTATTTTTAATACAGAATTAAGAGCGCAATGGACTAGTTATCTTTTTGAATCAGTCAAAGCGAGTTATAATACTCTTTTTTTAGTTTGTGGCATATTTATTTTTAAAGGAATGTTAGAATATTCACAGGTGGTAGCATTTTTGCCAGATTATTTTTTATCTTTAGGAGTTCCTTTATCTGGAATATTGGTTATTGTCCCTTTTTTGATAGGATTTTTTACCGGTAGCGTTATTGCATATATAGGGATATGTGTGCCAATATTTTCTACAATTTTAGTTGATAATAATGGAATGATTGTTATTAGCAAAATAGTATTGTTGTTTATTTCCGGACATATAGGCATGATGCTTACGCCAATACATCTTTGTCTTGCGATTACAAAAGATTATTTCCAAATTAGAATTAACAAATTTTATAATATTTTAATAACCCATATTGCTGTTCTTAGTATTTTTTCTATAGTTTATTATCTTTTTTTAAGTAAAATTGTCGATTGAATATCTTATTAAAGTAGGGAAATTTTTTGAAAGTTCAAAAGAAAGGAATGGTATTTGAAAACAATGAAAGTACATTTTTTGGGAGCTGCTCGAGTAGTTACAGGCTCAAATATATTACTGGAGACTGAAAACAAGAAAATATTGCTCGATTGTGGAATGTTCCAGGGGAGTCGGCAACTTAATCGACTTAATTATAAACCCTTTCGCTTTAATCCTGAAGAAATCGATCTTCTCATCCTATCACATGCCCATATTGATCATAGTGGCCGCATTCCCAGTCTGATTAAATCAGGGTTTAAGGGCAAGATATATTGTACCAAGGCCACTTATGACTTATGTTCAATCATGCTACCTGATAGTGGCTATGTTCAGGAAACGGAAAATGAATGGGAGAATCGCAAGAGAAAGCGTGCTGGTAAGCCTTTGCGGGACCCTCTATATACAGCAGATGAAGCAACAGATAGTTTGAAAGCTTTTTCACCAGTTTTATACAATCAAAGAATTACAATAGATGATAAGTTAACAGTTCGTTTCCAGGATGCCGGCCATATTCTTGGATCAGCAATTGTCGAACTATGGATAAAGGAAGGCGGGGACACTATCAAATTGGTCTTTAGTGGAGATTTGGGAAGAAAAAACAAACCAATTATCAGAGATCCTGCTATTATCGAAGAAGCTGACTATTTAATTATTGAATCTACATACGGGAATCGTCTACATCCTTCTTTGGATAATGAAGCTGCCAAATTGATTCCAATCATGATTGAAGCACAGAAAAGGGGAGGAAATGTAGTTATCCCTTCATTTGCAGTACAACGTGCCCAGGATATTATTTATGAACTAAATCAGTATTATGACCAAATTATCTCGGTAAAGGATCAAAGTTATTTAGATATTCCGGTATATGTTGATAGCCCCTTGACTATTTCTGCTACCGAGATATTCAGACGAAATCCAGACTGCTTTGATGCAGATACGCTCTCACTTATTAAACAGGGATACCATCCTCTTGATTTTAAAAATCTTCATTTTACAAAGACTGCCAAGGAATCTAAAAGACTAAATACGATCCCGGAGAGTAAGGTAATAATTTCTGCCAGCGGTATGTGCACTGCCGGTCGAATTAAGCATCATCTTAAACATAATCTATGGAGAAAAGAATCAAGCATTGTATTTGTTGGATATCAGGCAGAGGGGACTCTGGGGAGAAGAATAAAAGATGGGGCAAAAAAAGTTAAGATATTTGGGGAAGAAATTAAGGTAAATGCCCAAATACATGTTTTAGAAGGTTTTTCGGGTCATGCTGACCAGAATGAGCTTATACAGTGGATAAAGAATTTCAAGAAAAAACCTCAAAAAGTATTTTTAGTTCACGGTGAAGACGAAGCACTGGATACTTTATACAATTTGGTTCAGAATGAGCTGGGTCTAAAGACAAAGATCCCTCAACTGGGAGAAATATTTGTGATTAAGGGAACCGGTGAAGCTGTTTCGGAAAAAGTTGTTCGGGAAAAAAGTATAAAAGCAATGCAATCATTTGAAGATGATACTATACAGTTAAAAGAATTGATGGATTCCGTTTTAGAAAAATTAGATCAGAAAAGCAAAGAAGAATTATCAAATGAAAATCTGGTTCAATTGAGAAATAAAATAATAGCTTTAAGAAAAGAAGGATTAGAATTGAGCCTGCTAATGACTGATAAAAACAGATCTGAATAGACAGAAAAAATAAAAATTATCATTGCAATTAATACAGATTATAGGTATAAAAAGCGGGTGTAATTCAAGACATGTTTTACACCCGCTAATAATCTTAATCTCTAAAGAATCTTATCTAATTTTGCTTGAATTGCTTGAGGGGGGACTGCTCCCACAATTCGGTCGGCTTCTTGTCCATCTTTAAAAATTAAAAGGGTTGGAATCCCTTGGACATTATAGCGAACCGCAATATTTTGATTGTCATCAACGTTTAATTTACAGACTTTTAACTTGTCTTCATTATCATTAGCAATTTTCTCAACACTTGGAGCTACTATTCTGCAGGGCATACACCAGGGTGCCCACAAGTCTACCAGTACTGGAACAGCAGAATCCAGCACCTCTTGTTGAAAATTACTTTCATTGACTTCTACTAATGTTTTTTCTGACATCTTTATCTCCTTTTTTATTGTATAGTAAATATTTTTCTAAGGTTTTTAACCCTATTTTTATTGATTCAATTTCCTGAGCGTTAAGTTCTGAGCTTATCTTTTTTTCAAAACTTCTTTGCTCTTGATTGATTTCATCCTTTATTTTTTTACCCTTCTCAGTTAAACATAGGAGGGTTGAACGACGATCGTAATCCTTAATTTTTCTTAATAAATAACCCTTTTTTACCAGATTATCAATAATTCTACTTCCGCGAGAAGTTGAAAGATTCATTCTTTCCGATAATTCTGTGCAAGTAATGTTTTTATTATTTTCCATAGCATTAATACCTTTAAATTCAGCTAAACCAATATGGCAAGAAGAACTAATTTTACTTTCATTACAGGTACAAAAATGCCTTATCTTCAGAATGATATCATAAATTTCTTTCATTTAACAATAAACCCAAAGGAATATTTTTCCTTAGAAATCTCTTTCTATAATTTTTGACTTAAATAAATTGCTTTTAGCAATATTTTCTATTAGCAATTATATCTTATTTTCAATATTTGTCAAGTTAAAAGATAATAATTTTTATTTAACCATAAAAAAACTACCTTCTAAGAAGGTGGTA
>CAZAJW010000144.1:0-5938 GCA_964485485.1 uncultured Atribacterota bacterium | reverse complement strand
ATCAGAAGTATTATCAAAAGCATTATAAAAACGGTAATATAATAATGCTTTTTTGAGAGGTATATTAAATTCTGAAACCTGAATATAATTCTGGACAGTAATTCTCTTAGATTTAGTGACCTCATATATAACCTGTCAGTATTACTATTTAAATTAAACTAATTATATATATGTGCTAATATATAATAGCATAAATTAAATAATTTAATAATATCTTTTTATCTAAAACTGCTAATAAATATTTAATCAGAAGTCCATATTCAATTTAAAACACATACTCTCAGATGAAATAAATGGCCGGTGTTTTACTTTAAACTAAAATATAAAGTTCTATAATAGTATGTATAGGGTTAAAAATTATTTGAGTTTATATATTATTAATATTTCATAAGAGGGGGGCTTAGATGAAAAATCAGGTTCTTATATTCATTGAAGATGGTTTCAGGGATGAGGAAGCTGTATATCCCTATTACAGGTTTATTGAAGCAGGCTATGATGTAAAAATCGTGGGACCTGAAGCAAAAAAACAGTACTTTGGAAAGTTCGGGCTCCCAATGGAATCCGACCTTTCACCGGGACAGGTAAAAATGGACCAGGTAGCGGCAGTTATAATTCCCGGAGGATATGCACCGGATAAGATGAGGCTGAACAAAGAAATGGTAAAGCTTCTAAAAAATGCTTTTGACAGGTGCAAGGTAGTAGGTGCTATCTGCCACGGCGGCTGGATGCTTGCAGAAGCAGACATCTGCAGAGATAAAAATGTCACCGGATACATTGCCATTGCTACTGACCTTAAGAATGCAGGCGGAAAATATATAGACAGGGAGGTAGTGGTAGATGGAAATCTTGTAACTTCGAGGATGCCTGCAGATCTACCTGCTTTCTGCAGGGATATACTTGTACTGATAAAAGCCTACGAAAAATAAAGTTAAAAAACTGTTTGATTATTGGTAAAAACCATAACTGAAACTGAAAGAATAGTTATAGGCAATCTTATAACACCCGAAATTAAATAAGAACGCTTATTATAGATATATTTATTTTGTAAATTATGGAACCCGTTGCCTTATCATTTTAATATTTCCCATATTTCTCACAAACTTCAACTAATTTAAAAATATTTTCATGGGGAGTATCCCTGCCGCATTGATCTCCGGTAGAAAGGACAAATCCTCCACCTTCACCTGCATCTTCAATACATTTGATTGCCTCCCTCTCAACAGTCTTAACATCTGAAAGCATAACTCTTGATGTTTGCAAATTTCCTTTCAATACAAGCTTTTTGCCATATTTTTCCTTAATTTCCTTTAAGTCCACATCCCCTTGAGGTGGCGGCTCTAAAGGTTCAATAACATCTAAATCTGTCTCTTCTGCACACATTTTTACCAGTTCTTTCGAAAATCCACAACAATGCAAATGGCTTATTAAATTATTTTCTTTACAAATTTTAGTGATCTTCTTTAATCCATCAAGTGATAAATCCCTGGTTATTTTAGGCGATTGCCATGTCATAAGACCTGAGCCACCAGTAATTATCTCGTCACAGCATCTGGCCTCTACTAACTTTCTAAGATACTCCATTGACCATTCTTCATGCATTTCTTTATACTGCGAAATAAGTTCAGGATAGTCATAATATACAAGTCCAATTTTCCCAAGTCCCCCGTCTACTATTGCATCAAGGTGTACAAGGCTTGGTGGTAGTACTCCTACACCATTTACTCCCATATCTCCTATAATTTCTCTTTGCCTGGCAATCTTGCTAAAATCCAGGTTTTTCGGATCACTATAGAAATATTTTAAAAATCTAAATTCTTTTTTAAAATCTTTTATAAACTTCCTATGAGGAAATGGCGGATCATAAATTGGATATACAGTTTCCGACCAAAGATTGCCTTCAGGTGTGATCATTGTTGTTCTAACAACTCTTCTATCACTTCTTTTCTCAATAATTTTACTTTCGTACTTAACACGATCTGTATCACTGCTTGTAAATGTACTTTGCTCGTTTGAGGCCCCTGCATAGATTGCCCAGGCTACAGTTCCAAAATACTTAACAGCATCTATGTATGCATTAAAAAGATTTTCATTATCCCATAAGTCATAAAAAATTCCTTCTTTTTCATCTATATAAGCTTCCCAGAAAGGCCTTTTTTTCAATTTCAACGGAATCATGACTGAAAAATCAGGACAACATGGAACCATGTCTGCCTTACCATGTCTTAATGTTACGAGCATTCTTTCTCTGCGTGTCAAAATATATCCTTTCTTCTAAAAACAATAAAATATAAATTTCATTAAAAAATTTAATATTGCAATACCTTCATTAATTAATTAAAAGAGTTTTTAGACTAAAGTTTTTGCCGGCTGCTCCATAAACTCTTACGCTACGATTCTCTCCCGGTAACATATCAAAATAATTATCAGATAGTTTCCAGTCGGCATCAGTGTCCAGATAAACACTATGGCAAAAAGTGTCCGCCTTAATATTAACTAGTAAATCAGACCCATCATCTTTTGTAGACATAATATTCACCCTGGGGGGACATAATTTAAGTTTCCTGGTATCTGTGGCATGAAATATAGCAGGATTAATACATCCATCCTCGGGCCTGGCATAATATATACCATTAAATATATCATGTCTTAAAGCGTCTAATTTGTGCAGTACCTTCCTTGCCCTTGCAGGTATAGTTACTTCTAAAACATCAGAATCATCATTACTTCCATCAAAGGCTACCCAACCTACCCTCAGATTAAAGCTAATATCATTATCTTTGTCGTTGCACCCCATTACAATCAAATTCCCATCAATTTCACGAATTATTAGCTTTAATGGTTCAAATGCACGTTTTACACCATAAAAAGATATTTTACGGCGCAGATAATAATCAATAATAGTCCAGCCTACTTCCCCCCAGCAGTCATTGTACATCCAGAACAATCCACCTCCGCAAAAATCTTTAAAACGTAGACTTTCTAAAGAGTAACCCAGCATCAGAGACTGTGTCATACCAGCATACAGAAGGTACTCATCAAGATCGATTTCACGATCAGTGTAGTGTTTTTTGATTCCAGCATTTACTGTTTCCTTCTCAAATGTGTTGTTATGGAGGTTCCATACCCCACTACTACGATCGATTGTCTTCCCATCAAAATATTCTTCTATACTCTTTTTTGAGCATGGCCCAGGATAACCATATTCACTAACAAATCGTGCTCTAACTTTGTCATATTCTTTAGGCTCGATGCGAAGTGCCACATCAGGGTTCATCATGCAGGCATGCCAGTGGTGTACATCACCAACGTTGTCAGCATTAGGTTCATCACCCCCGTAGGGAGATGAGTTCCAGTAGGGAACCCAGGAACAGTTTTCGCGGACATAATCAGGCATCATAATATTTGAAACATACATTCCATATTGTTTTTCATGCTTTAAATTTACTTTGCCGCAAACCCCATCGCTATTAAATATCCAGTGATTTTCATTATTGCCACAAAAGATCGCCAGACAGGTGCGGCTGCCAAGCCTTTTTGTCTGATAATCAAGCTCTCTTCCTACAAGATCTCGGAAGCTTTCAATATGGTCAGGAAAAGTAGAACAACCAAACATCATATCATGCCAAATCATAATACCGTATTTGTCACAAGCATCATAAAACTCATCTCTTTCATATATACCTCCGCCCCAGATACGCAGCATATTAAAATTTGCATTTTTAGCTTCCAGAATCAACGAATCATATTTTTCAGGTGTAACACGCGCATAAATAGAATCAGCTGGTATCCAGTCTCCTCCTTTGCAGTAGATATGTTTTCCGTTTACCACAAGCATAAAACGCCTATTTTTGTGGTCGATACGTTCAGTGTCTAAGCTTATTGTGCGTATACCATATTTGAAAGCTGGCCAATTATATATATTTCCTCTACAATTTACTGAGACCTCTATCAAATAGAGGGGTTGGTCACCCATTCCATTCGGCCACCAAAGCTCCGCATCCTCAATACGTATATCAAATTTCACATAATTTAAACCCGAACACAAAAGAACATCATTTTGCGTAAATTCTTTGGATATCTTTCCATCCTTTGAAATTTTCACTTTTATATCAGCATCAGCTGTTTTTATTATATCCAGCAGTTCAACCTCTGCTGTCAAACTGAGTTTTGCATTGTTGGCTGCCTCAATGGTTTCTACTGAAACATTTCTTATTACTGCTGTGCTAATACAGTCAATATATGCGTTTTTTGCAATAGCACATGTCCCAATACGAGGACACCA
Source organism: uncultured Atribacterota bacterium (assembly GCA_964485485.1). Lineage (GTDB taxonomy): Bacteria > Atribacterota > Phoenicimicrobiia > Phoenicimicrobiales > Stramentimicrobiaceae > Oleincola. The sequence goes on along the minus strand of CAZAJW010000144.1, from coordinate 1,656 downwards.
GTCCCATCCGTATACATAAGTAGGTTTACGGATAAAGGCACGGCGCTTGTCTCCGCGCTCTGCACGTCCTATACTATACTCTGCGCAGACTGCATAATCGATCTCCGCAAGATCTGAATCACTTACAGTTTCTAGTCCTGATGTTAACCTTATTATAAGTTCATTCTTGCCAGGGCAAATATATTCTTTAACGTCTTTCCTAAAAGGATAAAAAGCACTGGAATGATGTCCAAGATATGCCCCATTAAAAAAAACGTCAGCATTGACATCAAGAGATTCCAGAACCAGTTCGGCTACATCACAGGAAAGGTCCAGTTCTGAACTATCTATTGACTTCTTAAACCACCATGAGCGTTTTTCAATCCATTCAGCATCAAAACAATAATCAGAAAGTACGGGATCCTTTATAACCCCTGCTTCTATTAGCGGCATATGAACATCGCAGGGGAGATTGATCTCATTATACCAGCCATCCAATTGATTTGATATGTAACCCGCCATTTCTTTACCATAACTTAAAGGAGCTTCTTTCATTGACCAGCCATGATTAAGATTTAGTCTTTTCATTACTATTATACTTCTCCCTTCTTACCAAAATTATGTTTGATAATTCTATTAAAGCTAGATATCATTATCCCTTTACAGCTCCAGCAGCCATACTTTTGATTATATTACCGCTTAAGACAAAATATAAAATAGTTATAGGTATAATTGATACAATAACTCCTGACATAATCATTGGGTAGTTATCAGCATATGGTCCCTTAAACATAGTTAACCCCAAAGGAACTGTAAACTTATTTGGGTCATTTAGTAATACAAGAGCAAATATAAACTCATTCCAACAATAAAATAATTGAATTATACCTACTGTGATTAATATAGGTTTACAAACTGGTAATATAATCATAAACATTGTTCGCGCGAAACTTGCTCCGTCAATATTTGCAGCTTCCTCCATTTCTTTTGGTATGTTACGTACATAACTTTCAATCAAAAAAACTGCTATAGGAAAACTGAATGCCACATATGGTAAAATTAGACTACCTATATTATCGACAAGACCTATCTTGTTAGTCAGGATATAGATTGGAACAAGTAGAGAGTGAACAGGTATAAGCATACCAATTATATAATATGAATAAAGTATGTTTCGTCCCATAAATTTTACCCTTGAAAGCAAATATCCAGTTACAAATCCTATTAATAATATCAGCGTAAGTGAAATAAAGGTTATAACTGCACTGTTTAGCATAAATCTGAGCATAAGTGATTCTTTAATTATATGAATATAATTTTCAAAATTTAGTTTCTTTGGTATACCCACAGGATTTTTATCAAAATCTCCTGTAGTTTTAAACGAGGAAAAAATCATCCAAATAATAGGATACACAGAGATTATTGAAATGATAATCAGAGCTGTATTTATGAAAAACGATGAAGTTCCTCTCTTAATATTATTTACATGATCAACAAATTTACGGGTATTTCTTTTCATGTAATCTCCTTCTCTTTTCCAATACTTTCAGTAATTCCACGAGCCACCAGGATAATCACTAAGCTTAATATCAATATCCCTATTGAAATAGCTGCACCATATCCCATTCTATATTTTAAGAATGAAGTTTGATAAGCATACATAGCCATAACTGTTGA
>CAZAJW010000143.1:0-1735 GCA_964485485.1 uncultured Atribacterota bacterium | reverse complement strand
CACGAACATATATCTTTGGTGTAACTTCAGGCATGAGTGATCAATTTTCAATGTTATGTTTCTTTCGAATATGCACGGTACTATTTTGGGTTTTTTGGTTTAAGGAAAAGATACATGAATCTGCGTGGTAAAATAGGTCCACTGAGATGCAATGCTTCGACTTGAATATACTATAACATATTTTCATGAGTATTACTTTTGAAATTGCTTATTTTGAACTTAGCACAGCTCTCTGCCATGAGCTCGTGCTAAAGGAGTAAATTAATTTTTCATCAAATGTATGGACCAAGGAATCAACGTTTAGGCTTTTAACTACTCCTCTTTCCGGTCAAGTATAGTATTACAAGATTTGACTCTGATTTGGGGTATATCAAAAAGAGATACATCAATAGGTAGGTTTACTTTAATGTCCATCATAGTATATTTGTCGGTAATTTCTTCTTTACATGAGTAGCGAGTCCGAAATGGATACCAGACATGCTTTATAAATTCATTGTAGTCCGAAAAACCAAAGCGGTAATTACGATATTTGAGAAGGAGGGGTAAAAACAGCTTTTGATCAAGCAAGAAGTCTAACGCTTCCATATTGTTTCTCCCTAATGAGGTCTGCTACTCTGCACTCAAACCTTGCTAGGGATACCTTATCAGGGTCTATACCGACCTTTTTAAGCGTCTCTCATAATAACTCTGAATTCTGTGATAGAAGAAGAAAGCGATAAATCAAATTACAATTTTCCCCATTATGGATACTTTTTTTTGTGAACAATTCTCAAGGTTCCTTTTCTGCTATGGATGATAAGATGTCTACCGGGCTGCCTCGGAATCTTTGACCCGAAGAAATAGGGAGATCTCAAAAAGACAATTTCTGCAAAACTCTTTCCCTTTTCCTCGTATCCGTCTTTGATTGTTGCATATTGGGTTATTGTTAATGTTTTGATGGGGGCAAATTTTTTGGTCATCGTTGCTATAATCCGAGATGAGGGAGTGTGTGAGGGGATACAATTGATAGTAAAAAAGCTATAATAGTAAATATGGAGAGAAAGATTAGGAAGCTTGATCTTATTGCCATTTTTCATCAATTTAAAGTATTAACTCATGAAATCTATGAGCATTATTTTAAAAAAATAGTTGACAGATTAATTTCTTTATATTATTAAATATAATAATTATAATATAAATATAATTAATTATAAACAACTTTAGAAAGGAAACCTCGTGGCTGATTATATATTTTGCATGAGAAAAAAGAATAACCCCCGCATAGATGTTCGAATATGTCAGAAAAAATGTCCTTTTAAAGACGAATGTCCAGAGTTTTTAGAATATCAGAATAAGTTTACGGATCAATCCTCGATCTTGAATTCGGGGTTAATCATATCACCTCTTTTGAATTCCATGGCATCAAAACATTGAAATAGGCCCCGGTCACACAACTTTACAAAGGTGTGTATACTATGAGACCGTTGAAAAACCCGGCGATTTTCACCACCCTCAAAAAGACGATGGACTTTTTTGAAGTGACTGGTGGAAGGATGCTGAAAAGACCAGCCCGGGAGCCTCGGAACTGAAAAAAAGCCCATCGTCTTTAGATCAAGAGGGGTTATGCAAACCAGGTCTCTATACTATAGCGACACCTACTTTTTCTTGTAATTGAGCATTTCTTTTATTAAAATCACACACAGCTTTTTCCTGATGTAATAGCTTAACTGTGATCATATCTGTTAAGCCAATATCT
>CAZAJW010000142.1:0-12652 GCA_964485485.1 uncultured Atribacterota bacterium | reverse complement strand
AACTCAAGCACAATTTCTTTTTTTTCTTTCTCCTTTATAAAACCAACTTTTGTAGGTTCTATACCTAATAATATATTATCAACAACACTTAAATAGTTTGCTAGAACTAATTCTTGATAAACTGCTGATATGCCAAGGTTTGGATCAGTTGATGTTTTGATTGGATCTAATTTTTTATATTCCTTTCCAAAAACCACTACCTTGCCCTTTGTAGGGGTCATTGCACCTGTTAATATCTGAATTAATGTTGATTTACCTGCTCCATTTTCTCCAACTAAAGCATGTATTTCACCTTCATAGAGATTAAAAGCAACTTCTTTCAAAGCCGTAACTCCGGGAAATTCTTTAGTAATTCCTTCAGTTCTGAGAACTTCTTTCAAAATTTTCACCACCCCAATTTACCAAAAAATTTGTTATAGCTTATAAGAAAATTGAATAGATGGGAAAGTAAATCCCATCTATTCAATTTTATTTTATTCTTTATTTTGCATATTTCTCAATCAGATCTCCATAAAATCCTAATGGATCTAAAGCTGCTTGAGACTCAGGTGTATTCATGTTTTCATACGTAACTACTGTATATCCTGGATCAACAAAAGGTGGTACATAAACTCCCTCAATTGCACATACAGCATAAAAAGTTGCATAATAACCAATATTCCAGGGTTTTTGTGCAAGCAATGCTTGGAGAACATTGTTTTCAAGACCCTCGATCAATGCATCGCTAAAATCAAAAGAAACTGCAACTAATTCACCTGCAAGCCCTGAGGTAGCAAGCGCACGCATAAGTCCCGTACCCATTGGCTCACTGTCCGCAAAGACACCCACAAGATTGGGATGTGCTGTAAACATATCCTCAAAAACTTGCATAGCTTTCGTAACACTGCTTTGACCATAATCATGGGCTACAATCTCTAAATTTGGCCCATATTCTTCTAAGCCTTCCAAGAAACCTTCATCTCTTTGTACTATACACCCAACGCCAGCATCCTCCGTTATATAAGCTATTTCACCTTCTGCTTTGCCAAATTTATCTTCTATCAATTCTACAAATGCCTTAGCAAGAGCTTTCCCGGCAGCAATATTATCAGATGCGACAAACGTGTCAATGCGATCAGTATTTATAGCTGAATCAATAATGACTACATTTGTCCCTTCATCAGCAGCTTTTTCTATGCCCGGCACTAACGAATCAGAAGTTAGTGGGCCCAAAATTACTGCATTTGGGTTGGTAGACATAGCTGTTTCAAACATATCAACCTGTTCTGTCATACCAGCAGTTCCAGCACTTGGACTTTGAGTAGATATTTGTAATCCAAGTTGACCAGCCGCTACTTGTGCACCAGCCATTGCTGTTTGCCAAAAGAGATACGTTGTTGATTTGCCAATATAAGCAATTTTGATATCTTTGACATCAGTCGAAAAAGGGGTTTCCTGATTTGCAATCACTGAATGTGAGATACTTACAACTAAAACTAAAATCATTATAGAAAATATTAGAATTTTATTTAATTTATTCATTATGATCTATCTCCTTATTCAAATCATTTTTATTTCCTATTTTCTTTATTAAAATTCTACAAACAAAGATATGGTAAAATTCTACTCACACGTTTAACCAAATAATGTAAGTAAATTCTTACATTTATCCTACACCTCCCTTCTTTTTTTAAGATTAGTAATTTCTATATCTTCACAAATTACAAACAAAATAATATAAAACTATGCCTAAGGAAATAGGTTTTATATCTTACTTAATCTTTTTAAGTTAATCATTTCAAACCCAATCCTGCTATTCCATTAATCCTAATTTTTTCAGTAGCTTATTTGCTTCTTCCTCGGGTATTAAATTAATATCTTGGTTGAGCATTCCTGCATGAGCTGAAACATAACAACATGTTTCAAAAGTTTCTAACCTGGCATAGGCTTGTTCTATTGTTTCGCCACATGTAGTTATACCGTGATTGAAAAGCATAAAAGCATTTCTGCCCTTATTTAGACCATCAATAAATCCATCTGCAAATTCATCTGTTCCTGGCATACAATAGGGTATATAATCTATTTCTCCTAATAAAAATAGTGTTTCTGGTAAAATCTTTGTAGGTACTTTCTTATGACTGACAGAATAAATAGTCGCCCATTTTGGATGAGCATGAAATACACTTTTAATATCATCTCTTTCATTATAAATACGAATATGCATTCGATGTTCTGATGAGGCTTCCCATTTTCCATCAAGCTTTTCACCTTTTAAATTCAATACCACAAAATCTTCTACTGTAAAAAAATGTTTTACAAAGAATGTTGGTGTAATATATATTTTATCACCAACTCTAATGCTCATATTACCACCTGTTGATTCTGTAAGCCCTCTATCCCAAGTCAATCTAACGTATTCAGCTAATTTCTCTAACATCTTATTGGTCTCCATTAAACGATACTCCTTTTACTTTTTTATTTTTTCTTTTTCCAAAATAAAGTTTTGTTTTTCTGTTTCAAAATAATTTTCCAAAGCATCTATTGTTATAGAATCTGTAAAGAAAAAATCAGCGTATCCTCCTTTTAAAGCACCTAAAATAGCTTTTATTTTGTATTCTCCAAACCCAATAACAATTTTCCTTTTTATGTTCTTCATTTTATCAATTGGGATACATATTTTATTTTTTTCTAGCATTGGTACATTATTACCATGGATATCAAAAAAGTTGGCATTTATTTGTCCAACAGCTTTGCTGCTTTCCGCTTTTTTAATCATTTTTTTATTAAATAATTTAAATAAAGTTGACCTTCTATCGGCAACCCCTATTCCCATGATAGCCAAATCAATATTATTCCACATATCGATTGTTGATTTTATACTTTGTTCATTTATTAAAATTTTTTTTAGATTGGAATCCTCAAAAATTGCAGGATAATGCAAATAATAGTATTTACAATTATATCTTATTATTTCACTTAATTTTTTAACCAATTCATTAGATTGAGTACCTGGTTTAACAGCGTTATTTAATCCACCCATTATTTGGACAATAATTTTTTTATTCAATCCTACAAAATCTTCTTGTCTTAAACAATCAATCATTTTATATACTGAATTCCCCAATCCAACGCCAATAACATTTGACTTTTTTAACATTTCGATAACATAAGGAGCAGAAAATTTACCGATATTTCTTTCAGTAAATTCATTTGACGTAGACTGCATTATGTAAAATTGCTTTACTTTAGGAAATAATGCTTTTAATTCAATTTCTTTTCTGATCATTCTCAAATTAAATGTATCAACATCAACCGAAATTTTTACTATGCCTTGGTTCTTAGCATAATTAAGTAATAAAGAAACATACGACCTAGAAACCCCTAGCTCATTGGCTATATATGATTGGTTCTTATACTTTTCGTAATACAATATGCTGGCTTTTATTGCTATTTCTTTTTTATAAGATTTAGATATCATTAAAAACTCCAAAATCTTATTAATTTCAACAGGAATAATTACATAAACATAATATTAGCAGATGTGAATAAATTTGGCATTTGTTAATAAATATAACATTATTTTCTATTTTCGTCAATGTTTAAAATAATAATTAATGCTTAAATAATTTATAGCATTTCAAAAAAGCTTTGGGGAATTAATGATTTCTAAGTGTTTGAATTTTAAAATAAAATTACTCGTGGAAGATTGAAGCGGCTTATATTTTTTGGCATCTTATGAATACTGGCTAGCTAAGCGATTAAAAAGAAAATAAATTTATTTTTTTAGGAATTAACTTTATTGAAGAGGAGTCCTAGTCTTATCCCGGCAGAAAAAATAAACAAGATCCTAGAGTAGAGTTAAAAACAAAGAATACATTGATGGTATACATTCATATTAGAAACTTTAACAAATTTTGTTTTATAATCTTTAAATTATTTTTTCCAAATACTTTTCATGAATATTCAGTGCACTTTGGTCATGTAAAACAAACCTGATCTGCTTTATATGCCTTAATCCCGGAATTGTATCTTTAATTGTACGGAAGGCAATCTCTGTAGCATCTTTTATCGGAAAACCAAACGCACCAGTGGATATCGCAGGAAAGGCAATTGAATTAATCCTATGTTCTTCGGCCAATTTCAAGGCATTCTTGTAACAATTCGCTAACAAGACATCTTCAGGTTTATCCACACCATAAACAGGGCCCAGACAATGAATAACAAAACGGTTCGGCAAATTATGCGCTCCAGTAATAACTGCTTCACCGGGTTTAATAGGAGCCAGGGGACGACATTCTTCTTCTAATTCTGGTCCTGCAGCTCTATGCAGGGCACCAGCAACTCCTCCTCCTATTCTTAGTTCTGCATTTGCAGCATTCACTACCGCATTCATATCGCCCTGAGAAGCAATGTCTCCCATAAGACATTCAACCGTTATACCTGATATCTTTTTCTTCATCATTGCACCTCCTGATGGTTAAATTTATTATTACTTTCATATTAAAATATTTTTTCTCAGATATCAAATTTGAAGCCCAAAAATTTAGTTTCTTTCAAATAAAAAGCTAATAAATTATCTATTTTCCGGTTCTTTCCACAAAATAATTTTCTCCGAAAGAACCAACTATGGTTTTAAAATTTTCTCTGAGAGAAGGACAGCTACACTGCTTTAATCCCGATTGAAGCCAGCCATTCTATTATTTCTTCTTCTATCTTTTTGTCTTTAAATGTAAACCATTTCTTCTCATAATCAGGGTAACCACTTAATACCCTTTTAAAACGCCGAAAAGCTCCTTTCCCATCCAATGCTATATTAAGCTTTTCTCTTAACAATTCATCTTCTACTTTTTCCACAAAGTCAACCATCATGTTGTAACTTTCATAAGTTGGCTTTTCGGGAATATTAACATAACGATCAGTGTTGTTATTTTGAATATTTTTTGCTATTTCTATTTCAGCTTTTTGCCAATCTGGCAAATCTTTTATTGTTATATCTTCATCCCCTTCAGCATATCTGGATGCCTCTTCTGATAACACGATAACCTGACCTGTTTCTGTATCAAGATAATACTCCATATAATCTCTACTGACATCTTCCATTGCCAATCCAATCATCTCAAAATCTACTTTCAGTTCCTCCATGATTTTTACCTCCCAAATAAATATCGTACCCGCATATTTAACCATTACCACCTTCTAAGAAGGTTGTTTTTTATGCTTAGATAAACTAAATCACAAATATATATCTCTATCTATAATTCCGGTGAAAAAGAATTTTATTGTTCTGTTTTCTTTATCTGATCAAAAATATGTTTTCCAAGATATTCTGCCTTTTGTCCCAGGTTTTCCTCAATCCTGATTGCTTCATTCCACTTAACAGTACGGTCAGTTCTAGCAACAGAGCCTACTTTTAATTGCCCCGCATTGGTAGCAACTGCCAAATGAGTAATGGTTGTATCTTCCGTTTCTCCTGATCTTGCCGAAATAACTGGAAGATATCCTGACTCCTGGGTATATTTTATAACCTCTAAAGTTTCAGTCAAAGTTCCTATTTGATTCATTTTTATTAATACAGCATTATTAATTCCCGATTTAACTCCTTTTTCAATTCGCTTAATATTCGTTGTAAATAAGTCATCACCAATAAGTTGAATTTTATGATTAAGTCTTTCGGATAATCGCTGATGGCCTTCCCAATCTTCTTCTGCCATTCCATCTTCAATCGAAATAACCGGATATTTTTTCTGAATATCACAAAGATATTCTACAAATTCTTCATTGGTAAATAATCTATTTTCTAAATTAAAAACATACTTTTTTAGCTCGGGATGATAAAATTCACTGGAAGCTATATCCAGGGCAATAGCTATATCATCTCCCGGAACATAACCCGCTGCTTCGATTCCTCTCATTAATAATTCTAATCCCTCATCATTTGAAACAAAATCTGTTGGCCAAAAACCGCCTTCATCTGCAATCCCCAGTGGCCTACCTAGCTCATTAAATATTTTTTTTGTACCCTGATATACATTAACGACCATTTCATATCCTTCTGAAAAAGTGCTTGAACTAATCGGGATAACTAAAAAATCCTGTAAGTCTATAGCTTGATTAGCATGTGCACCACCTCCAATGATTTGAATCATCGGGGTTGGCACCAATCTTGCACTATCTCCTCCCAGATACTGAAACAATGGCATCCTATTTACATTTGCTCCCGCCCAGGCAACTGCCATCGAAACAGCTAAGATTGCATTTGCTCCCAATTTTGATTTGTTTTCTGTACCATCAATGCTAATTAATATCCGATCAATCGCTTTCTGGTCAGTGACATCCATTCCGTATAAATGGGGGGCAATTATGTTTTTTATATTACCAATTGCCTTAAATACGCTTTTGCCATTCAATCTGTCTTTATCGCCATCTCTTAATTCCAGTGCTTCAAAACGACCTTTTGAGGCTCCCGAAGGGGCAATTCCTCTTCCAACGGTGCCATCTTCAAGTAATATATCCACTTCTACTGTAGGATTAGACCTGGAATCATACACTTGTCTGGCAATAATTGATTTAATTATATTCCCTTTCATGATGTCTATTACCTCTTATTGTTTAAATAATCTGTAAATAAATTTACTAACTGTTGAAAATTACTATATTTATTTTCTAATATACTATAACTTAATTCCCTAATTATATCTTTATCTTTCTCTTCTGTTATATATTCAGCCGGGGATTTACCGTCAACTCTTGCTAAAAATAAAAGCGCCAAAACATGAACAGTCTTTGCTTCCATCTCTTCACGGTTTACAAGGGGCCTATACTTAAAATAAGTATTAACTAAAAATAACATCATCTTCAGATAGGAAACTTTCCATTTTTTATTTTTAACTGATTTTAACAATAAATGATTTGTTAGGAATGCCAGATCAAACACTGGGTTGCCCCAATGGGCAACCTCAAAATCTAAAATTAATATACCATTATCAGATACCAGGATATTTTTTGGACTATAGTCTCCATGGACTAGTACTGTTTTATGGTTGAGCAAATAATCAATAGCATCTTGTATATATTGATCTAATGCAGGATGTCTGTCTTTTGTAGTTTCCAGATAAGGTTCAACACGTAATTCAATAAAAAAACTATCATCTTCAAATTGTTTTTTAATCAAATAATCCCGGGAAGAAACCTCATGTACCCTGGCAAGAGCATAGGCAACCTTTTCCCCAACCTGGTAATCAATCTTTCCATTTAACAGCAAGGATTTCCAGGGAATTGATTCACTTGAGGCAGATTCCATAATAAATAGATAATTCGAATCATCATAATACAATACTTTTGGAACATATTCCGGAATTATTTTATAATAGGTTGCAAGACATTTCCGCTCAGTGATAATTCTGCTTCTATCTGAATACCAATTGTCTCTTACCCTTAATTTTGATAAGGCTTGCTTGATAACAAAAGAACTATTTTTGGTTTTTATTTGTATTACTTTACAGGATACTCCGCCACCAAACTTCTTGATTTGAACTGAGTTATCGGTTTCTATTAATTTCTTTTCTTTTAAATATTCTAATATATCATTTTCTTTTTCAATATCAATCAAACAGCCTCTCCCTATTTAATAAACTAATGTTTTTTAAAATTTTTCCCAATCTATTTTATTACCTAATAGGAAAAACACTAAAATTATTGTTAGCACAAATTTTTCAAACCCCTAAATTCCTTATCAAATATTAAAATAATATACATTATTTTACAACAAAAATGATATTTAAACGAAGAATATTAAAAATAAATCAACTATTATCAACAATTATTAAACTATTGAATGAACAAAATATCTGATTCAATCGCAATTATGTTTTAACTATGCTATATTCCTAATATTAAATAAAATAACTTGCATTAATGTTTAGCCATGTTAAAATATTATGCTAAGGAGGATTTTATGAATCAGCTTTTTCTTATCCTGGCAATTATTTTTATTTTAGCAGCTATTTATATCTATCTAACGAGAAAGAATAAAGTAGGGGGCAAAAAAAATGCTTTATGGCAGGAATGCCGTCGGCAATTACGCCTTCCTCCCAAACTGGCCGATGAAACAATTGAAAGACATATCAAAACTCTGAGAGAACGCCATCCCAATCATTCAGAAGAATGGTACCTGGAAAAAATTATTTATGACCTGGAACGGGACCGCAGGTAAATTTTTATTATGATTTCGATTTCATAGAATAGTTCTGTTTTGATAAATATCTTTCTAAAAAAATTGAAAATATTATAATTAATGGGATTGAAATAAACCAGCGAATTGCTGTAAATTCAATACCCAAAAATGATGCCTCAAACAATGTCATAGGAATTCTGACTATAGCTGAAGCACCCACAAAAGTAAAAATAACACTCAATCGTGCTCCCTTGTTGTATAAGGCCGAAGAAACGGGTAAAGCAACCAACAAACCTCCGCCCATAGTTCCTGCTAAAATAATCGCCCAAACATATCCTCTTAGTCCACCTTCGTGTCCTAGATGCTTCTCAACCTTTTCTCGAGAAACCCAAGTCTCAAACAATCCTATTAAAATAAAAGCACAGGGTAATATTTTCATCATATATAATAGAAAAGAGATTAGATTATTACTTATTTCAATTCCGGATGGAATATCAAAAAAATATGAATAGATAACAAAAACAAAATAAGTTAAAATTATAATTAAATAAATATTTCTATTAATCTTGTTTTTATTTTTCTTTCGCTCTTTCATATAATAATTTCTCCAAAATAAATACCAATCAACAATGCTACAATTATAGCTATAATAAAACTTATAATATTACGGATTAAAGTTACTTTTTTACCAAAGTAACTTGCTTCAACTGGAAATGTTATAGTGCCAACCATCATTAAAGTTGTGGTAAAAGAAGCAATAATCATAAACGATATTCCACTATTTTTTAATATTCCGGCTAAGGGAAATGCTACAAAACCCGGCATAATAGTTATTGAACCAACCAATGCAGCCATAATAACATTAACTATATGATTGCCAAAACTAAGATACATAACTATTTTTTCTTGAGGAAAAAGGAATAAAATAATTGAAACAAAGATAAGCATTATCAAAAAAGATGGGGATATAAATACAAATCTCTTATAAGCAATCAATAAAGCTTTTTTCGTTTTTTTCTTATCAGTAAAAAAGGATAATAACAATAAAATCCCAGTTACGTAAAAAAACCACATAATTTTCCTCCATATTGGATCATTGCTAATTTTAATATGATATTGCTAAAATATTTTTTAGGATAATATTAATGAAATATTTGTTCTTCAGAAGTTACCCGTGACAATTTTGCTATTTGTTTAGCGGTTTCTTTTAATACTTTTTGGTCTACATAATAATGGGTATAATATCCTCTTTTATCTCCTTTCACAATACCGGCGCTGCGCAATATTTTCAGATGTTGAGAAACTGCAGATTCAGAAATATTTAATCGGGTAGCCAGTGCACCAACACAAAAATCATGCCTTATGAGGATTTTTACTAACTTATATCTTGTCTCATCAGATAATGCTTTTAGGATTTTTGTTATTTCTATCATTAGAAGCTTCTCGATTTTATTTAAACTAATACTTAAATATATAATATAATACTAAAATAGTTTTGTCAATAAATTTTGGTAGGAATTATGATACATCCATAGTCAGATAAATGGAGCTTTATACTTCGAAACCTAAAAATGTTTTTACTAAATAACCTATGATAAAAGAAAGTACTGCCACACCAATGCTGATAGACGCCATTTCTAAAAATCTTCTTTTAAAGTTATAATCATTGGCTACAGAAATATAGTAATTAAATACAAAAATAATAATGAGTGCTATTACAACAGTCATTATTAAACTAACTATGTAATGATTTATTAAAAAATAAGGGGCAACTAAGGCTATTACCGTTAAAATATAAGCAACCCCGGTATACAATGCTGATTTACCTGCTCTCTGCTGTTCTTTCGGGTCAGCCTCTGCTTTGGTAGATAAATATTCACTTGCCGCCATGGATAGAGAAGCTGAAATGCCGGTAATTAGTCCAAGTATTGCTATAACTCTTGATTTCTGTATAGATAGCGTAAATCCAGCCAGGGCTCCGGTTAGTTCCACCAGTGCATCATTTAAACCCAGTACAACAGAACTCATATAGGAAAGCCTTTCTTCGTTAATTAAATTAATAAGCTCTTCTTCATGATTTTCTTCTTCTTCTATGATTTTTTCCATTTCAGGAATTATATGAATGATCTTTCGATATGTTTTTTGTGCTTCTTCTTCCCCTCTTTCCTGTAACTTGACCCCAAAAGTTAATCCAAAAACCCGTGAAATAAAAATATAAAATAATACTTTTAATTTATTTACTTTTAAAGTTTTCCCGGTATATTTGCTAAATGTGTTAGCATGATGCTTTTCATCCTCTGCAATTTGCTTTAAGAGCCTGGCATTATGAGGGTCTTTGACTAATTTTGATAATCTTCCATATACCTCTGTGCTTAACAACTCATCCTGTTGTGCTTTTTTTAATTCATTAATCTCGCTTTCAGTTAACTTCTTTCTCACCAGCACTTCTCCTCCAGGAATAATAGCTATCAGTTATATAGAAATATTATAAAATTCATTCCATTCTTTTGGAAAATCGTTTACAGCTTCAGTACAATCAAATATGTAGGTAAACTGATAGAACAGTAGCAATTATAAAACCAATTATTGCACCGACAATAACCTCAAACGGCGTATGTCCGACTAATTCTTTCAAGCGTTCATCCTTAATTTTAATTTCTTCAAAAAATTCTAAAATCATTTTATTTAACACCTTGGCTTGCTCTCCAGTAGCTCTTCTTACGCCTGTTGCATCAGCCATGACAATAATAGACAGCATCAAAGCTAAAGCAAACAAAGCAGTTCCCCATCCTTCTTTATAGCCAATGGACACAGCTACACTCATGGATAATGCTGAATGTGTACTGGGCATGCCGCCTGCTCCAAAAAATCTTCCTGCATCACATTTTTTTTCAGTAGCATAGAAAAGAATCAATTTAATAGACTGGTTTAACACCCAGGTTATTAAAGCGATTATAATAATTTTATTTTGAAAGATTTGAGTTAAGTCATTAATTATATTGATATTGATTTTCTTCCTTTTCCTTATACCGGCTTATTGCCTGCTATTTATTTGAATTGTGATAAATATTTTTTACTAGCCAGTTTTTTCTATGATCTTCTTCTCTTAATCTCTTATCAATCTTTTAAACAACCCTTTCTAGGCCACGTTTCCTCAATTTAGATTTCAGGTAAAAATATTTCAAATAGCTCATCTTCATCTTTATGCTAAAACCAATTTATTTAACCATTACCGCCTTCAAAAAAAGTGGTTTTTATGATTATATAAATAGGGGGTTGGCTTGTTAATGCCTAACCCCATATCATAAATATTATTCTCCCAAATAAGCTTCTTTTACTCTCTTATCCTTTAAAAGTTCTTCTCCGGTTCCCTGTAAAACGACCTTCCCGGTCTCCAAAACATAAGCATAATCAGAAATTTTTAATGCAGCAAAAGCATTTTGTTCAACCAAAAGAACAGTCATACCTTCCTGGTGAATTCGTTCGATAATATCGAAAATTTCTTTCACTAACAACGGTGCTAGCCCTAAGGATGGCTCATCCATCATTAAAAGTTTCGGACGTGACATTAATCCTCTTGAAATAGCCAACATCTGCTGTTCTCCACCTGATAGAGTGCCACCCTTTTGCCAGAGCCTTTCTTTGACCCGAGGAAATAATTCATAAATCCATTCATAGTCTTTCTCAATTTCCTCTTTATCTGTCCGGGCAAAAGCACCTAATTCTAAATTTTCTTGAACGGTCAAATTCGGGAATATTTTTCTTCCTTCCGGTATTAATGCAATGCCCTTTTTAACAACCTTATCAGTATTTACATTGTTAATTATTTGATCATTAAGCCTGATTTCACCTATCTGTGGCCTAATCAAACCACATATGGTTCTTAAAGTGGTACTTTTACCTGCACCATTTGCTCCAATCAAAGTTATGACTTTCCCTTTAGGAACATCAAATGTAATGCCTTTTAAAGCATGTATGCCGCCAAAAAAAACATTTAAATCGCTTATCTTAAGCATAGGTTGCCTCCACTCCCAAATACGCCTTAATAACCTCAGGATTATTTTGAATTTCTTTGGGGTTCCCCTGCGCAATAGTAACCCCATAATCCATGACTAAAATTCTTTTGCATATTCCCATGACTACCTTCATATCATGTTCTATTAAAAAAATCGTCAGATTAAAATCATCCTGAATCTTCTGAATAAATTTCATTAATTCCCTGGTTTCATGAGGGTTCATTCCGGCTGCCGGCTCATCTAAAAGTAAAAGTTTAGGTTGTGTGGCCAAGGCTCGGGCAATTTCTAATTTTCTCTGCTGCCCATAAGGAAGGCTACCGGCTTTCGCCAATTTAAAACTCTCCAGACCCACTTTCCCTAACAATTCCATTGAACTATTGTAAATACTTTCTTCTTCACGCGCATAACCAGGAAATTTAAAAATTGCTGATGCAAGGTTTGATTTCAGATGAAGGTGAAAACCTATCATGACATTATCAATTAC
>CAZAJW010000141.1:0-36057 GCA_964485485.1 uncultured Atribacterota bacterium | reverse complement strand
ACTTTACTTTTATCAAATCCTCCTTTCAGTTATTTTTTATTAAATATATTTTATCAATCATATGATTTATTGTTAAAGCATCGTCACACTTACTAATATAATAATACGTTCCTTTTTTTATTTCAATTAATATATTTTATTTAACCATTACCACCTTCCAAGAAATGGTAATGGTTAAATAGATTGTTTTTACCATAAAAATATTAATAGTAGCTAGATGACAATTTTTCACCCGAAGCCCAAAGTTGAAAAGCTATTGCTTAAGAAACATTATAGCCAAAGATTAAATCAAAAAACGAAAGAAAAAGAGTTAAGCCTCTTTTAGAGGTTCTTAAAGCCACCCACTATGCGGGTGCGATATTTACTCAATCATTCATTTTCCTGAGTATCATAATTATTTTTTCTTGATAAATAATCATCCTTAGAAAGTAGTATCTTCCTTGGACTCCGTCCATCATATGGCCCAACCATTCCTTTTTTTTCCATAATATCTATCAAGCGGGCAGCCCTGGTATAACCTATTCTTAACTTTCTTTGCAATATTGATATTGAGGCCTGGTTATTATTGATAATGGTATCAACGGCATCTTCAAACAATTCATCTTCTTCTTCCTCCTCATTCTCTTCTTCTATTAAACTTTCCTGGGTTTTTTTATGATTAAGGATATTTTCCTTATAATCAGGTGTAGGTCCATTATCTTCTAAAAAGGAAACAATATTTTTAATCTCTCTTTCAGAAACAAAAGAGCCCTGGGCACGTATTGGTTTAGACGCATTTATTGGTGAGAATAACATGTCACCATTTCCCAATAATTTTTCAGCTCCGTTAACATCTAAAATGGTCCTTGAATCCACCTGTGTTGAAACTGCAAAAGCAATACGTGATGGGAAATTTATCTTTATCGAGCCGGTAATAATATCTACAGAAGGTCTCTGGGTAGCGATAATTAAATGAATTCCGGTAGCTCTGGTCATTTGTGCTAATCTACATAAAGCTTCTTCTACCTTGACTGGCGAAGATAACATCAAGTCTGCCAATTCATCAATAATAATAACTATATATGGTAAAGGTTCTTCATCTGTTTTTATACTTTTCATATATTCATGGTATCCTTTTAAATTACGGACACCTACTTCAGCAAATATTTTAAATCGGTTTTCCATTTCAGAAATAGCCCAGTTCAATACTTTGTCAACTTTTTTTGTATTGGTGATAATTGGAATAATCAAGTGAGGTATTCCATTATAAACATTTAGTTCAACTCTCTTTGGATCAACCATCACAAACCTTATCATTTCAGGTCCAAAACGATATAATAAACTTAAAATAATTGAATTAAGACACACGCTTTTTCCGGAACCGGTAGAACCAGCAATAAGCAAATGCGGCAAATCAACTAAATCTGCGATAATATTCTTTCCACCAATATCTTTTCCTAATGCAATAGGCAAAATAAGTGAGTTATTTTGATAGTCTTTTGATTCAAGAATTTCCCTTAGTAATACAGTATCTTTTTCCCTATTAGGTACCTCAATACCAATGGCATTTTTGCCTGGAATTGGTGCTTCTATTCTCACGGAAGCTGCAGCAAAGGCCAAAGCAATATCATTACTGAGATTGGTAATTTTTGACACTTTAACACCCGGTGCCGGCTGTATTTCATATCTTGTAACTGTCGGTCCCTGTGTTGCTCCAATTACATCTCCTTGGATACCAAAATTATCTAATGTTTTTTGCAGCAATATGATATTATTCTTTATTTTTTCTTGACCTTTTGCTCTATGCTCTTTTTTTACTTCATTTAATAAGTTAGTAGGTGGTATAATATATTTGTTATCTTTAGCCTTTCCATTAATATTATCCTTATTTTTAACAGAGAAATTAATCTTCCCCTGTATCGCCGGCTCACTATTTTTTTTCGCTTTGGAAGGAAATTTCTTGCTAAAAATAGGTTCCGGACTTTTTTTGGGTTCGTCTTGCTTATCTGAATAAATACTAATAGTTTTTTCTTTATTTGGTCTTTCTATTACTTTTCTTTTTGTTATTATGCCGGAAAAGAGCTTACTGAGTATCTGGTAAATTTTACTGAAGAATAAGCTAATGGCATAAAGAAAAGAAACATCGGTGATAAATAGAATGGCAATTAGGCCAAGGGCAATAAGGAAAAGATATGCCCCGGTTAAACCAAAATAATTATTAAGATATCTTGCTAGATAGAATCCATATAATCCACCACCTGCTCCATCTCTTGCCAGTAAATAGGCATGATCAATAAAGATTAATTTTAGATGAATGAAAACCAGGATTATTAATACTAAAGTTGTTATCCCGAAAATCTTATTATAATAATTTTGAAAACGGTAATTAAATAAAAGGCATATTCCTTCTACTATTAAGAATAAGAAAATAAAATATTTTCCAAGCCCGATTAATTTATTAATATTATTTATAATAACATTAATAAATAGAAAGCTGCTTGCAGGAAATAATATGGAAAATAAATAATAGATAGCAATTGCAATGATGATGATACCTAAAGCTCTTTTTCTTATTGAGTAATGCCTCTTAATATTTTTTGCCATTTCCCCCACCTTTAGTATTAAGATAAATAAATAAAGATTACCACGATTCCAATAATCCATAGATAATAGCTAAATAATCGCAATTTATATTTTGTTAGCATTTTTATAAAAAATATCATAGCCCAATAACCTGATAAAAAAGCAGTTATTCCAGAAATGAGCAACAAATTAACATTTATTTCAAGATGAAATATTTCTTTAACTTTAAATATTGAAGCACCTATAATAATCGGAACAGACAAAATAAAAGAGTATTTTGCCGCGAATTCACGGTCTATTTGTCTGTTAAGAGCCATCATTATAGTAAAACCTGAACGAGATATGCCAGGAATAATTGCTAATGCCTGCGCAAAACCTATAAAGATTGCATCAATGCCATTCATCTCTTTAATTTTTTTGCTACCTTGAATCAAATATTTATCTGTCAAAAAAAGGCAAAATCCAGTTATAATGAGCATCAAAGAAGTGATGACTGGATTTCCAAAAAGTTTTTCGAACATAGTATTGAAATAATATCCAATTAGTGCTCCCGGTATAGTACTTATAACTAATAACCAGGCAAATTTGCATAACAGATCATCTCGAAGATGGTTAAAAAACTTTTTGGGAATATATATTTTATTAAGGCTTCTGCAGAAGGCGAGTAAAATTTCTTTAATATCATTTCTAAACAAAAAAATAACAGCCAACAATGTGCCAAAATGAACAAATGTTTCAAAGGCAACACCTGGTATTTGTAACCCTAGAAGGTATTGGGCAATTACCAGATGGCCAGAACTACTTACTGGAAGAAATTCGGTTAACCCTTGAATTAAACCTAAAATAACATAGTGCATTGGCTTCCTTACTTCTATTTTCCTATGAATGATATTCCTGTATGATTGTTATCTCTTATTGATTAGTTTTAATTCCGGTATGTCCAAAACCACCAATGCCCCGCTTGGTATTGTCTAATTGTTTTGTTTCTATCAAAACTGGCTGAAATATTCTTTGAATCACTAGCTGTGCAATGCGGTCTCCACGATTTACAATAAATTTTTCTTTACCATGATTGATCAGAATTATCTTTATCACACCACGATAATCCGAATCAATAGTACCTGGCGTATTGAGGACAGTAATACCATAACGATAGGCTAATCCACTCCTAGGTCTAACCTGGGCTTCAAAGCCTATCGGCAAGGCTATTTTAATGCCTGTTGAGACTAATATTATTTCACCTTTATCAATTTCTACAGCACCTTCTTCGGCAGAAAAAAGATCTACACCGGAAGCATATTTACTGGCTGCTTTTGGTAAAGGCAAGTCATCACAACCTTTATCCTTTTCTATTTTAACTTCTATTTTTTCTATTTCTTTATTCATCATCAATAACTATATTTTCTATTATCTATATGAAGATTTTCTGCGAGAGTGACTACCACCATTATCTCTATCATCTCTGCTGTTTTTAGGAGTTAGCTCTTTCTTGCTTAAATCAATTTTGCCCTGTTGGTCAACGCCAATAACCTTTACCTGAAATTCGTCATTTACATTTATAACGTCTTCTACTTTGTCAACATGGTAATGGCATAAATTGGATATATGTAAAAGACCTTCCACACCAGGTAGTATTTCAACAAAGGCCCCGTATTTGGTAATTCTTTTTACCTTTCCATTATATATTTCTCCGGCTTTTACCTCTCTTACCAATCCTTCGATAAGATACTTGGCCTTATCAATCTTTTCAGTAGTATCAGCAGTAATAAATATCTCCCCATTATCTTTTATGTCAATTCCGGTATCACTTTCTTCGATAATTTTCTTTATATTTCTACCGCTTGGACCAATAACGCTCCCAATTTTATCCGGATTAACCTTCATGATGAACATTTTCGGAACATAATCAGACAAATTCTCTTTTGGCCTAGCTATTACTTTATTCATTTTGTCAAGAATATAATTACGACCTTTTTTTGATTTTTCCAGTATATCTCGTAATATATCAATGGAAACACCATCAATTTTTAAATCCATTTGAATAGCAGTAATACCATCAATAGAACCTGCAGCCTTAAAATCCATATCGCCATAGTGATCTTCGATCCCTAAAATATCAGTTAATATTTTGTAATTATCTTGCTCTTTTACAAGACCAAGAGCAATACCTGCAATTGGTTTTTTTATAGGAACCCCTGCATCCATTAAGGACATGCTGGTGCCACATACTGTTGCCATAGACGATGATCCGTTTGACTCTAGTATTTCTGAGACAACTCGGATAGTATAAGGGAAATCTGTTTCATCAGGAATAAGCGCCTTGATAGCCTTTTCAGCTAGGGCTCCATGTCCAATCTCTCTTCTGGATTGAGATCTTCTTGGTTTAACATCACCTACTGAGAAAGGAGGAAAATTGTAATGTAAATAGAACTTTCGAGAAGTGTCTTCTTCTAAAGTATCAATAGACTGTTCATCTCTGACAGAACCAAGTGTGGTAATTACCAATGCTTGTGTTTGCCCTCTGGTAAAAAGCGCACTACCATGTACTCTCGGTAAAATTCCTATTTCACATTCAATTGTTCTTACTTCATCTATTTTACGGTGATCAATGCGCATTTCTTTCTCAACAATCAATTTTCTCATTAATTCTTTGCATATTGAATCAAAGCTGCTTTTTATCAATGAACTATTAGATTCATTGTCTTTTTCTTCATTATCATAATGAGAGATTATTTCGTCAGATATTTTATTTAAATTATCTTCTCTCTCATTTTTTTCAAATATTGTCAAGGCTTTTTCAATCTTATCAGAATAATTTTGTTTTATGAATTGATAATACTTTTCTTTTTCCTGTATTAATATTTGGTCAGGCTGCCAAGATTTTTCTAGATCACCTTCTTTTATTTCCTTGGCAAATTGTATCTGCATATCTACAATTTTATCGATTTCAACTTGTGCTTTTTCAATTGCGATTAAAATATCTTCTTCAGATAATTCTTGTGCTTCGCCTTCTAACATAATAACAGAATCCTTGGTTCCGGCTACAATTATATTAAGCTGGCATTCTTTTAATTCTTCTACAGATGGATTAATCAAATATTCTCCATTAAGATAACCCATTCTTACCGCTGCAACCGGTTTATTAAATGGTATATCCGAAATAGAAAGAGCACAGGAAGCGCCTATGATTGAAATAATATCCGGAAGATTTGTTTGGTCATAAGACAAAACAGAAGTGATAATTTGCACATCATTACGGTAATCTTCAGGAAACAAAGGCCGCAAAGGCCGGTCAATAAGCCGAGAAGTTAGAATAGCATTTTCGCTTGGCTTGCCTTCTCTCTTAAAAAAACCACCCGGTATTTTACCAGCAGCATAGAACTTTTCCTCATAATCTACTAGTAAAGGGAAAAAGTCTATTCCTTCTCGTGGCTCTTTGGAAGCTACAGCCGTCACAAGTACAACTGTTTCTCCGCAGGTAAGCAATACAGATCCATTTGCCTGTTTTGCTAGCTTACCGGTTTCTATTTTAATGGTTTTTTCACCGACTTTAATTTCGGTTTTTCTAGTAATAGAATTGGTCATAAATTTCTTTTCTCCTTAAATTATTTTACAAGAAGGTAAAAATATTTATATTTTTTTACTTTCTTAATTTTAACTGACTAATTAGTTGACGATATTTATCAATATCATTATCTTTAAGATAATTAAGCAGACTCCTTCTTTTCCCAACTATTTTTAATAGACCATGTTTGGAATGAGAGTCTTTCTTATTTTGTATTAAATGCTGGGTAAGGCTATTTATTTGCTCGGTCAAGATAGCCACTTGAACTTCGGTTGAACCAGTATCTTTCTCATGATGCTGGTAACCTTTTATGATTTTATCTTTAACCTCTTTTTTAATCATTTCAACTTACTCTCTCTTTCTGTTATAATGTTTATATAGGCATAATAATTAAATTTCTTCAATTATTTTTCAATTTTTATATGTTTTCTTCTAGTATTTTCTTCTCAAAATACTTAATAACGAAATATGTTTTTTTATATTATTCAAATATATATTATACCATAATTAATTTACTCATTCAAATCTATTTAACTCACTCTTACTACTTCAGAAAATATATTATTTTGAATATATCCCTATTTAAAGAATATTTTTTTAGAAAATATTTAATAAAAACAGTATTGAAGATTAACTTTTTAAATAATATTTTAGCTCAAACTATGTTCATGCTCTCTAAAAAACTTTTCAGCAATTATTTTATCTTTTTTTATTTGCGCCGCCAAATCACTTGCATCTGTAAAATTTTTCTCATCCCTTATTCTTTTTAGCAGCGAAATAAATATTTTTTTATTGTAAATATCATCACAAAAATCAAATATATAGATTTCTACAGAAGTATCGTCTTTTGTCTTTCTAAAAGTAGGCCTAAATCCAATATTAACCAAACTATTGCATTTTTTACCCTCAGAATAGGCAAATGCAATATATACTCCATTTTTAGGTATAAGTTTTTCTTTTGCTAATTTTAAATTGGCTGTTGGAAAAGACAGAACAGTGCTTCCCCTTTTTTCTCCATGAATTACTTCTCCGTTAAGTTCATAAGGATATCCCAAAAGTTTATTGGCTTTTTCAATATTACCTTTTATTAAATGTTCCTTAATAATTGTAGTACTTATTTTTTGTTTCTTATCTATTGTCTCTGGTTCCATAATATATGAATTAAAATTATAATAGTTACTTAATTCTTTTATAAGCTTAGTATCACCTTTTTTTTGGAAACCGAAATTATAATTATAGCCAACAAAAACAGCACTCATATTAAATTTTTTTAACAATATTTTTATAATGAAATCTTCAGCGGTTATTTTCTGAAATTTATCATTAAAATTAATAATAATTATTTGCTGAATTCCCAGTTGCCTAATTCGTCTAATCCTCTCTTCTAATGTTGTCAAAAGATAAAAATTATTATAATTTTTAATAACCTTTTCTGGATGCTCATCGAATAAAATGGCAGTGCTCGTAGCATTAGCAAGATTTGCCTCCTTAACACACCACTTCAAGAGAGCCTGATGGCCCAAATGAACACCATCGAAAAACCCTAATGCTATATAATTTTTCAAGTTATTATTATCGACACCAAAATTGATTTTTTTATAATTATGATTCTCTTTAATAGTTTTCATGTAAATACTTTTTCAACCTTATACTTTTTTGGGTAATTATCATCTTCTACTTTTTTACCTATCGCTAATAATTTGCCATCATAAGAACTAACCCTGAATCTATCGTTATATTTACTATTAGCTTCTTTATTAACTATTTCACTTATTTCACTCTCAAAGAATGGCCTTCCATTTTTTACCCTATTTACAATTTCTTCATCTTTCAACAATATTATTTTGTTAAAATTATTTAAAGCTTGATCAATAGTCAATACGTTCTTAAGCTGTTCCTTGATTGGCATACTCAAAAATTTATCCAGATCAATTGATTGTTTTACATTATGGTTGCCTATCTCGGTTCGTTCTAATTGAGATAAAAACGCGCCGCAACCTAATTTTTGACCGATATCATCACATAATGACCTTATATAAGTACCTTTGGAACATCTTACTTTGAAGGTAATGCTTGGGAAATAATCATATTTTATTTTTAAAATACTTATTTGATGTATAAATATTTTTCGAGAATCCAAATCAACTTTAATGCCTTTTCTGGCAAGGTTATAAAGTCGTAAACCTTTGTGTCTAATGGCAGAAAACATGGGCGGTTTTTGCCATATACTTCCCTGAAAGTTTATAAAAACCTCTCTTAGATTGCCAATATTGAGTGTCTCTTGGTTAACATTCCTGATTTTCAGTACTTTACCTTTTAGGTCTTGCGTATCTGTAGAAATACCAAGCACCATTGTTCCAATGTATTCTTTATCCAAATCGGAAAGATATTGGGCAATTTTGGTTGCACGATTAATACATACCAGCAGAATTCCAGTAGCAAATGGGTCTAATGTACCGGTATGCCCAGCTTTGTTTAATTTTAAATTTTCTTTAATCTTTGAAACTGCTTTTGCTGAAGTAATCCCCTCAGGCTTATTAATATTTAAAATGCCTTTTATCATAATATTATAATTGGAATCAGAAACAATTAATTATTCATTCTAATTATCCTAATTATCAAGTTCGGTTTGTAATTTTGAAAGTATTAATTTGGTTGTTTCCTTTATAGTCCCCTTAACACTACAACCTGCAGCATTTGGGTGACCGCCTCCCCCGAACATTCGGGCGAATTGGTCGACATTAAACTCACCTTTAGAACGAAAACTAACTTTTATATAACCATTCTTTGTTTCTCTAAAAAAAGCAGAAACCTTCACTTTTTTTATAGATAGTATTTTGTCTACAATTCCTTCAATTTCCTCGTCTTTCGATTCTGTTTCTGTTAGCATATCTCTGGTAACGATTGTCCATGAAATTCTGGAAGAAGAATCTATTCTAATTTTACGTAGTGCTTCCCCTAGTATTTTTAGGCTAGAAAGTTCATTGTTGTTATAAATATAATCTGTAACACGACTCGGGTTCACACCAAGTTTTACTAGATCAAGGGCAATTTTAAAAGTACTTGCCTTTGTGTTTGCATAACGGAACGAACCAGTGTCTGTAACAATTGCCGTATATAATGGAATTGCCATTTGCTTGTTTATAATACAACCCATTTGCTTTCCTAATCCATAAAGAATCTCACCCACTGAAGAAGCATGAGGATTTATATAATTATACTTACCAAAAACGGTATTACTGGGATGGTGGTCAATGTTGACAATAAAATCTATTTGTTTTATATCAATATTAATTTTACCTATTCTATCAATATTACTCGAATCGAGAATGACCAATATTGTTTTCGGCTTTATATCAAAAGAATATTCTTTATCAAGTTTTTCAGTAGAGGCTATTTCTTCAATACATGGTAAGAATTGATATATGTCTGGGGTTATGTCTTGGTTGATGATTCTTACATCTTTTCCTAATTGCCTTAACATTAAATAAAGGGCTATTTCAGAACCCAAAGCATCACCATCCAAATGCACATGGGAACTGATTATAATATTATTGTATTCCTTTAAAATATCAGCTATTTCGCTTAGCTTATTATTCTGCATCTTCTTTATCAGTTTCTTTCTCTTTTTCCAGTCTATACACCTGAGCCATAACCTGATGTACTTTTTCTAATTCTTTATCATAATGAAACGATATATAAGGTGTAAAACGATATTTCTTTAACCCAAAAGCCAATTCAGCTCTAATAAATTTGGTTGCACTATGTAAGCCCTTCATGCTCTTCTCTTGTTCTTCTTTAGTACCAAGTACAGAAATGAATATTCTAGCATTATGCAAGTCATCAGACAGAACTATTCTGGTAACTGTTACAAAACCTATTCTTGGGTCTTTAGTTCTTTTTTGTATAATATGGCTTATGTTTCTTTTTAATAATTTTTCAAAATGTTTCTTTTTTTGTTCTAACACCATTATAATTACTTGTTATTTCCTTTTCTATTTATCTTTTATTAATTTTATTAATTTTTTTTCAATATATTATTTAGACAATTGATGTCTGAAAATTTACCAATTCAATCTTAGAATTACTTTCAATATCCTTAATTACACTATCAATTATTCTATCAATTATCTGGCGGTTATCACCAAGGCAGCATATACCAATGGTACATTTTTTCCATATATCTTTTTGGCCAATTTCTGAAATAGATATATTATATTTTTTCCTCAATTGAACCTTAATGCTCTTAATTATACTTCTTTTTTCTTTCAGAGATTGACTTTCAGGTAAATATATAAAAAGTTCACAAACTCCTACTAACATTCTCTTATTTTTATCTTTCCACTTCCCTATAATTATAAAAAACAATAATATCTTTTACCTGGAGATCATCAACTTTGGCTATATTTATACCGCACTCATAGCCGGCATTCACTTCTTTGACATCTTCTTTGAATCGTTTCAGCGAAAAATCTTTACCCTCATATATCTTACTGTCTTCATGAAAGACACGAATATAATCTTTTGTAGATATTTTGCCCTCGGTTACATAACAGCCAGCAACAATGCCTATCTTGGGTATTTTGAATATTTCTCTAACCTCTGCTTTCCCGTTGACAACTTCTTCTAATTTTGGTTTTAGATACCCCTTTAAAGCAGCCTTAACCTCATCAATTAAATCATATATTATATTATATATTCTTACATCAATCTTTTCATTTTTTGCTAACTTTTGGGCATTGACATCAACCTTCACATTAAATCCTATAATTAACGCATTAGAAGCTGAGCCAAGCATAATATCTGTTTCAGTTATCGCTCCAATTCCACTGTGAATAATTTTTATCTCGACTTCTTCATTACTCAGATTAGAAAGTGTACCTTTAATAGCATCCAGTGAACCTTGTGTGTCGCACTTTAAAACCATATTCAATTCTTTTATTTTACCTTTTGTCATCTCCTCAAACAAATTATCTAAGGAAACCATCTCTTGACTCTTGTTTTGTTTTTTCTTTTCCTCTGACTCTCTTCCGTCAATAATTGTTTTTGCAAAATGGTCGTCAGCAACAACCTGAAAAATATCTCCTGCTAAGGGCATTTTGTTAAAACCAGTTATTTCAACAGGCGTTGAAGGCCCAACGTGCTTCAATTTATTTCCTCTATCATCCATCATGCTCTTCACTTTTCCATAGGCAGTCCCAACAACAAAATAATCTCCTATATCTAGATGTCCATCCTGAATTAATACTGTACCAAGAATCCCTTTTCTTTTATCTAGTTTTGTTTCAATAACTATTCCACTGGCAGGCAGCTCTGGTGTAACCTGTAATTCTAACATTTCCGCCTGTATGGAAATCAATTCTAACAACTCATTAATCCCTTTTCCCTGTAGGGCGGATATTTCTGCTACAAGCGTATCTCCACCCCAGTCCTCTGGAACCAGTTGATATTTTGCTAAATCTTTTTTTACTTTATCAATATTAGCATTAGCTTTATCTATTTTATTAATGGCAACAATAATAGGCACATTAGCCGCCCTGGCATGATTTATAGCTTCAACGGTCTGAGGCATAACTCCGTCATCTGCTGCCACAACCAGTACAACGATATCGGTAGCCTTTACTCCACGTGCTCGCATGGTAGTAAACGCCTCGTGTCCAGGAGTATCAATAAAGACAAATCTATTTTTTTTGAGTTCTACTACATAAGCGCCAATATGTTGAGTAATACCCCCTGCTTCTTTTTTGGTAACATTGGTTTTTCTAATCATATCAAGAAGTGTTGTTTTCCCATGATCCACATGTCCGACAATTGTAATAGCCGGGGATTTTGATACTAATGTATGTTCAGTCTCTTTTATATTCTTTTTTATATTCTTTGATTTAAGCGCCTTTTTTAATTTTGTCGAAATATCAACTTCGTAATCGTATTGTTTGTAGACTTTTTGGGCAATTTGCCATGGTAATTCTTTGTCCACAGAATAAATATTAGCAAATTTAGAAACTTGTTGCATTGCTATTGACAAAGGAATTTTCAAGTGTTTTGATAAGTCTTTCAGGTTGGGCATTTTTTCTAATACAACTACTTTCCTTTTTTCTTTATCCCTATCTTTTTCTTCCTTACTTTCTTCTGTAATAGCTTCTTGAATGATTTCTATTGTTTCATTGTCAAGGGTACTCATGTGATTTTTCACATTTATACCCTCTTTTTTTAGAAATTCTATGAGTTCTTTAGTAGGAATTTTCAAGTCTTCAGCTACCTCATATACTCTTTTTTTCATACTCGATGACCTCCATATAAACCGGAATCATTGTCTTGTATTTAGATGAATTTTTTCTAACTAATTATTTCTTATTGCCTTATATTCTTCTTCTAATGATTTAATTGTTTCCGGTGAAATTTCTACCTTTAATGCTTTTCCTAATCTATTTCTTTTAATTGCCTCTTCAAAACATTTCATATTATAACACAAATAGGCTCCGCGTCCTGATTTCTTGCCTGTTAAATCTATTTCAATCCTACCTTCAGGTGTTCTGATAATTCTTAATAATTCTTTTTTTGGTTTTCTTAGCTGGCAACCAATACAAGTTCTGTAAGATATTTTTTTGGAATTTCTCATTATTATTCCTCTAAGCAAATATCGCACCCGCTTAGCAATTGGCTTTAATAGCCTCCTGTTTTGGACTTCAGGTGAAAATTGTCAGATATTTTTTTCTTCGTCTTTACATTATAGGTATATTACAAATATTATTAATCGCTAATATTCCTGCTTTTTTCATCAATTATACATTTTGTTCATTTGAATTCTCTTTTTTGTATTGAGAATCACTCTTTATATCAATTTTCCATCCTGTTAATCTGGCAGCCAATCTAGCATTTTGACCTTCCTTGCCTATTGAAAGAGATAACTGTCCATCATCGACAACTACCAGGGCTCTCTTTTCTTTTTCAAACAATCGTACGAATGAGACTTTTGCCGGATTAAGTGAATTCGCAATAAATACTTTATCATCTTCATTCCATTTAATAACATCAATTTTTTCATCTTGTAGTTCTGTCATTATAGATTTTATTCGGGAACCTCGGTCACCAATACAGGAACCAATAGAATCAACCATATCTTCCTTGCTATCAACCGCTATTTTTGAACGTTTCCCTGCTTCTCTGGCAATGCATTTAATCTCCACCAAACCTTCGTGTATCTCCGGAACTTCCAATTCAAATAAACGTTTCAACAAATCAGGATGTGTCCTTGAAAGTACAATTCGTGGTCCTCTAGATGTTTTTTTAACCTCAATAACATAAAACTTCATGCGTTTACCTTTACTATAATTTTCCTTTTTTACCTGTTCGTTTAGAGGTAAGACAGCTTCAGCTTTTCCTAAATCTACAATAATATTATAGTTTTCCTGACGTTGTATAATTCCAGTCACAATATCTCTGACTTTGTCAATATAACGCTCATAAATTGCCTTTCTCTCTGCTTCTCTGATTTTTTGAACAATAACTTGTTTGGCAGTTTGAGTGGCAATTCGACCAAACTCCCTTGGTGTTACTTCTATGTCAACTTCATCTCCTATAGTAACATCTCCCTGCTTATACTGAGTAGCATGCTCCATATCAATTTCCGAAGATGGGTTTTTCACAATATCCACAACTACTTTTTTTGTAAATACCTGTACTTTACCGGTATCTTTGCTAAATACTATTTCTATATTATTTTTACCCTCTGTAAAATTCTTTTTATATGCAGAAACAAGAGATGTTTCAATAGTATCAATTAACACTTCTTTAGAAATGCCTTTTTCTTTTTCAATTTCGTCCAATATCTTGATTAAATTTATATTCATAGCTTCTTAACCTTTTAATCCTCCCCTTTTATTTTGGGAATGATGATTTAGGATATTTTTGTAAATATTACAAGTAAATATCGCACCCAAATAGCGGGTGACTTTAAAAATCTTTAAAAGAGTTTTAACTTTTTAACATTTTTCTTTCTATTTTTTATTTAATTTTAGTCTATAATATTATTTAAGCAATATTATTTCCAACTTTGGGCTTCAGGTAAAAAATTGTCATCTAGCTTATCTTAATCTTTTTATGGTAAACCATTTAATTTAACCATTACCACCTTCTAAGTCTAAGAAGGTAATTTTTTATGGTTAAATTAAATATTAAAATTACAAAACAAAAGAGTGGTCCACAAACCACTCTTTTAAAAAAAATTTTTGAAATTTATTATATTATAGCACAGAACAAAAAAATATCAAAACAATAATATTTTTTAAAATCTCATATTTTAATCAGTTTCTAAACTAATTTATATATACTATAATTAAGTAACTAATATTATTTTTATTTTCTTTCTAACAACTGTAACAACTGTAAGTTTTTTCTCCTTCAATGTAAGAATCAAAAACTTCCTTCAATCTTAATTTTATCATCTGTCCTTTTTTTGCCTTGATACCTGAAATACATACTTTAATATAATTATCAGTTAAACCGCAGATATAGTCCTGATTATTTTTTAATCCTGTATATTCAACTAAAACAGTCCTATCTTGGTCAATATTTTTTATAAAAAAATCTTTTCTAAGTTCTTTAGACAAATTATTCAGTCTCTTGGTTCTTTTTTTAATAGTATCATTTTCAACCTTATCTGGTAACAATGAAGCAAGATTAAAAGGCCTCTCGGAATATGGAAACACATGTATTTTGGCAAAGGCAAGTCTTTTTATAAATTGATAAGTTCTTTCAAAAGAAATATCATCTTCACCGGGAAAACCAACGATAACATCTGTAGTGATGGCAATATTCGGGATATTTTCCTTAATTTGCTTAACGATTTTTTCAAATTGCCCAGTGTTATATTTTCTATTCATTAGACTCAGTATATGATTATCACCACTTTGTAAGGGAATATGCAAATGATGACAAAGCTTTGTGGAATTATGGAAGGTATTAATTAATTCATCAGTAACCCATGGCAATTCAATTGAACTTAACCTAACTCTTTCAATGCCCGATATTTTTTCAATTGTTTGGATTAATTCTGTTAAATTAATGTTTTCATCTTCCAAATCATTTCCGTAACTACCAAGATTAATTCCAAGCAAAACAATTTCTTTATAATTATTAGAGGCTAATTCATTAATTTCTAGGAATATCTCTTTTGGGGCTCTGCTTCTTGATCTTCCTCTTAGATATGGTATGACACAATAACTACAAAATTGATTACATCCATCTTGAATTTTAACCAATCCCCTAATGCGATTACTTGTACTGTAAAAACCATTTTCAACATAACGGGTAATTTGATTGGCAGGTTTATAATGGATTAACTTTTTAACGTATTCAAAAGACGAATTACAGAATATATTAAAAATATCATCCTTGTAATAATTGCTAACAATATGATATTTTGAATTATTACAATCTTTGATTTCCCGTAAATTGGCCTGTACAGCGCAGCCAGTGACAATTATAGTTCCAGAAGGGTTTAATCGGGCAGCTTTTCTAATCATCTGCTTTGATTTTCGTTCTGCTTCTTTAGTTACGGCACAAGTATTAATAAAAAATACATCTGCTTTTTC
Organism: uncultured Atribacterota bacterium; assembly: GCA_964485485.1. Taxonomy (GTDB): domain Bacteria; phylum Atribacterota; class Phoenicimicrobiia; order Phoenicimicrobiales; family Stramentimicrobiaceae; genus Oleincola. Next base: position 20,337 of record CAZAJW010000141.1, on the reverse strand, counting down.
CTTAAAATCTACTACGCTATAACCATTTTTAATAAATGCCTGTCGCAGATTGCCTGTCTCATATTGATTAACCTTACAGCCTATTGTCTTAAAGGCAACTGTTTGATTCACTTTTTCTCCGGTTTTTGCTTTTAATTTTAATAATTTTTAGTCAGCTCAGTAAATTATTTTCAAGCAGAGATATTTGATGAGAATTTATTATTTTTTGGTGAAGGTTTCTTTAACTTTTTCAAAAAAATTTTTTTCACCTATTTTATCAATATCTTCACCAGTTTCCTGTGCCAATTCATATATCAGTTTTTTGGAATTATGATTCAGATTTCGTGGGATTTCGACAATAATTTTAACATGTTCGTCACCCCTAATTTTGGTACCTAATTTATAAGCACCTTTTCCTCTTAATCGAAAGACAGTATTACTCTGTGTGCCAGCAGGTATTCTCATTTTTACATTTCCTTCTAACGTTGGAACCGTAGTTTCTCCACCTAAAATGGCTTTAGGCAAACTAATTTTATGATCACAATAGATATCAGTAGCATTCCGTTTAAAAACAGGATGTTCCTTAACATTAAGAACAATAAATAGATCCCCGGAAGGACCACCGTTTTCACCAGGTTCTCCCATTCCAGTAAGTCTGAGCCTATGTCCGCTTTCCACGCCTGCTAATATTTTTACATTAATGGTTTTTCTACTCTTTACCTTTCCAGTTCCATGGCATACCTTACAAGGTGATTCAATAATTTGACCGCTACCTTTACATCTGGGACATGTTTGTATATTGATTGATTGTCCAAAAAAGGTATTTTGTGTCATTCTTATTTCACCTGTTCCATTACATTCAGGACATGTTTTTTTAGAAGTTCCGGGTTCTGCTCCGGTCCCCTTACAATGGCTACAGGTTTGCCAGGTTGGTATTTCAATCTTTTTTTCGGCACCAAATGCGGCTTCTTTTAAGCTAATTTCTAAATTATATCTTAAATTAGCCCCTTTTCTGGCTCTCTCTGCTCGTCGATAATTTCTTCTTGAACTGCCACCACCGCCAAAAAAAGATTCAAATATGTCGCTAAAGCTGCCAAAATCATCCATGCCTTCCCCATAAAAATTCCTAAAATCAAAACCTGCTCCATTATTAGCAGTATCAGCTGATCCAAATTGATCATATCTGGCCCTTTTTTCTGGGTCACTTAATATAGCATAAGCTTCCCCTATTTCTTTAAACTTTTTTTCGGCCTCTTCTTTGTTATTGGGATTGGCATCAGGGTGATATTTTAAGGCCAGTTTTCGATATGCTTTTTTAATTTCTTCCTGACTTGCGTCTTTGCTAACGTTCAGAATTTGATAAAAATCTTTATTTGCCAAAACATATAACCTCTTCTAGGTAAAATTATTTTATATTATTATTGAATTATTAGATCTAGACAGCTAGTAATATTATAACAGTAGTAAACTAATGAATTATAGCTCTATTATTATTTACTAGCCAACATATTTATTCGTTGAATTTCCCGAGTTCCAAGATTTCTTTCTATCATGCTCGGGAAATTCAACAGTTATTAAGTTATCATTAGAATTATAAATTATATTTATTATTCTTTATCTTTGTTATCTTCATTTTCTTCTTTATATTCGGCATCATAAACCTTTTCCTCTTTTTGGGAATCACTTGATTCCTCCTGGTTTTGGCTATCCGCCGAAGCCCCGGCATCATCGGTTTTCGCTTGTTGCTGTTCCTGGCTGGCAGATTGCTTATACATTTCTTCAGCTAATTTATGAGAAGAATTGGTTAACTTTTCTATGCCGGATTTCATTTGTTCAATATTATCATCTTGCATAGCTTTTCTTAGCTGGCTGATATTGTCATTGATCTCATTTTTCGTACTATCATCTATTTTCTCACCGGCATCTTTTAATGTCTTTTCTGTCGTATAGATAAGCGTATCAGCCTGATTATGCAGTTCAACTTTTTCTTTTTGTTTGCGATCATCTTCCGCATACTGTTCCGCTTCCTTTATCTTTTTTTGTATTTCCTCTTCAGTTAAACCGCTAGAGTGTTTAATAGTAATTTTTTGTTCTTTACCTGTGCCTTTGTCCTGAGCTTTAACGTTAAGGATACCATTAGCATCAATATCAAAAGACACTTCAATTTGAGGAACACCTCTTGGTGCCGGTGGAATACCGACTAACTGAAAACGCCCTAAGCTGGTATTATCCTTTGCCATAGGTCGTTCGCCTTGAAGTACATTTATATCAACTGCTGTTTGGCTATCTGTTGCAGTTGAAAATATTTGTTTACGTGACGCCGGAATTGTAGTATTTTTCTCAATCAATTTGGTGAAAACGCCTCCCAATGTCTCTATTCCTAGAGATAATGGAGTTACATCTAACAATTGAATGTCCTTTACGTCTCCCTTTAATTTACCTGCCTGAATAGCAGCACCCATGGCAACAACTTCATCCGGGTTTACTCCTTTATGAGGGTCTTTACCAAATATTTTCTTAACAATTTCATGAACCTTTGGCATTCTGGTCTGACCACCCACCAGGATTACCTCATTAATGTCATCAGCAGTTAACTTGGCATCCGATAATGCTTTTTTGCATGGTTCGATGGTTCTATTCAAAAGATCTTCAGTTAATTGTTCCAGTTTTGACCTTGTTAAAGTATAATTTAAATGTTTTGGACCATTGGCATCTGCAGTAATGAAAGGTAAGTTTATATCTGTTTCAATCGATGTAGATAATTCACATTTTGCTTTTTCGGAAGCCTCTTTCAATCTCTGCAAAGCCATTTGGTCTTTGCCTAGGTCAATACCCTGGTCTTTTTTGAAGCTATCAATTAGCCAATTAATAACACGCTGGTCAAAATCATCACCACCCAGAAAGGTATCACCGCTGGTGGACTTTACTTCAAATATTCCTTCACCTATATCAAGAATTGATATATCAAATGTGCCGCCTCCCAGGTCAAAAACGGCAATTTTTTCACTTTTCTTTTTATCCAAACCATAAGCCAAGGAAGCAGCTGTCGGTTCATTGATAATTCTCAGTACATTTAGACCGGCAATACGACCTGCTGCTTTTGTCGCTTCCCGTTGATTATCATTAAAATAAGCGGGAACAGTAATAACGGCATCTTTCACTTCTTCACCTATATGATCTTCTGCAGCCTGTTTTAAATTTTGTAAAATCATAGCAGAAATATCCTGCGGACTATATTGCTTGTCCTTCGCCTTTATCATTACATCAGTATGTTCGCCTTCACCAATATCATAAGAAAGTACTTTCTTGATCTCTTGTACTTCCGGATCGTTATAACGTCTACCAATAAAACGTTTAACAGAATAAATGGTATTTTTGGAATTGGTTACCGCCTGTCTTTTAGCTAGTAATCCAACCAGTCGCTCTCCTTTTTTACTGAAAGCAACCATTGATGGCGTTGTTCTGCTACCTTCTTTGTTTTCTATGACAATAGGCTTACCGCCTTCCATCACGGATACTACTGAATTTGTAGTTCCCAAATCTATGCCAATTGCTTTAGCCATAATTTCATTCCTCCTTAAATCTAATCATTATTATTATCATTATTTTTATTGTTATTATCTATTGAATTTTCAGAACTATCTCTGTCAGTATCACTATTTTTATCTGTTTTCCCCTTACATACTTTTACGACTGATGGTCGAATTACATTGGATTTTAAGTAATACCCTTTAGTAATTTCTTCCATCACGGTATCTTCTGGATATTTATCCGATTCTACTTGCATGATTGCTTCATGACAATAGGGATCAAACTTTTCTCCAACTGCCTTAATGGGGGTTAACCCTTCTTTTTCTAATATTTTACGAAATTCCTTTAAAGTCCCCTTAATTCCTTCCCTGATTGTTTCTGGCTGATGTTCTTTGTTCTGAGAATAGGAAACAGCTCTTTCCAGATTATCCATTACAGACAATAGCTGGCATATTAGGTCTTTATTGGCATATTCCATAAATTCTCTTCTTTTCTTCTCTTCTCTTTTTTTATAATTCTCAAAATCAGCTTGCATCCTTATTAATTGCTCTTTATAATTTTTTTCGTTTTCTTGCATATCAATAAGAGCCTTTTTAAATTTTTCTAATTTCGTTTGCTTTTCTTTCAATTCATTATCCCTATCAATTAGCATATCAACCAATTCATTTTTTTTCATTTTCCTATATTCTTCTTTATTTTTTAGCATATTTTTATCCTTTTCATTTTTCTGGTTGTTGTCCATTCTTAGCCTCCATTTATGAAGATAAATAAATATTGCACCCGCATAGCGGTTAAGTTTAAGAACCATTAAAAGAGGTTTAGCTTTTTCTTAGCAATCAAACTTCCTACATTGAACTCCTGGTGAAAAATTAATATATTTCTTATCTTCGTCTATTTCATATTGAAACCAATTAATCTAACCATTACACCTTCTGAGAAGGTGGTTTTCATAGTTATATAATATTACTAACTCTTATTCAGACAACATCTTGCTTAAACGGTTAGCAATAAAATCCAATATAGAAACCGCCTTAGGATAATTCATGCGAGTTGGACCTAGAACGCTAATAGCCCCCATGGGCTTCCCTTTTATAGAATATTGCCTTGTAATCACACTACAATCCTGCATTATTTTCTCTCCCAATTCGCTTCCTATAACAATATCAAACTGTTTGTTCAAAAGAGATTTTTTAATAATCTGCACTAAATTTTTTTCTTCTTCAATAAAATCAAAAAGATAATTTAATTTTTCAATTTCCTTAAATTCAGGTTGCCTTAGTATATAACAACGATTTCCTAAAAATATGTTTTCTTCTTCATCCTGGAAGTCAAAACAATTTTCAATTAATTTCCAAATTGATTCCAGTGTTCGATATTTGAAATAGTATTGGTAAATTTTCTCTAACATTTCATCATTGACAATTTCCAAGCTCTTGCCATAAAATTCTCTTTTTATTATTCTTGCAATTGCTTCCAGATTACCTTCAGATATATCATAATTTATTTTCATAATCTTCTGCAAGAATAATCCGCTATTGGTAATCAAAGTAACCAAGACTCGGTTATTATCTAATGAAATAAAACGAATATCTTCCAGTGTATCACTAACCATATTTGGTGCCAGCACAACCCCTAAGTTATTCGTCAACCTTGAAATCAATTTAGAGGTAATCCTCATGACTTCATTAAATTCTTTTCTTATTTTATACTGTTCAACTATTTCTCTTTGTTCAGCTCTACTAAGATTAATAACATTTTTTGACATTAGATTGTCAACATAAAAACGATAACCCTTATCTGTTGGCACACGACCGGCAGAAGTATGCGGTTTTTTCAAAAAACCCAGTTTTTCCAATACCTGCATGTCATGACGTACAGTAGCAGAGCTAACATTTAAACCATAATTTTTAACAATCATCTCAGAGCCAATTGGCTCTGCTGTAGTAATATAACGGTAAACCACTGCATTCAGAATGGATTTCATTCTATCATTTATTACCATATTCATCACCTCAAATTAGCACTCTATTGATGAGAGTGCTAATCACTTAAATAAGATAACACTCACCTAAATATTTGTCAAGCCTCGAATTAAAATATTTATATTGACCTTTTTATATATTATAAAGATATTTTTTTAATCTAAAAATTCTATAAAAGCAATATTAGACAACGATATTCCCTTTCTAGTTAACAAATAGTGTGATTCATTATCAGCTAACAAGCCTTGATCTTTTAATCTTTTTAACTGTTTGGCAAAAACTGATTCTATAGGAACGTTAAAGCGCGCTATAAAATCACTCTTTGCCAGCCCTTCCATCATTCGTAAATGCAATATTACTGTCTCAGCCATTTCTTCCTTTAACGGCAGAGTTTCTTTCGATTCAATAGGCAAAATATGATGTTTCAACAAATAGATATATTGATTCAAATCACTAAAGTTTTTAAAACGGATATTTTGAATATAAGAGGTAGAAGATGCCCCTAAACCCAAATAAGGTTGATTTTTCCAATATATCCGGTTATGAAAACAATCCTTTCCGGGTAGCGCAAAATTTGATATCTCATACTGTTCATAACCATAGTTATTAAAAAAATCAATGGCTTTTTGATACATAGCATATGAAATATCATCAGAAGGTATTTTTATTATTCCCTTTTCTAATAATACTTCAAAGGGAGTCCCTTGTTCAATCGAAAGACCATAGAGTGAGATATGTTCTGGATGAAGTTGCACAATTTCTTCTAACGTCTTATTAAATTGCCTGATTGTCTGCCCCGGAAGCCCAAACATTAAATCAATATTGATATTTTTAAATCCTATAGCTCTCGCTATATGAAAGCTATTCATTATTTCCTTTTTATCGTGTATTCTTCCTATATTTTTAAGCAGTTTGTTGCTGAAAGACTGAGCACCTATGCTAAGTCTGTTTACTCCTGCCTGGAAGATAATGCCTGCTTTTTTAACATCAAATGTTGCCGGGTTACTCTCAATGGTTATTTCAATATCTTTGTCAATTTTAAAATATTTATGACAGTTCTCTAATATCTCGGCAATGAGTCGGCCGCTTAGTGTGGTTGGCGTGCCTCCTCCCAGATAAATAGATTGCATGACTGTTTCCGGAAATTTTTGGCTATAGATTTCCATTTCTTTTTTTAAAGCATCGAGATACCTTCTTTTTATGAATTCATTTTCGGCTACAATCGAAAAAAAACTACAATAAGGGCACTTGGAATTACAGAAAGGGATATGGATATATAGGCCTAATTTTATCGAATTCATAGTTATACTTCTATTTTACTCTATCTTTAAAACACTCATAAAGGCTTCTTGAGGTATTTCTACCTTTCCTACTTTTTTCATTCTTTTTTTGCCAGCTTTTTGTTTTTCCAGTAACTTCCTTTTTCTGGTGATATCTCCTCCGTAACATTTTGCCAAAACATCCTTTTTTAGAGCCTTGACAGTAGAGCGGGCAATAATCTTCTGATTGATTTTAGCCTGGATAGGGACATTAAACATCTGACGCGGGATAACGGTCTTGAGATTTTCCACCAATTTTCGAGCCCGCTCATGGGCTTTATCTTTATGGCATATAAAGGAAAGGTTGTCTACCACATCCTCATTGACTAATAAATCAACCTTTGTTAAGGGTGAAGCTTGATAGCTAATAATTTGATAATCCAAACTAGCATACCCCTTACTAATCGACTTAATCCTATCATAAAAATCAAGCATAATCTCGCTCAATGGCAAATGATAGACTAAACGTGCTCTATCCTGATCAAGATATTCTAAATTTTTAAATATTCCTCTCCTATCTTGAACAAGCTCCATAATACCTCCCATAAATTGGCTTGGCAATACTATGGTCAACTCAATAAATGGCTCTTCGATAAAATCAATGGTATTCACTTCGGGCAATGATGAAGGATTATTGATTTCTATTATTTCTTTATTTTTTAAATGAACGCGATACACTACGCTTGGTGTAGTAGTAATTAATTGAATCTGGTATTCCCTTTCCAACCGTTCCTGGATTATCTCCATATGCAGCAAACCTAAGAAACCACAGCGAAAACCAAAACCTAAAGCAGGGGAATTTTCAGCCATATAGCTAATTGCCGAATCATTTAAGCTAAGTTTTTCAAGAGCATATTTAAGGTTATGGTAATCATCATTTTCTACCGGATACATACTGCAAAAAACTACAGGAGATACTTTTTTATAACCAGGTAGCCGTTGTTCTGAAGGATGAATTGCATCGGTAATCGTATCTCCCACCTTGGTAAGGGTTATATCCTTAAAGCCGGCAGTTAAATAACCCACATCACCTACTGAAAGTTGGTCAACTTTTTTTCTTTTTGGACTAAAGATTCCAGTTTCAGTTACTTCATAGGTTTTTTTATTAGACATTGTCTGTATTTTCATTCCAGGTTTGACTGTGCCGTTGACAAGTCGCAAATAAACAATAGAACCTTGATAAGAATTGTAAATCGAGTCAAAAATCAACGCTTGCAAAGGCTTATCTTCACTACCGCTGGGATGTGGAATGTATTGTACAATAGCTTCCAGCACCTCTTTGATTCCTCTTCCGTCTTTAGCACTAGTTAAAAAGATGGGGCTATTTTCCAGTCCCTTTATCTTTTTAATCTCTTCTCTTACTCTTTCCGGATTGGCAGTAGAAAGATCAATCTTATTAATAATCAATATAATATTTAAATTATTCTCTAAAGCCATTTGAACATTGGCAATGGTTTGAGCCTGTACACCTTGAGCAGCATCGATGACTAACAGCGCCCCTTCGCAGGCTGCTAAACTTCTTGACACCTCATAGGAAAAGTCAACATGGCCCGGGGTATCAATTAAATTAAAAATATACTGACCACCATTATCAGCTTTATATAACAACCGAACAGCCTTTGATTTAATGGTAATGCCTTTTTCCCGCTCCAAATCCATATCATCCAGTACCTGATCTCTTCTTTCTCTTTCACTTATTGTTTCGGTTAGCTCTAAAATCCGGTCAGCAATCGTAGATTTTCCGTGATCAATGTGAGCAATGATGGAAAAATTACGAATATCTTCTATTCTAGGCATTTATATCCTCTTCCTTCAATTTTCCTTTAAGTATTTTACGAATTATTTGTCGCGCATTTCGAAATTCCGAGATACCCAATATTATACCACTAAAGTAATAAATCATTAATCCTGAAATAACAGATATGATGACTTGAGCAAACTGTACTATTTTAACATTCAGGTCAAGCATAGAGTCAAAATAGTGGGAAACAAGCCAGCAGGAAAGTCCCATAAGAAAAGATGCTAGGCATATTTTCCAGAAAAAACTGAATAATGCTCCGGAAAATATTCCATTTACTTTTCTATGTAAAGCGACACCCAGGATAATCAAATGAATAATAGCGGCAATTGAGGTTGCCAGGGCTATTCCGGCATGGGCTAAATAACGTACCAAAATAAGGTCTAAGATTATATTGAAAATAACGACAAAAATACCTATCTTTAATGGAGTTTTGGTATCCTTTAAGGCATAAAAGGTACTGATGACTAATCTTAGGGTTGCCAATGCAAATAGTCCTACTGTATAACAAACCAAGGCTACTTCCGTTAAACTGGTGTCTTGTGAACTAAACAATCCATGCTCATAGAATAACCGGATAATCGGGTGGCTTAAAACAATCAAACCGACAGTAGAGGGCAAAATAAAAAAAGATAGTATTTTTATCCCGAAAGAAAAGCTTTCTCTCATTTCCTCAAATTCTTTTTTTGCCACATGTCTGGAAAGTGTTGGCAGAATGGCAATTGAAAGTGCAATTCCAAATACGCCCAGTGGAAATTGCATTAGCCGATTGGCATAATACAGAGCTGAAATGCTGCCATGTGCCAGATAAGAGGCAATAATTCGGTCAACAACAAAATTAATCTTATCAATTGCCAGGCCAAACATTGCAGGCATCAACAGCAGGAAAAGGTTTCTTATCCCTGGTTCATGAAAATCAATAATCATCTGATAATGAAAATGTTTTTTTATCAATGCCGGTATATGAATTAGCACCTGGACTAATCCGCCAATTATTACACCAAGTGTTAAGCTATATATGCCTAAGATTTTTGAATAAAAAAAAGCAAAAGACATTATTCCAATATTCAACATAGCCGGTGCAAATGCCGGAATAAAAAATTGCCTGTAAGAATTTAGAATACCCATAAATAAAGCAGCTACCGCTGCAAAACCAATGTAGGGAAACATTATTTTAGTTAAACGGACGGTTAATTCAAATTTTTCAGGTTCCTGTTTGAATCCACTGGCTACAATATTAACAATCAATGGTGCCCCCCAGATTCCCAGCAATATAATGACAACCAGGGTGATGATTAAAATATTAAGAACATTACTGGCAAAAGCATCGGCTTTTTTTTGATTATTATATGCCAGGTAATCAGAAAAAACAGGTATAAAGGTAGTATTGAGAGCCCCTTCTCCCAAGAAACTTCTTAATAAGTTTGGAATCATAAAGGCTACAAAAAACGCATCGGTCTCGAGTCCTGCTCCAAATTGATTTGATATCACCATTTCTCGGCCCAATCCCAATACCCTACATAATAGTGTTGCAACCATTACTATACCGGTATATTTCGCTACCCGGTAATTACTATTTGTCATTCTTTTAAACCCCTCGATTTATTTACTTAAGATACGTTTTTATTACTGCTTGATTTTAAGCATAAAAGATGTTAAAATTTACCAGCAAAATATTTTTTGAAAGGAAAAAAGGATACTAATATGCCTATTATAAAATCTGCCATTAAAAGAGTTAAAATATCAGAAAGACAACGTCTAAAAAATTCTGCTTACAAATCAAAAGTTAAAACATTAATTAAGAAATTCGAAAATTCACTTAATAGTGAAAACATAGAAGATGCTAATCAAAGTTATCATCAGTGTATTTCTATTTTAGACAAAGCGGCGCAAAAAGGTATTTTTGCAAAAAATACTGTTGCCCGTAAGAAATCATTATTAGCAAAGAAACTTAAAAATCTTTCCCAAAGCAAGCAAGCTAAAAATATTAAAAATGATAATGAAAAGAAATAATAGAATTAATCAGCTAATTGGTAATTTCTATTACCAATTGTTCTAGTACCAAAACAGGATTAAAATATCCTGTTTTTAATTTTCTTTCGGCATCTAACAGATGCCGAAAAATATTTTTCAATTTTTCTAATTTAAATTTATGCGACTGCTGGATTAACTTATCTATAACAAAAGGAGGGAGATGTAATTCTCCCTTTAGTTTTTCTTGATTACCATAATATAATTTCGCCCTCAATATTAATTTTATTTGACGACTTATCATAGCCAATAATGATAATGGATGATACTCGTTTTCTGCTAATTTTTCTAACAGTTTTAAAGCTAATTTTGTTTTTCTTTCACCAATTGCGTCTACAAAATTAAAAATATTAACCTCCTCTGAGCCAAAAAAGTTATTAATGATATCTTCCCTTTTTATCATAGAAGAATTTTTACCCAAATAGCAGGATATTTTCTCTAATTCATTGTCAATTCTGCCTAAGTCATTATCTGTTAATCTTTGCAGATAATATAAAGCTTCTGGCAATATGTTTAAATTATTTTCTCGGCATTTTTGATTAACCCATTGTTTAATTTGATATGACTTGGGTTTTTTTAGAGAAACTATACTACCATACTTCTTTATTCTTTCTAAAGATATATTGGTAGGTATTTTTTTATTTAAACTAAAGATTAAAATAATTACACTATCATCCTGGAATGATTTACTCTTAATAAGAAAATCTAACTTTTTAGCATAGGAATCACTCAGTTTTTCTAAATGTTTAAGAATAATAACCTGTTTCTCAGTACCCAGAGGCAATATCTTAATAGAATTTACCAATCGGTTAAAATCAATATTTTCTCCATAAAATATTTCATAATTAACAGACTCCTTACCATTACGGAAATGAGCTTTAATATTATCTTGTATTATATTATGAAGATAACTTTCTTCTCCATATAAAAGATAGATTGGTTTTAGTGAGTTACTGTTTATATCCTTTTGCAATTGAAAAAAATCAGTAATCTGTTGTTTTGCCATGTATTAATCACCTAAGAATATTAATATAATATTTACTACCATTACTTCTTACTATAATAGTACCATTCAGGTCAGTCCGAAATACTTTCTGACATTTTTTTTCTAATTTTTTAATTACATCCGGATTAGGATGTCCAAAATTGTTAGCGCCAACTGAAATTATAGCAACTTCGGGTTTTATTTTCTCTAAAAATAAATCTCCTGTAGAGCTGTCACTGCCATGGTGTGCAACTTTTAATATATCACTTTTCAGCAAATTGTTTCTGGACAATATATTTATTTCAGCGGGCTCTTCTATGTCACCTGTAAATAAAAAATCTGTATTTTTATATTGTAATTTTAGCACAATCGAATTGTTATTGAAATCATTTTCAAGCACACAATTAGAGACTATGGAAGGATTTATAATAGAAATCTCGATATCAGAGCCTATTCGTATCACATCCCCTGCTCTTGTTTGAAAGTAAGAAATATTTTCATCTTCTTGAATTAGAGAAAGAAAATCTAGATACATTTTATCCTGATATTGTACACCGCTATCCACTACCAAATTAACTTTCATTTCTTTCAGTACAGGCAATAGTCCTTCCAAATGGTCCGTATCAGGGTGAGTTAAAAACATGATATCAATCTGGCTGATTCCTTCACGCCTTAAATAGGGAATAACGATATTTTTACCTATATCATAATCACTATATGGCGTGCCACCACCATCGATTAAAATATTCTTTTTCTGTGGAGTTTGCACTAAAATACAATCACCCTGCCCTACATTAATAAAATGCACAGCCAGTAAAGATGATGGAAAAAGAACATTTATAAATATCAAAATAAAACTGAAAGATACTATTAGCCAAAATCTGCGCTTTTTTTCCAATAAATCATACTTGGCCCAGAAGTGGATAGAATAAAAAACCGTCAAAATAATAATGTAATAAAGAATTATTGAAGCTAAACCAGGTTGCGCAACATGTTGATAGGCAAAAGGTAATGATGATAATTTTTTTCCTGCTATAAGCAATAAATTAATCAAAACTTCGTTAAACAATGAAAACAACTGAGCAATTGGCAGGAATAAAAAGGATAAAAAAATAGAAAGCAAAGCCAAAATTAGGATAACTCCGATTAGTGGAATGATGATAATATTAGATAGAATCCCGATAAAAGATATTTTATAAAAAAAATAAGCAGATAAGGGAACTACTCCCAACCAGGCCGATAATGATACTGAGAAAAGTTTTCTAAAATAGGAAGGCAAATATTCTAATTTGTCTTCCAGGATCGGAGCTAGAAAAATAATAAAGAATGTAACCACAAAGGAAAGCAAAAAACCGGCATCATACACATACAGGGGCTGCCATAATAAAATCAAAAAAGCTGCCAGGTATAGGCTGTTATATATGTGGTAAGGTCGATTAAAACATTTTGCAATAATTACAATAGCAAGCATCAAAGTCGCTCTGCTTACCGAGGGACGAAACCCTGTCATAGCAGCATATCCTAACATAATGATAATGATAATAAGATATTTAAATAAATCATTTATCCAATATTTCGGTATCAAATTGAAAATAAAAAGCAAAACAATAGCAATTATGCCTACATGCAAACCAGAAATGGCAAGTATATGCATGATACCTGCATCTTGAAATATATCGGTCAACTCTCGAGATATTTCGGTTTTATCTCCTATTAGAATTGCTTTTATTAGACTTTTCCCAGGGGATTTATATATTTTTTCAATCTTCCGGGTTATTCTATTTTTGATGCCATAAATAAGGGAGTTAATACTTAAATTTTCACTATGTCCAGTAATTTCCAGCTTATTAATTTCTATACTATCGGTCAAAAAAATATTTTGCCTTTTCAAATAATCCCGATAATTAAATTCACCAAAATTTCCGGGCAATTCAGGTTCTTGTAATAATACCTCTGCTTTTATAACATCACCAAATTTTATAACCGGCTCAACACCATATACCCTCAACAAGACATGACCGTTAGCTTGGTAGCGCTTATCATATAATTGAAAGAAGTTAGTCTTTACTTGAATTTCCTGATAATTATAAGCTTGTTTAATTTCTGCATGACAGACAGTTCCGAAAAGATTTCCTTGCTCCCCACTAAAATTATATATATTATTAGGGCCAACTGGCTGCAAATGATAGGATGTGTTTACCATGCCTATAAATAGAAAGGATAATAAAAATAAAATTATGGTAATTTTCCAATCATTCTTATAAGACAGCCAGCTTAAAAAACAAACAATTATGAAAATAATAAACAAACTGAAATAATCTAGAAAGCCAAAAATATTGGCTAAAATAATTCCGGCGACATAGGATGATAATAATAAAAGAAGGGGATTTTGTATATACGATAATGTGTGAACCTGTTTAATAGACAGTGATGTACTCCTTAATACTTTCGAACCTCTTTTCTCCAATTCCTGAAACATTCATAACATCTTCGATATTCTTAAATAAACCATGATCCTTGCGATAAGCAAGAATACGCTCCGCTAAGGCCGGACCGATGCCGGGCAAAGTTTCTAGCTGATTAGAGGTAACAGCATTAAGATTTAATAGAGTACTGTTAACGGAGTAATCAGGTTGACGTAATTCTTCATTCGCTATATCCTTTTGGGCAACTTCATCTGCGTTGTTTTCTGAAATAAATGGGATCACTATTTTTTGTCCATCATAAAGGTGGGCAGCTAGATTAACAGCATCCACATTCGCCCTTTCCATCTCCCCGCCAGCCATCTTCACAGCATCAATTATCCGTTCACCTTCAGTCAATTGATACACGCCAGGGTGATTAACTGCTCCCGAAATATGAACGATACATATTTTTTTATCAATTATTTCATTTTCTTCCCGGTTATCATTTTCACCTATCTCAGCAGTTGGCACTATGGTAATACTGCTTTTTTCTTTGCTATACAATTTCCAACTGAAAGTTATTAAAAGTGCTGAAATAATAATCAGAAAAACAATTTTTTCCTGTCTGGAAAGATTGAACATAATTGATTCTCCTCTTCTTATCTTTTCTCCTTATTTCCTGACAATAACTTCCTTTACTTATCATTCTTCTTTTTGAGAAAATAAGCCTTCGCTTCTCCAACAGTGTACAGTGAACCGGTTACACAAATAACACTATCTTTTTTAGAAATCTTGAGAGATTCTTGAATAGCAGCATCAACAGTTGTTTTTTCTATTATTTTGTCAGGATTAATATAACGACCTGCTTCTCTAGCAAGTATATGAGTTGGTGTAGCCCGGGGATTATTTGCCATCGTTATGATAATTTGGTCTGCAAGAGGAACTATATTCTTGAGAATACCTTGATAGTCTTTATCACTAAAGATACCCAAAATCGCTATAATCTTTTTGTCCGGAACAAACTTCCTTAAATTTTTGCTAAATTGGGCAACTCCATTGGGATTATGAGCTCCATCAAGGATAACCATTGGCTCTTTTTGTACAATTTCAAATCTACCCGGCCATTGGCTATCTCTTAGACCATTCAAAATTGCTTGCTTATTTATAACAAAATCCATCTTATTTAACAGTTCTGTTACAGCAATTGCCATTGCAGCATTCTCAACCTGATATTCCCCCACCAATGGGATATGCAAATCATTAAGTTTACGATAAATTCCGGAGTAATTAAAATTGTTTCCCTCTAAATCAGAATAAATCGGATATGATTTGATCTCTTGACCCACCGAATATACAGGAGACTGTCTTTCTTCTGCTATAGAATTAATTACCCTATCTGCTTCCGGGTATTGTTCAGCATTGATTACATATGTCTTATCTTTAATAATTTCCCCTTTTTCACGAGCAATTTCAGTTAAGGTACTGCCTAACTTGTCCATATGGTCATAGTCAATATGACTAATAACAGAAACAAGGGATTGGCAAACATTCGTAGCATCGAGTCGTCCACCTAAACCAGCTTCCATAATAGAGAAGTCTACCTCGTTTTCATAAAAATAAACAAACGCCATGGTAGTTATGACCTCAAAAAAGGTGGGATGCTGGTATCCTTCTTTCCTGGCTACTTTTTCTATAGCTGGTTTTATCCTTTTCAGAAGAGAACAAACATCATGCTGAGATATTAATTTTTCGTTTATCCTCATTCTCTCCTGAAAATGAACCAGGTGCGGAGAAGTATATAACCCCACTTTATATCCGGCAGCTTTTAATATTGAAAATATCATTGCTGCTGTGGAGCCTTTACCGTTTGTACCGGCAATATGGATTACCTTGGTCTTTAAATGGGGATTATTAAAAAGAGAAAGTAAACAAGAAATGTTCTTGAGACCTAATTTAATCCCATATTTATTCAAACCATATATATATTCAATTGCTTGTTGATAATCTATCATACCGATTTGAGTGCTTTCAGATTTTTTTGAATTCTATCACGTATATCAGTTAGCTCTTTTATTTTTTCTTTTTCTTTGTTAATAATTTTATCAGGTGCCTTCTGGATAAAGTCTGCATTGTTCAATTTTTTATTAATAATAATCATGTCTTTTTCAATCTTCTGTAATTTTTTTTCTAAGCGATGTACCTCTGCATCTAAATCAATAACTTCTTTTAAGGGAACAAATATCTCTATATCCTCTAAAACGCCTGTAGCAGAGCATTCCGGTTTTTCCATTGAATCACTTACTTCAAAAGATTGAACATGAGCAAGATTCTTTATGAAAGACAGGTGCTCTTCTATTAATTTTCCCTTACTGCTGTCAACAATTTTACTAAAGACATCAATGCCTCTGGTAAGAGGAATATTCATTTCAGCTTTAATATTACGAATTGTTTTGATAACTTCCTGAATGGTATATACTCTTTCTTCCAGATTCTTTTTTGCTCTCTCCTTTTTATATTCGGGCCATTTAGAAATAGAAATGCTTAATTCCTGATGTGGTATTTTTTGCCATATCTCTTCAGTAATAAAGGGCATAAAAGGATGTAGTAGCCTGAGAATATTATCCAGTACGAACCATAAAACATATTGAGCTGTTTCCTTCTCCGGACTGCTTTCTTTACGGTACAATGTTTCCTTAATTAACTCAACATACCAGTCACAAAAATAATTCCAGGTAAATTCATATATAGCCATAGCCGCATCACTAAATTTAAAGTTATTAAGACTTTCGGTAACCTTTTTGATAGTATTATTCAGTTGATAAAGTATCCATTCATCAAATAGACTAAATTGCAGATTTTCTTCCTTTACTTCTTTGGGATTAAAGTCTTCAAGGTGAGTTAAAGAAAAGCGGGCAAC
This sequence comes from uncultured Atribacterota bacterium, assembly GCA_964485485.1. GTDB lineage: Bacteria > Atribacterota > Phoenicimicrobiia > Phoenicimicrobiales > Stramentimicrobiaceae > Oleincola. Next base: position 3,390 of record CAZAJW010000141.1, on the reverse strand, counting down.
ATTCCATATCTTATTGGTAAAGTTCCTGAATGTCTCAATTTTATCCTTTGACAAACGAATGTAATTTGCCTGAATAGTTAGAGCAGCCAAAGTCATTCTTAAGGCATCAGCACCGTATTCATCAATCATCAATAAAGGGTCAATAACATTTCCTTTTGATTTGCTCATTTTTTTTCCTTCAATGTCTTTAATTAAAGGGTTGATGAATACTTTCTCAAAAGGAATGTCTCCTCTGAACTTAAGGCCCATCATCATCATTCGGGCAACCCAGAAAAATATAATATCAAATCCAGTGACTAACAAAGAGGTTGGATAAAATTGTTCTAAATCAGAAGTTTGTTCAGGCCAGCCAAGCGTAGAGAAAGGCCAGAGCGCTGAACTAAACCAGGTATCGAGAACATCTTTATCTTGCACGATATTCCTGCTATGACATTTGGAACATTCGGAAGGGTCATCCATCCTGACCATCATCTCACCGCAATCCTTGCAATACCATACTGGGATACGATGTCCCCACCACAACTGACGCGAGATACACCAATCCCTTATATTATACATCCATTCAAAATAGACCTTTGACCATCTTTTGGGAATAAAAGTTGTTTTGTTGCTCTCTACTGCATCAATGGCTGGTTTTGCCAAGTCTTCTATCTTAACAAACCATTGTTTTGAAAGATAGGGCTCAATCACTGTATCACATCGATAACAATGTCCTATTGAATGTTTGTAATTCTCTACTTTTTTTAAATATTTTTTATCTTTAAGGTCTTCCAGTATTTTTTCCCGACACTCAAGAGCCGTCATATTAATATACTCTCCGGCATTTTTATTCATAGTTCCATCATCATTTAATATATTTATTTCTTCAAGTTTATGCCTCTGGCCTAATTCAAAATCATTTAAATCATGTGCCGGAGTAATCTTGACTGAACCGGTTCCAAATTCTGGGTCCACATAGTCATCAGCTACAATGGGCAGTTCTCTTCCAACCAAGGGTAATATAGCTATCTTACCAATATATTTTTCGTAACGCTTATCTTTAGGATTAACGGCAATTGCAGTATCCCCAAGCATTGTCTCAGGACGGGTAGTAGCAACAACAATATATTCTTCTACTGAGTCTTTTAATGGATAAATTACATAATAAAGTTTGGCATTTTCCTCTCTCTGTTCAACTTCAATATCCGCTAATGCCGTTTTACAGCGTGGGCACCAGTTAATTACATAATTAGAGCGATAAATAAGGCCTTCCTGATATAAGGTAACAAATACTTTCCTTACTGCCTTTGATAATCCCTCATCTAATGTAAATCTTAAGCGAGACCAATCACAGGAGCAGCCCATCTTTTTTAACTGGTTAAGAATATTTGAGCCATATTTTTCTCGGCATTGCCAAGCCCGTTTTGTAAATTCTTCCCTTCCAAGGTCATACCTTGTTTTGCCTTCTTTGGCAATTTCTCTTTCTACCACATTCTGAGTAGCTATACCGGCATGATCGGTACCAGGAAGCCAGAGAACATTATGCCCTTGCATCCTTTTCCAGCGGATAATAATATCTTGCAATGTATTATTAAGTGCATGTCCAATATGTAATGAACCAGTGATATTGGGTGGGGGCATGACAATAGAATAATTATTCTTCTTATCTTTATTATTCCTGGCAGTGAAAAGATCATTTTCTAACCAAAATTGATACCAGTGATCTTCCACAATTTTTGGATTATAAACAGATTGTAATTGACTTTGCTGTTGTTTTTCCATCATATATTCTCCCGTATCTTCTTTTTGTTTTAGTAAAATAATGAGAATTTTTTCATAAAAAAACCCTTTTCATCCTTTTTAAGGACGGAAAGGGTTCGCGGTACCACCTTAATTCCTGTTCTCTGTTACTCAAATGTTAAGAACAGGCACTCAATATAGTGTTAACGGTTCAACCGATAAAACTTACTTTTATATTTCGGAAAAAGGCTCGGGGAGGACATTCAATATCAACTGAATTAATCAGATTAATATTTACTAAATCCCTTCATTGCCAATTTATATAATACTGCTGATATGTTACAATGTTTGTCTTAAGATGTCAAGAAAGAGAAACTGCCTTATCAGGCAGTTTCTCTTTCTTGCTTAATATTATTATCTTCAATCAATATCGGAACTTCATTATCTTCAATCACTTTTTTGGTAATCGTACACCCTTTGATATTCTTCATTGAGGGAATCTGATACATGATTTCCAGCATTGATTCCTCGATAATTGACCTTAGTCCTCTAGCCCCGGTCTTTCTGCTCAACGCTTTCTTTGCTACTGCTTCTAAGGCTGGACGGGTAAATTTCAGCTCGACTCCCTGGTTCTGTAATATCCGTTGATACTGTAAAGTGACAGCATTTTTCGGTTTAGTCAGGATATCCACCAGGGCTTGCTTATCGAGATTGTCAATGGTTGAAATAATTGTCAGGCGACCGACTAATTCAGGAATCAACCCAAATTTTATTAAATCTTCCGGCAGTACTCTGGGAAGGATTGATTTAATATTACTATATCTGCTACCATCACCATAAATGTCAGCATTAAAACCGATTTGGTGAGCCTGCATTCTACTCTTGATAATATTTTCTAGTCCCTCAAAGGAACCTCCACAGATAAAAAGTATCTGGGAAGTATCAATCTCAATATTCTTTTGATGGGGATGCTTTCTACCCCCTTGCATGGGCATACTGGAAATAGTTCCTTCGATAATTTTTAGCAGCGCCTGCTGAACTCCTTCCCCGGAAACATCTCGGGTAATAGAGGGGTTCTCTGATTTACGAGCTATTTTATCTATTTCATCAATATATATTATCCCATTTTGGGCTTTTTCGATATCTTCATCTGCAGCATGATATAGCTTTAATAGAACATTTTCCACATCATCACCGACGTATCCTGCCTCAGTCAGAGTAGTAGCATCTGCAATTGCAAAAGGAACCTCAAGTTTTTTTGCCAATGTTCGGGCTAAAAGAGTTTTACCACAACCACTTGGTCCCAATAAAAGGATATTGCTTTTCTCCATTTCAACAAAATCATCAATTTTTTTAGATTTTTTGTCAACTTGATTCCTGGAGAGGTTATTCTTAATTCTCTGATAATGATTATAAACTGCAACAGAAAGAATTTTCTTTGCTTTTTCCTGTCCAATAACATATTGGTCAAGATATTTTTTAATCTCTTCAGGAATAGGAATATTTTTTATAGAAAAATGTTCGTTATTTTTCTTTTTTTTATCCTCTTTCAAGATATAACCGCAAACTTGTATGCATTCACTGCAGATATTGACCCCATTAGGACCTGAAACAATTTTTTTGACTTCACTTTGGTCTTTCCCGCAAAATGAACATTTCATTTAAAACACC